>CAZQHJ010000159.1:0-4938 GCA_964593225.1 uncultured Thiotrichales bacterium
CTCCGGCTGCTAAAAACCTGGAGGATAACCGATGGCGGTCCTTCATAGTTTCTACTCCGGTGCAAAGATATCTATTCCCTTCTCATCCACCATTTCCAGGGCACGCCCACCACCGCGTGCTACACAGGTCAACGGCTCGTCGGCAATGAGTACCGGAATACTGGTCTCTTCCATCAGCAACCGATCCAAATCGCGTAATAGGGCCCCTCCCCCGGTCAACACCATTCCTCTTTCCGACACATCCGCGCCCAGTTCCGGTGGCGTTTGCTCAAGAGCGGTTTTCACGGCGCTGACAATACCCGACAGGGGCTCTTGCAAGGCTTCGAGAATTTCGTTGCTGTTCAGGATAAAATTGTGCGGAATTCCTTCGGCCAGATTTCGTCCCCGCACTTCGAGCTCCATGACCTCATTGCCAGGATACGCGGAACCGATCTCGTGCTTGATACGTTCGGCGGTTGCCTCCCCAATCAACGTACCATAATTACGGCGTACATAACTGGTAATGGCCTCGTCGAAACGATCGCCTCCGATGCGGACCGATTCGGAATACACGATGCCGTTGAGCGAAATTACCGCCACTTCCGTGGTGCCGCCGCCAATATCCAACACCATGGAACCGCTCGCTTCGCTGACGGGAAGGCCCGCACCAATAGCCGCCGCCATGGGTTCTTCGATCAAATAGACCTCCCTGGCCCCGGCACCTAACGCGGATTCACGAATGGCTCGCCTTTCCACCTGGGTGGAACCACAAGGGACACACACCAGCACACGGGGGCTGGGACGAAGAAACCGATTTTCATGCACCTTGTGGATAAAATACTGGAGCATTTTTTCGGTTACGGTAAATTCCGCAATCACGCCATCTTTAAGAGGGCGGATGGCAATAATGTGTCCCGGCGTGCGGCCAAGCATCTGCTTGGCTTTCTTCCCGACGGCGGCGATGCTTTGTCCGGAACCGCTACCGCGTTCATTACGGATGGCAACGACAGAAGGTTCGTCTAAAACAATTCCCTTTCCACGGACATAGATCAGGGTATTGGCGGTACCGAGATCAATCGACAAGTCATCGGAAAAGACACCTCTGAGACGGCGTATCATAGCGAGTTAAGATCCTTTAATTGACGATTACCTTCATAAAAATCAACCAAACTTTACAATCTAATTTTTTATTTATAGATGTAGGCGGTAAGCATGAAATGCCAGCGGAAAAATGATGCTCGTAAGTTACCTTATAAGACATTAGGAAGAACTTAAGAATTAAGAGCTATCCGGTGGATGCCGGACGGGGAAAGTCCTGAAATATTAAGAAAAGCTCCAGACTTAAATCCTAGCACAGTTTACAAATGTTTGACAAAATACCATTATGGTGGTTTGGATGCGTTGAAAGCGGAACCAATCGCCGGATGCCCACCAAAATTATCAAACCGACAACTTACGCTTGTCTTATCGGAAACCCAAAAATATGGCTATTATAAAGCCTATGATTTTTGTGCGTGAAATCATTACGGAGCAATAATGTGAAAATTGCCATCACAAGCCAAAATCGTCATGAAATTACCGGGCACGCCGGCATGTGCGGAAAATTCCGGATCTACGAGATCACACAAGATTCACCGCCCACAGTGAAAGACAAAAAGCTGTTGGAGTTACCCTTAGAAACTGTTTGGAAATTCGCATCGTAGCGAGGTGGCGCTCCGATTGTGACTCCTGGAAGGCGCGATGGGGGCGAAAATAAGGATTGTAGTGGACTACACGACGCCCAAGCACATAACAAACTTCGCCTCCGTCGCGACGCGGCAGGACGCAATTCGGGCGCCGCTGCGGTAGATTGCGAATTTCCAAACAGCTTCTTTAAGGAGCAATCACTCTACGAACATTCCAAGGGGGAACCCCATCCCCTAGATGTGGTCGATGTATTTATCACCGGCGGCATGGGGGGATGCGGCAAAAAATGGCCCCAAAAGGTATTCGTGCAATAGTCACCCCTGGAGACCGATCCGGATAAGGCCATTTCTGCCGGATGGTTCGTTGGTGGAGCTATCGTCCGACCATGACTGTGTGTGTTCCGGTCATGGCCATGGTTATGGCAATGAGCACGATCATCATCACGGCCACGGTATATTCCGAGGGTCGAACTCAAGTGACAGACATAGGGGGTATTATTTTGTGGTAGGACGGACTCTTGATCTGACAGTTGCCGGTTTCGATGGTGTAAATGTCAGTCTTTTCGGTTCCGGCTGTCTCCGGTTGTGAAAGAACCTTTTGATTGTAATGGGAACAATAATCAGGAGTCGCTGCCGTGGGCGGCGCCAACCTTCGCGTTCGATGGTTATTCCCACTATCTTTTACGTTCTATGGCGCGTCTTGCCGCCGCCACGATAGCCGCCGGCGTCAGATCGAAATACTCCAGCAGATCGGCCGGATCGCCCGAACGCCCGAAACTGTCCCGCACGGCGACCCGTTCCATGGGAACCGGATGGCGACGCAGCAACACCTCGCCCACCGCATCGCCCAGCCCACCACAGACATTATGTTCTTCCGCCGTGACGACGCAGCCCGTTTCCCGGGCGCATTCGGTGACCAGATATTCATCCACGGGCTTCACGGTCGCCAAATCCACCACCCGTGCCGAAATGCCCTCTTTGGATAGTTGGTCGGCGGCATCGAGGGCCGAGTGCAGCATCAAACCGACGGCAAAGAGGGTCACGTCTTTTCCCGATTGCATTTGCGTGCCGACACCGATGCGAAACGGTTGCTCGTCGGAATAGATGACCGGCAATTCCTCCCGGGTGAGGCGAATGTAGACCGGGGCGTCGAACCAGGCCGCGGCCTCCACCGCCTTGCGGGTTGCCACCGCGTCGGACGGTACGATCACGGTCATGGTGGGAATGGCGCGCATGACGGCGATATCCTCCAGACCCTGATGGGATGCCCCGTCTTTGCCCACCGTGACGCCGGCGTGGGTCGCCACGATGTTGACGTTGCAGCCGGGCAGGGCCACCGCATTGCGGATCTGCTCCCAACAGCGGCCCGTGGCGAAGATGGCGAAACTGGATACGAAGGTGATCTTGCCGGCAAGGGACATGCCCGCCGCGGTACACACGAGGTCCTGCTCGCTGATCCCCATATTGAAGAAACGGTTCGGAAAACGTTTTGCAAAGGCCGCCGTGCCGGTGGAGCCGGACAGATCAGCGTCCAGGACCATCAGATCCCGGCTTCGCTCCCCCAGACGGACAAGGGTGCGGCCATATTCCGCGCGAGTGGACAAGACTCTGGTACCGGACACGGCAATTACCTCCGAATTATGCGCCGTGCGCAACTTTTTCCGGTAAGCTGCCGATTCCCCGGTAGCACATGAGGATTCCTTCCGAAAGAAGTGGCGCGCGAAGTGAATGATGGTTCTGTGGATAAGGTACGACGGGTATATGACGAGTTACATCGATTTCCTCTATATCGGCGCGGGCTCGGCTCTTCAAACCCCCTTCAATTCTTCCAACGCCAACTGGAATTGTTCATCGCTCGGCACTTTTCCATGCCATGCGGCCTGGTTTTCGATGAAGGACACCCCCTTGCCCTTGACAGTCCGGGCGACGATGGCCGTGGGTCGATCCTGGCAGCCGCGCGCCTCGCCCAGGGCCTGAAGGATCTTCTCCATGTCGTGTCCATCGATATCCATGGTATTCCAGCCAAAGGCGGCGAACTTATCGCCGATGGGCTCCACGTTCATGATGTCCCGCACGGCCCCATCCAACTGCAATCCATTGGCGTCCACCAGGGCACATAGATTATGGGTTCGATAGTGCCCGGCGCTCATGGCGGCCTCCCAGACCTGGCCTTCCTGCAGCTCTCCATCCCCCAGCAACACATAGACCCGCGGCGGCGTCGGCCGGTTCCGAATCGCCAGCGCCATGCCGTGGGCAATACTGAGTCCCTGACCCAGGGAACCGCTGGAGGCCTCGATCCCGGGACAACGGCGCGAATCGGGATGGCCCTGCAAGATACCCTCCAGGTGACGCAAATGCAGCAGGTCCTGATTCGTGATATACCCGCAACGGGCCAGGACGGCATATAACGCCGGGGCGGCATGGCCCTTGCTGAGGATGAACCGATCCCGGGCCGGCCAGTCCGCGCGGAACGGGTAATGCCGCATCTCGCTAAAATACAGACAGGCGAGTATATCGATGCAGGACAATGAACCACCGATATGTCCGGAACCGGCATGGTGAATCATGGTCAGGATCGTCCCCCGAAGCTCGCGCGCCAGTTCGCCGAGCTTGCGCGGGTCGCGGATCCGTTTTGGGAAGACTCGCGATTCGTCGGTCATGTCAAACCTCGGTTCTTGGTAGAATGCCGCGCATGAACATGGCGATAGGGCCTTATCGTTTCCAGACCATGACATGCCGCAGATGGAAAGGATCTATTGTCGGGCGGCCTTCCCCGGCGAGCCCATCGGCGCCCTATTCAACGGCGCGGCGTGGTTTACCGACTTTATGACAACAGACTGGGGACTTTTCGGACACGCTCTTGACAGAGGCGGTTCGCCTTCGCCAAAGCGACGGAACGGTATTGGCGCTCTGTATTCGGGAAATATCGAAGATCGCCCAAGGCGCGGCGCGTTTGCCGGGTCCGTCCTGAATGAGGCTTTTCCAGAGACCCAAACACTTGGCCAACACGCCACATGGCCATTTTAACGTGGATAAGGGCCATCGGGGAATGGGAATCGGGCGGCGCCTTGATCGAGGCGTTGGAAGAAACCGTGAAGCCAAGGGGGGATGGAGAGCAACTATACCGAGGTCCCGCCTTCACGGACGACCCGTTCTGAGGCGGGTTTTATCTGGATGGGGTGTATGATCTACGCTTCGTGCGCATCTTTGTAGTCTAGGACTTACGCATTGACAGCAGAGCGGAATTGAGGATTAAGGTATTCCTTCCCAGGCA
>CAZQHJ010000160.1:0-4938 GCA_964593225.1 uncultured Thiotrichales bacterium
ATGAGGTGTTGGCTATCTAGCCTGTTACGCTGACACGGGATTCTGAATACCCTCACATATTGACTACATTTGCTGAGGGATGTGAATCATATATTATGCTGCGTATGTTGCGGTAGCGAGCCCGCGTAGGATGCAGCGGGTATTCCGGCGGGGTTATCAAAGCAGCGCGCATGCCGTAGCGCCGATTCTTTCGCCTTTATCGATCGGGGGCGGGCGGCGCGTGAGCCGGTTGACAATGGGGCCGAACTGGGATCTCTCGGACGCCTTGAGTTCGTCGAAGAGGTCTGGCCGCATTCTTGTGACAGACCGTCCTTGTATTTCCCACAGTTCCCTGAGTATGGGGTCAGTCTTCATCTTGTTCTCCCATGAGTTCTTCCGGTGTGCCGACCTCTGGGCAGGTATAGCCGTGCGCGGTGCATAGGGAACGGGCGGCAGGTTTGGTCAGTCGGACAATTGATCGATATCCACGCTCACCAACCGCGATACGCCCGGCTCGCTCATGGTGACCCCTACCAGCTGATGGGCGATCTCCATAGTGTTCTTGTTGTGGGTGATCAGTATGAATTGCACCCGATCGGACATCTCTTTGACGAGATCCCGGAAGCGGTACACATTGGCATCGTCCAGGGGCGCATCCACCTCGTCCAGCAAACAAAACGGCGCGGGGTTGAGTTCGAACAGCGCAAACACCAAAGCTACGGCCGAGAGCGCCTTTTCGCCACCGGAGAGTTGGGCAATAGTGCTGTTCCGCTTACCGGGGGGACGGGCCATGATGGTTACCCCGGCCTCCAGGGGATCCGTGCCCACCAGTTCCAGCTGGGCCTGGCCGCCGCCGAAGAGTCTGGGAAACAATACGCCGAGCTGGGCGTTGACCTTTTCATGGGTCTCCATGAAACGGGTCCGGGTCTCCCGATCCATGTCCTGTATGGCCGTCTCCAGGGTCGCCAGGGCCTCGGTGAGATCCTGGTGCTGGGTGTCCAGGCGCGCCTGCTCCTTGGACTGCGTCTCGTACTCCTGGACCGCCGCCAGATTGATGGGCCCGAGACGCGCGACCTGCCGGGCAAGATCTTCGATCTTCGCCGTCCAGTCGGCCTCGTTGGTCTCTTTCGGCAATTCGGCCAGGAGCGTCTCCATCGCGTGTCCCGATCCTGCCACCTGTTCCCCGAGGGCCTCCCGCCGCACGTGGATCGCCTGACGCGCCAGGCGTCTCTTCTCCAGCCGTTCCCGATCGGTCTCGATTTTCCCGGCGATGGCGTGCCGCTTCTGATCCGACTCGCGAACCACGGTGTCCAGTTCTTCCACCTGCCGGCGGGCTTCCCCCAGGGCCGTCTCCAACTCCTGGCGCCGGGCGCGGTGTCCGGTCAGTTCGGTCTCGGCCTTTTTCAGTGGCTCGTCGGTCTCCGACAGGGATTCACGGAGTTCCCGGCAGCGGGTTTCCAGGCGCGCCAGATGTTCCGCGTCCCGGGCCTGGGCCTGGATCAGGGATTGGTGTTGGGCGCGGGTGGAGGCCACGTCCAGATCCGCTTGATGGGTCTTATCCCGCATCTGCTGCCAGTGGGTCCGGCTGGCCGTGAGATGTTTCTGGTATTCCTTGCGCTTGGCGACCTCGGCGTCGCGTTCGCCGGCGAGGCGTTCCCGGGCCGCCTGTTTCTCCCCCAGGTCTTCGATCATCTTGACCAGCTCGGATTTCGCCTGTTGGCGTTGTTCGTGCAGCTCGGTCAATTCGCTCGCCACCGCCTGGCCCCGGTGCACGAACGCCTGAAAACGCGCATAGTGCTCGTCGATGCGGGATTTCAGGGTGGTGTAGCGCCGTTCGGCCTCGGTGATGGCGGTTTGGGCGGCGACCTGGTTTTCCTCGGCGGCCTTGCGTTCCCGATTGGCCGTTTCCATGGTGGCCTTCCAGCCGTCGGTTTCGGCCTGTAGGCGTTCGAGGTTGCCGGATAACGTCTTGATCTCCCGTTCCCTCGGCAATACCCCGGTGGTGGGGCCCTCGCCCCGGTGCACGCGCAGCCAGTTGCGGCTGAGCCATTCCCCGGTGGGCGTCACGATGGATTGTCCGAACCCCAGGGTGGGGCGCAGGACGAGCGCCTGGTCCAGGTCATCGGCGGTGTAGATTCCCGCGAACAGGATGTCCGGGTTCCATGGCGCGGTGACCTTTTCGTCGAGGGTTCCGAGCGCGCTTTTGTCGGGGGCGGGGGCAAGGTCGGTTTCCGGCGGGATTGCCTCCTCGGACGATGCGTCATCGCGATAGTCTTCGGGCCGGTCTTCCTCTACGGGGTGCGCAGTGGTGACCGTAGGGGCTGGGGCCTTGGATTCTCCGAGGCGGGAGATCCGCCGAAACAAGTGGGAGATTCGCCGAAGGATCCTGCGCGTTATAGTGCGTCGCGCTTCGGTGCCCGGGCCGGGGATATGCACCAGGGCGCGGGAACGGGCCTTTCTTTCCGCTTTTTGTCCGTGGCCCGGGTGTCCGGGCTCCGGGCGCCCGGGCATCTCCCAAAAGATCCCATCGACGACTTCCCCATCCTGGTCTTCCAGGATATCCGGGGCGGCCGTATCGAAAAACGTCAGCGACCCTTCACCGAGATCGGCGAGCAGGGTCGCCGGCCCATCCAGCCCCGCCACGCAGACCGCGCGCAGGGTATCCCCCAGCACATGTTCCACAGCCCGTTCCCAGCCCTCGGCCACCTCCAGACCTTCCAGCAACCGGGGGGACTCGGCGAGATCGTGTTTCCGCAGCCAGTCCGTGACCGCCCCTTCCCCCTTTCCCAGGGCCTCCTGTTGCAACGCCGTCAGGGAAGCCAGGCGTCCGCGGACCTCCTGGGAACGTTCCCTGGCGCTGTCCAGCGCCGAAGAGACCTCCTGGGCATGTCGACGCAGGTCCTGGACCACGACCCGGTGGCGGGCATGCCGGGACTTGGCCTGAATCAGCGCTCTGCCCTGTTCCCGCAACTTCCCGGCCAGGGCCATGATGGTCCGTTTCAATTCCCGGGTATCCAGTTTTTCCTGTTCTTCCCGTAGCTCGATATAACGCTTGGCGGAGGTGGCGATGCGCTCCTTGGTGCGTTCGATGCGGCCCTCTTCGGCCTGCACGGCCTGGGTGGTCTCTGTGACCCGCAGACCCAGGGCCTCCCAGGAGGCGGACCATTCCTGCATGGCCGCCTCGGCCTCGGTATAATCGGCAGAGGCCTGGGTGACCTGTTCCTGGAGTTTCGCCAGGGTGGGTTCTTTGTCGGCCAGCTTCCTTTCCAGCGCCTCGATCGATTTCTTTCCCGCGCCCAGATGGTCGTGGGCCTCTTTCAGGGCCTCCTCTTCCTTGTGCAGCGTCTGGCGGACCTGAACCGCGTGGTGGCGGAGATTTTCGATGGTCTCTTCCGCGCGGGCGATCTCCGAGCCCACGTCCAAAGACGCGCGATAGCGGTTGTTGAAGCCGTCGAGCGCCGCTGCATGTTCCACCCGCTGGGCCTTGAGTCGGGCGTCCAACGCCTGTTGTTCAGACACCCGGGCCGCCATGGCCGCTTCCTGCTCGTGTATTTGACGGTCCCGATCGGTGATTTCCTCGGTGAGCAAACGCCAGCGCAGGGTCAGTAACTGGGCCCGCGCCAGGCGTTCCGCCTGCTTTAGTTCCCGGTATTGCTCCGCGACCGTAGCCTGGCGTTTCAGGTGCTGCAGCCGCTTGTCCAGTTCCTCCCGGATATCCTGCAGGCGTTCCAGGTTCTCCCGGGTGTGTCCGATGCGGTTTTCGGTCTCCCGGCGGCGTTCCTTATATTTCGAAACCCCCGCCGCCTCCTCCAGAAATTCCCGCAGCTCGTCCGGTTTCGCCTCCACCAGGCGGGAGACCATGCCCTGCTCAATGATGGCGTAGCTGCGGGGACCGAGGCCCGTGCCCAGGAATACATCCGTGACATCCCGGCGGCGGCAGCGCTTGCCGTTCAGGAAATAGCTCGATTGACCGTCCCGGGACACCTGGCGCCGAACGGAGATCTCATTGTAACTGGCGTACTGCCCCCCCACGCGCCCCTCGGTGTTGTCCAGCAGGATCTCTACCGAGGCCAGCCCCATGGGTTTCCGGGCCGTGGAACCGCTAAACACCACGTCCGCCATGGACCCCCCCCGGAGATGCTTGGCCGAGATCTCCCCCATGACCCAGCGCACCGCATCGGCCACATTCGATTTCCCGCAGCCGTTGGGACCCACGATGCCGACCAGGCTGCTTGGCAATGAGATGGTGGTGGGATCGACGAACGACTTGAATCCGGCGAGTTTTATTTTATGGAGGAACATGGAATCATTCCGCATTGCTGTCCGTCATTTCCCGGTTTCTCATGCACATTTTGCATTATCGAAAGCGGTGGTAGAATATCGGACCCTGAATTCTCCGTTCCGGGTGCTTAGCTCAGTTGGGAGAGCGTCGCCCTTACAAGGCGAAGGTCGTGGGTTCAAATCCCCCAGCACCCACCAAATCCCCGTCAACCCGACGCAACGCGATCCAATGCGATACGGAAATCCGCTTGAATACGGGTTTTTTAGTTATATCCTCATCCAATAAGAACGGCCCTTTTCTCTATATGTTTCTATTGGTCTCACCCCAAAGGGGAGCGAGTGGTGGCGCTTCGGGTATCGTTACAGCGGCGAGGAGAAACCCCTTTCCCGTAGCACTGCGCACCGCGACTTCCTTCGATGATGGTTTTCGTGAAAATTCGTGGGTTGTTGTCGGTTGTCGAACGACGTATTCGTGACGTGGGGTTGTCGTGGCACAAGAGTGGTTCGCCAAGCATTGACCAGGATGGGCAAATCGGTCATTGGGGCGTGATGTATTCCCGTAGATGGGTGCCAGCCCAGTTGGGGGCATTATACCGCCTAAACTACTGTCGGTGGTACGTCGAGCCCAGGGCAACCGAATGAAAGTATTTTTATATTGACAAATCTGGCAAATGGAGG
>CAZQHJ010000161.1:0-4898 GCA_964593225.1 uncultured Thiotrichales bacterium
ACCGACAACGCACGTATCAACTTGAAATGCCTTTATCCTAAATTATCAGATTGACGAACCACTAGAGCCTGTCTGGATTTAGGCAGAACGATGCAAATCGGTTGCAAAAGCGGGGAGCCTGTCCCATATTGGGGTCTATGATTTCCCGCTACGATTCCAAGCCCTTGGGCTACCGACAGAAAAAATACCCCGTTTTTGCTTGGTTGTTCCCGTGCGTAACCTTGTTTCGTCCAAAGTTCTACGCAGGTCAGCTATTATTGACCGTTAGTAGAGGGTATTAGGAAATTTTGGAAATCTTGATCCAGGACAAACTGCGAGTTGATCGTCTCATTGACCATAGGCTTGGTGTTATGCAAAATGCTGCACTGCAATAATGAGGGGGCTTGCTTATTAAGGGCATGTCTGAAAATCCCTGAACGGTAGCGGGCCACAATTCGGGGGCCGGAGGAGTGACTGGGGATTTTCCAGGCACGTTCTCAAGATAGTCTAAAGACTTAAAGTCCTCGAAATATTTTGATATTACGGACAGAATGATTTGCTTTCCCCCGCGTAGCGGGATCACATGTATTTCGCCACGCGAAATCATCTCCCAGGAGTTTCGCCGAT
This sequence comes from uncultured Thiotrichales bacterium, assembly GCA_964593225.1. Taxonomy (GTDB): domain Bacteria; phylum Pseudomonadota; class Gammaproteobacteria; order HK1; family HK1; genus JABDQX01. The sequence continues at coordinate 607 of CAZQHJ010000161.1, forward strand.
GCTGACGATGAAAGACCGTATTCAGGAGCTTCGTGAAAAACACCGCACCTTGCACGAAATGGGGGGGGCGGATAAGGTTGCGAAGCAACATGCCGCGGGCAAGCTGACTGCGCGCGAGCGCATTGCGGAGCTGGTGGATCCGGAAAGTTTTCATGAGCTGATGGCGTATGCCGAACATCGCGCCACGCTGTTTGGCATGGATGGCAGGCATTTCCCTGCCGAGGCAGTCGTCACCGGGACCGGAACCGTCGATGGCCGAGGTGTGCATATCGCGAGCCATGACTTCACGGTCGCCGGCGGATCGGCCGGAGAGGTGCATTGCGATAAGATCGTTGAAATGATGAAGGCTGCCATGAAGACCGGTACGCCCATGATCGTTATCAATGATTCCGCTGGTGCCCGTGTCCAGGAAGGGATCGACGCCCTGGCGGCCTACGGGCGAATCTTTTACTACAATACCCTGGCTTCCGGTGCCATTCCGCAGATTGCCCTGATTTGCGGTCCATGCGCGGGAGGTGCCGTTTACAGTCCCGCCCTCACCGATTTCATCATTCAGACCAAGGCAGCCCGGATGTTCATCACGGGACCGGAGGTCATCAAACAAGTAACCGGGGAAGATATCTCCCAGGAAGCCCTTGGTGGACCCGATGCCCACATGAGCAAATCCGGTGTCATCCACTTTGTGGCCGAGGATGACCAGGATGCCCTGCGTATCTGTAAAAGACTGCTCTCCTTCCTTCCATCCAACAATGTCGAAATGGGTCATCGGGAGCCGTTCGACGAAGTCATTGAGCTTGATGAGACTCTGAACACCATTTTGCCGGAAGATCCTAAGAAACCCTATGATATGCGGGACATCATCCGGCGCGTCGTGGACCACGCCGATTTCATGGAAGTGCAGGAAGGTTTTGCCGAAAACATCGTTATTGGTTTTGCCCGTGTCATGGGGCGCACCGTTGGCATCATCGCCAATCAGCCAAAGTTCATGGCCGGGTGTGTCGATATCAATAGCTCGGATAAATCGGCCCGCTTCATTCGATTCTGCAACGCTTTCAATATCCCCATCATAACCTTCGTCGACGTACCGGGCTTCCTGCCGGGGATTCATCAGGAACACAATGGCATTATCCGCCATGGTGCCAAAATGCTGTTCGCCTATTCCCAGTGCACGGTTCCCAAGATTACCGTCATCGTGCGCAAGGCCTATGGGGGATCGTATCTTGCCATGTGCGGCAAGGATCTCGGAGCGGACCGCGTGGCGGCTTGGCCAAGCGCCGAAGTGGCCGTTATGGGCGCGGAAGGGGCGGCCAGCATCGTTTTCCGCAAGGAGATCGAAGAAGCCGCTGAACCGGAGATTCGAAGGAAAGAGCTTATCGATCACTATCGCGCCCAGTTTGCCAGCCCTTATGTGGCGGCGGCGCGCAGATTAGTGGACGATGTCATTGAGCCGGCCGAAACCCGCCTGTTCCTGGCCCAGTCATTGGAGGCCCTTGCCAGCAAGCGAGAGAGCAGGCCTGCCAAAAAGCATGGCAATATTCCCCTCTAAAAGATGAAAACCAATCATGACTGAGCTACAACAAGGCCTAAGCCTCTTTGTCGTGGGGGTAGCCGCCGTATTCATCGCGCTTATCATCACCGCATTGGTGATTAGCCTTATCGGGCGGTTAGCGCGAGAAAAACCGCCGATCCCGGCGGCCGAAGCCGGACCTCTGCCCGATGTGGCCTATTCGGGTATCGATAAGCACGTCGTCGTATTGCTTGCCGCAGCCGCCACGGTGGCCGTTAAGAGGCCCGTGCGAATACGTCGCGTGCGTTTCATCAGCCACCGGCATGCGCCGTCGGGTTGGGCAGCTGCCGGGCGGACCGAACATACGGACTCTTCCTGAGTCCCGATCCGGTACAACCACAGTCGGCAATAATCTGTCTCTTCCTATGCGGAAGGCATGCTTCCCAAGCGCAGCACTAACTTATTCCCTTTAATCACTCACTCTATCAGAAGCGGTAGCCATGAAACTTAAGATTACACTTGAAGGCGTTACCTACGAGCTCGATGTCGAATTCGTCGATGAGGGTGAAGCCGCGCCGCCTTCGGGCGCGTCAGGCCCTGCCCCAAAAGTACCAAGCGCACCTGCGGCTTCCTCGGCGCCCAAATCGGCACCGGCAAAGCCTGCGCCTACGGGATCCGGTGCTAGCAGTAGCGAAAAAACAATTGCCTGTCCCCTTTCCGGCACGGTGTGGAAGGTGTTGGTGAAGGTCGGCGACGTTGTCGCGGCTAACCAGGACTTGCTGATTCTGGAAGCCATGAAGATGGAAACGAATATCATCTCTACCATGGCCGGAACCATAAAAAGCATCGCGGTGGCCGAAGGCGATGCAGTCAGTCAGGGGCAGCTCCTCATTGAGTTCGAATAGCGTAGTGCCGCGCACCGCCAATTCCTTCGATTATGGCTTTCTTGATAATCGAGGTTTTTTCCGTTCGCCAACCCACAGTCCTTAGGACGCGACATCCATGTATGACACCGTTCTAGAGTTCCTCAATCAATCCGGCTTTGGCCAGTTCCAATGGGAAAACGGGGTGATGATCCTCCTCGGTTTCCTCTTCATCTATTTGGCCGTCGCCAAACGGTTCGAACCGCTACTGCTCGTTCCCATCGGTTTTGGGATTCTCATCGGCAACATTCCCTATGACACAGGGAAACTGAGCGTGGGTGTCTACGATGGCCCCGCCAGCGAGGCCGATCTCCACTACTATAAAGTCATTGAGGAAAAACAGGAAGGCGCCGTTACCTCGTTGGAATCGGCGACCGCCTATCACGCCAATCAGGAAGGGCAGCTTGCGTTGCAGACCGGTGTCGAGAAGGGCAGCAGGGTCATTATCGTCAATGAGCACACCAAACTCACCTATTCGGGTGAAATAAAAGCCCCTTCCATTATCGATATGGGACAGGGCCGATATATCTTTGCAAAAAAACAGGCACCGGATAACCGTTATCCCCTCATCATCCGCCCGGAAAGCCAGCATGTTCAGAACGCAGGTTTCTTCTACCTGCTCTTCCAGGGCGTCGCCCTCGGCATCTTCCCGCCGCTTATCTTCTTGGGAGTCGGTGCGCTCACCGACTTCGGTCCCATGTTGAGCAACCCGCGCACCCTGCTTCTGGGGGCATCGGCCCAGATCGGTATCTTCGGCGCATTGTTGGGCGCCCTGCTCATCGGTTTCGATGTCAAGGAGGCCGCCTCCATCGGTATCATCGGCGGTGCCGACGGGCCGACTTCCATTTTCGTGTGCACGGCCCTCGCGCCGGATCTATTGGGCGCGGTTGCCCTCGCGGCCTATAGCTACATGGCCATGGTGCCTATCATCCAGCCGCCCATCATGAAGCTGCTCACCACTCGGGAAGAGCGCCTGATTCGGATGGAGGCACCAACCGATGTTTCCCGCAAGACCCGCATCATCTTTCCTATCGCGGGTCTGTTATTGACCGCGTTCATCACGCCCGCCGCCTTGCCGCTGCTGGGGATGCTGTTCTTCGGGAACCTCCTGAAGGAAAGCCTCGTCACCGACCGCCTTTCCAAGACAGCTCAGAATGCCCTGATCGATATCGTGACCATTATGCTGGGCATCTCGGTCGGTGCTAAGACTCAGGCCTCCACCTTTCTCACATGGCAGACCATCGGCATCTTCGCCATGGGTATCATTGCGTTTATCATTGCCACTGCCTGCGGCGTGCTACTGGCCAAGTTCATGAACAAGGTCAGTAAGAAACCCATCAATCCGTTGATTGGCGCTGCCGGTGTCTCCGCCGTGCCCATGGCCGCCCGCGTCGTTCACAACGTAGGACAGAAAGAGGACCCGCACAACTTCTTGTTGATGCATGCCATGGGGCCCAATGTGGCCGGCGTTATCGGCTCTGCCGTGGCCGCCGGTGTGTTGCTCTCGGCGCTGGGTTAATTTCCTCCGAATCACTGCTGAGTGGCGGTTCTATTGAAGAAGGGGCGTGGCGTAGCTGCGCCCCTTCTTTTTTTGGTGCGGTATTTTTTGGGAACTATAGACCTGTTGCGTAATAATTTTTATGTGAGAGGAATCCGGCCGAATAGTCGTCCCGGTTACAAGAGTGAGCACAGTCATGGATTGGTTCAAAGCGAAACGTGATCGACGGTTGATGAAGTGTTTAACAGGTTTAACGGTGGAGGAATTCGAGTCTCTTTTACCCACTTTCGAATGTCCCCAACAAAAAACGGACCGGTGCATGACAAGAAGCGGATGGACAAGGAGAACCGGATGGAATCCATAC
>CAZQHJ010000162.1:0-4852 GCA_964593225.1 uncultured Thiotrichales bacterium
CATTTTACGTTGGAATTACGCCCCTCGTTCAGGCTCATCTCTCGGTGGACAAGGCTATGGCTTGCGCGTCGTGGGAAATTGCCACAAAATAGCCCGCCACGAGATAATGAACCCGGATAATGAAGTCGCTATTTGGTTATCATTCCCCGTGCCGCTTTTTCCAAATCCACCGGAAAATCCACCCAGGAAAAACCCAATGGATCTTGAAATCATCAGTCGCCTTCCAACGACGAACGCCAAATCGACCCCCCTCTTATTCGTACACGGCGCATTCTGCGGGGCGTGGGTCTGGGATGAACACTTCCTGCCCTATTTCGCGGAACAGGGGTTTCCGGCCCATGCCGTGAGCCTGCGGGGTCACGGCAAGAGCGAGGGCCACGCCCTGTTTTCCCTGGCTGGCATGAACGATTATGTGGCGGATCTGGCGAAGGCTATTCAGACCATGGACAAACCTCCCATCCTCATCGGGCACTCCATGGGGGGGGTGGTCATACAATGGTACCTGCAGAAATGGACCGCTCCCGGAACGGTGTTGTTGGGCTCCGGTCCGCCCTATGGAATGCTGGCCTCCGCCGCGGCAACCTTCCTGAGCAATCCGATCCTATCCGCGAAGATATCGCTGATACCGGTTCTCCAGTTCTTCGGTTCGAACCCGGTGTTCATGGATGTGATGCGCGAGACATTGTTCTCGGGCAGAATGCCCGAGGAAGAGGCCTTCGATTTCCTGCGCCGCACGCAGCTCGAATCCCTTCGGGCCATCTTCGATCTGAGCTGGCCCCACCGTCCCCGGAACAACGGGACCCCGCTGCTGGTGCTGGGGGCGGAAGAGGATTACTTTATTACCCCGTATATGGTGCGGGCGACGGCGAAGGCGTACGGGACCTCAGCGGAGATCTTCCCCCATATGGGTCATGCCATGATGGTGGAGACCGGATGGCAGGACGTCGCGGACCGTATCATCGGGTGGATAAACGACGGTCTGCCCGTGGTGCCCCCGGTGGATAACCCGCCCCTAGCGGCGGATAAGCCAGAATAGAGAACGTCTGAGAGTACCCCACGGGGGGCGGGTATTTGGGGCAGGGCGGGAGGCCTTGGGACCGGGGATTCCTTTTGAGGGGTCGGGGCCCGCCCTTTTTCGCGACACAGGGATTCGCCAAGCCCCTTCAGGACCAACTCTCATCCTGCCCCAGGGGGTCGGAATCCTCCGCGAACAGTTTCTCCATGGCCTCCCGCGCTTGAATGGCGGCGGTGATCCCAAGCTCCTGGGATTTCTTGCTTTGGGCATGGATCTCGCCAAGGCTTTCCATGTCGTGTTTGCGAAACCGCTTGCCGGCCCGATGGACCTCGAAGGCGGGGTAGCCTAGTTCCCGCAGCACCTCTTTCCCCATGGACAAGGCGGTATCGAACGCCTCCCGATGGGCGCTGACCGCGCCGAGTTCCCGATACTGGAATAACTCCGGCAAATCCTTGACGCGAGCGATGATCTTGAGATGGGGGAAGTGGGTTCGCGCCAGCCGGATCAGTTTCGAGGCGGCCGCATCCTCATCCAGCGCCACCACCAGGACCCTCGCGTCCCGGGCCCCTGCCGCATGGAGGAGGTCAAGACGCGTCGCATCCCCGAAGAATATCTTGTACTGGAGCTTTCTCACATAGTCGATCTGATCGAGGTCGTGATCCAGCAGGGTCATGGGGACGCGATGGGCATGGAGCAGCCTCCCGATGATCTGTCCGAAGCGCCCGAAGCCCGCGATGATCACGGGATTTTTCCGGTTCTGAATCACGTCGTATTCGGGGCTGCCCGATATCTGCCGCTGGAAGCGGGGGGCTATCCAGCGTTCCTCGATGAACAAGAGCACGGGGTTGATCAGCATGGAGAGAGTCACGATGAGGATCAACTGCTTGGCGACCTCGGGTTCCAGGGCGTGCAATGACACGGCCGAGGTGAACAACACAAAGGCGAACTCGCCTCCCTGGGCCAGCAGGAAGGTAAAGAGAAGGACCTGCCCCTTGGGCAGTTTTCCGGTCCGGGCCAACAGCAAGAGCACCAGGGCCTTGGCGGTGAGCAGCAATGCCGTGAGGCCGAGGATGCCCACGGGTTCGGCCACCAGTAGACGGAAGTCCACGGACATGCCGACGGCAAGGAAGAAGAGCCCCATGAGCAGGCCCTTGATGGGCTCGATGTCGGCCTCCAGGGCGTGGCGATACTCCGATTCCGCCAGCAACACCCCCACCAGGAACGTCCCCAGGGCCATGGAGAGCCCCACTTCCTTCATGATCAGGGCAACGCCGATGACCAGAAACAGCGAAAAGGCCGTGAAGACCTCCCGCAGTCCCACCCGCGCCATGATGCGCAGGATGGGCCGCAGGACGTGAGGACCGATAAAGACGATCACGGCGATGGCCACCAGCGCCTCCGCCAGCGCAAGCCAACCCGTCTCAATGGTGGTTTCCAGGGTGCCGACGGCCAATATGGGCAGAATCGCCAGCATGGGCAGGACGGCGATATCCTGAAACAGGAGTATCGCAAAACCGGCCTGTCCGGCTGCGGTGGGGAACAGATTCTTTTCTTCCAGTGCCTTGAGGGCGATGGCGGTGGAAGAGAGCGCGAGCCCCATGGCGGCGATGAGGGCGGTGCGCCAATCCAGATCCAGCAGCAGGGCGATGCCGCACAGCAGGAGGGCCGAGAGCGTCACCTGGCCCCCGCCGGCCCCCAGAATATCCCGGCGCATGGACCACAACATGCGGGGGTTGAGCTCAAGGCCGATGATGAAGAGCAGCAGGACCACCCCGAACTCGGCGAAGTGGAGTATCAACTCCGGTTCGTCCACGGCCCCCAGACCGGAGGGCCCGATGAGGATGCCCGCCGCCAGATAGCCCAGCACGGAACCCAGGCCAAGATACTTGGCGATGGGGACCATGATCACTGCGGCGCCGAGGAAATAGGCGGCATCGAGGAGCAAATGGGAAGTGGTCATTTTACTGTCGGGTTTATGCCGGGGTTTGGTGTCGGGGTTTGGATCTCACGCGCATCGCATGCGGCGAATATCATACCGAGGACCCCCAGCAGGATATCCAATTGTTCCAGGGAATAGGCCCCTGTCTTGTAGAACCTGTTGTCTGTGGTGTATTTCCCGAATTCCCAAACCTTCCCGTTGCTCACAATCCCATAGATATCGAACCGGTGGTTTTCCTGTTCGTTGAGGCGTTGGGTTGTCTTGGCCGCCATGAGACATTGGCCCCAGCCCTTATCGAAATCATCCTTCTTGGCTTCCGACAGGACGACATAGGGCACTCTGAAAGACGCCCGGTACGGCGTGAAGGCAAAATCCACCTTCCCCCGAAAGGGGGCATCGCCGGCATCAATGGATTTCTCCTGCCACATCCTGATGTTACGGCCTTCCAGGGCCTCCAAAAACACAAGCTCCATGAACAGGCGTTGTTCCCACTCGTTGGTGTTGGCCGTCACTTGACGTTCCGCCCGTTTCAGACTGCCTATCAATAGATCGCTCGCCGACACCGGGCTCGCATCGATCCGCCATTTCTCATAAGGGAATAGACCCAAAAACTCCAGGGCGCTGGCGAAATCGAAGTCGGCGAATGTCCCCTTTTGGGTGTCGTCGGCCATCACCTTGACTCCGGGTCCCGTTGGAGGGTGGCAAGGCGTTCGCGGTAGGTAGCGGCCCGCGCGGCAATGGCGGCGCTGTCCAGGGTGGGTGTCCCGTAGGTCGGGAAGGGCGGTAACCACACCATCTGACAGGTGTAGGCCGTGACCTCGAAGGGGCGTAGAAACTCGGTGATCGGAAAGCGATTCCTGCCCCCTTCGCCGTAGGAGGATTCGGTCCCCGCCAGGGTGATGGCCTGCAGCCAATACTTGCCGCGCAGCGCATTCCCATTCGTACCGTGGGCCCAACCGTATTCGAGCACCGTATCCAGCCATTCCTTCAACAGGGCCGGCGCGGCGTACCAATACACCGGATGTTGAAACACGATAAGATCATGGGCCAAAAGCTTCGCCTGCTCCCGTTTCACATCTATATAGAAATCCGGATAGGCCTCATAGAGGTCGTGTATCTCCGTATTCGGAAGGTCGCTGATGGCCTCGCGCAGCGCGCTGTTCACGCGGGAGCGTTGGGGACGCGGGTGGACGAAGAGGACGATGGTATTCAACATGATTTTGCCCCGCGAGATATCATTCAAGGGCCTTCTGCAAAGGCTGTTTTTTGCACAAGGCCCTTCGAGCCAAAGGGCGCCCCCGAGACGATTCGAACGTCCGACCCACCGCTTCACATCACCACGGCTTTCGCCGCCAGCCCATGGAAGTCCCATAGACTCCCCGGCTGTTGGTGATCCGGACTTTCCCTTCACCCTAGGCCGCTCGGTTACAAGCCTGCCCGTAGGCGCTGCCCGTCAAGTCTCTGCACCTTCCCCTAGTGCCTCGTTCTATCTTTTTTTTGGTTAAACGAAGCGCATAGCGGCCATCTGTTACGTTGCGCATGCTTGAAATAGTTCACTATTCCCGCGCATGTGCGCCTTGCATCCGACCACTGTTCGCCCGCTTAACACCAAAAATAAGATAGAACGAGGCACTCGCCGAAACGAGGCCAGGGGCTTGGCTCAGGATTGCCACCACCATCACGTGCTGAGGTTTCCCTGAATTTGAGCAGATTCACCCGGGCGGTTTCCCGCCCGGCGCCCATCTTGCCAGGAGGCGGTTGCTCTATCCGACTGAGCTACGGGGGCAATGGGCTAGAGTATAGCAAGGCGTTGGGATGCGGTCACGGGGTATCGATGCCGGGGGCAGGGCAACCGAATAATAAATCATTGTTTGGCCAAGATGTCATAGCGGAAGGCA
>CAZQHJ010000163.1:0-4833 GCA_964593225.1 uncultured Thiotrichales bacterium
GGCATGGCAAACTTGTTCCGTTGCTTTTGGAAAAACAACTTGCACGGTTCACTTTACTTTTTTCAACCACCTAACCCTAACCCTAATCATCAACAGCCCCTACATTAAAGTTCCTGGGGAACCGGTGCCTATGCCGGAGCTTATCCCCTATCAGCCTTGGCGCGAAGCGCTGACAAATAACACATAACCCGAACGCGCAGCGTTCGGATTTATGTTCCGTCGGAAACCGAAATATAACGGTTAAAAGCATACAATCGACACGTGAGCGATCTCCCCGCCAAATTAGGCATTATTGCGCCGCTGCGATGCGAGTCCGTCTGCGCCGTTGCTCGTATCGAATCGATGGATATCAAGCCTGATTCCGTTCAAAAAATCGGGAAGGACCTATTCCTTTATTGTTCGGGCCTGGGATCTCGGAATGCCACGCGAGCGGCGCGAACGCTTATCGATTTGGATATTGATGCCCTGGCCTCCTGGGGTGTTGCCGGCGCATTGGATTCGAACCTGGCCGCAGGGGATATCCTATTACCCGCGAAGGTCATCGATACTATCGACCGTCAACGACATAAGGCCTATGAGGTTGATAAACATTGGCATGCGGCGTTAAGGAGCGCCCTGGGGCGCAAAGGCGTTTATTCGGAGGGAAGCATCGTCTCCACGCAGGTTGTACAAGACACCCCGCGGAAGAAAACGGCATTACATCGCGCCACCGAGGCCATGGCCGTGGATATGGAAAGCGCCGCCATCGCCCGGGTGGCGAGCGAGGCGGGCAAACCCTTTGTCGTGATTAGAAGCATATCCGACACCGTCGCCATGTCTCTTCCGGCGAGCGCCCTAGATGCCATCGATCAATACGCTCAAGTCTCCCTATCGAGGCTGTTCGGGGGGTTGCTGAAAAACCCGGGCGATCTTGCGCATTATCCGATTCTGTTTCGTTCCTTCAAAAAGGCGGAAAAAAGACTGCGGCAAGTGCTGGAGCTCTGCGGTAACGATTTGCTTTGGCCCCCTTCCGTCGAAAGGCTATTTCCCGTCGAGCACGGCAGCGGTCAGTGAGACATACCGGGCCAGCGCCCAAAGCGGAAAGAATTTATCGTAACCGTGGTACTTCAAGTAGAACACCCGGGGGAAACCCGGCGCGGTAAATTCCGGATCGCGCCAGAGACCATCCGTTCCCTGGTGACGGAGCAAATACGCAACCCCCCGTTCCATGGCCTCGGAATCGACTTCCTCCCCCGCAGCCATCAATCCCAATAACGCCCAGGCAGTTTGAAAGGCGCTGCTGCGCGCCCCTTCCCCCGCCAGTCGCCTGTCCTCGTACGAATCGTTCGTTTCCCCCCAGCCACCGTCCGGGTTTTGCTTCGATAAAAGCCATGCAACGGCGCGCCTGACCATGGCGTGGCTCGGATCGACGCCGGCGACCTCCAGCGCCGCCAACACGGACCAGGTCCCATAGATGTAATTCGTGCCCCATCGACCGAACCACGCGCCACAGTCCGTCTGTTCCCGGGCCAGATACCCCAGCGCCCGACCGATTACCAATGTATATCCCTCCCGGTCGTACCGGGCCAGCAGGGTAACGCATCTGGCCGTCACATCGCTGGAGGGGGGATCCAGCAGGGCGCCGTGATCGGCGAACGGGATCTCATTCAACAAGTAGTGGGTATTGTCGGCATCGAAGGCGGCAAACCCGCCGTTTTGCGACTGCATCCCGGTAATCCACCGGGCCGCCTTTCCCATGGCGTCTCTATAGGCCATGGAGTCATAGCCATGCATCCCATGATCGTACATCGCCCAGGCGACCACCGCCGTATCATCCAGGTCCGGGTAATGGGGATTCTCGAATTGAAAGGCCCAGCCGCCGCCGGCCAGATCGGGCTTCCTGTCACGCCAGTCGCCCGGTTCATCCGTCACCTGGCGCGCCGTCAACCAATCGAACGCCGCCTTCAGGGGTTTCGTGATCGCCTCATCTGGAGCGCCCCTATCCGTCGCCAACAGCGCCAACAGGGCCAGACCCGTATCCCAGATGGGCGACACACAGGGTTGGCAATAGGCCATCCCGCCCTGATCGACCAGCAGATTACGGAGCGCTGATGCCGTTTGTTGCCGTAACGGATGGTCCCTTTCATACCCCAACAACGCCAGCGCCTCATGGGCGTTCACCATGGCGGGGAATATGGCGCCCAACCCGTGTTCGCCATTCAACCGTTCCACGAACCAGCCCTCCGCGCGCTGGAGCGCCTTGCCGCGCACGCGGTCCGGGATGGCCCATTCGAACCGACGCGCCATGCGTTCGGCCATCAAAAACAGTCGATTGGTCCGGGAGCGGATCGGAAAATAGCGCCGCTCCTTCTCCGGGGGCACCGTAAACAGCTCCCGGACGCCGACCCCGCCCGGATTCTTCGCCCGGGCCCGGAGCGTGTACAGGATGGTGAGTGGCACCAGCACCGTGCGGCTCCAGTAGGAGACCTTCGAGAGGTGAAAGACGAACCACCTGGGCAACAGGATCACCTCCACGGGGATAAACGGGATGCCCCGCCAGGGCAGTTGCCCGAAAAAGGCCAGGGTGATGCGGGTAAACACATTGCACCGGGCCGCCCCCCCGTTCGCCAGGATAACCTCCCTGGCCTTTCGCATATGGGGCGCGTTCGGGTCGTCCCCGGCGAGTTTCAACGCATAATAGGCCTTCACGGAACAGCTCATATTGAACCTGCCCCCGTAATACAGCGGCCAGCCCCCCTCGGCCTGTTGTATCGAGCGCACATAGTTGGCCAGCTTCCCTTGCAGATCCGTCTCCACCTCCCCCATGAAATGCATCATGAGGATATACTCCGCCGGGATCGTCACATCCGCCTCCAGCTCGAAGCACCAATAGCCATCCGGGTGCTGGCGCGCCAGCAGGGCGCCTCTGGCCTTCGCCACGGATATGCGCAGCGTGCCTTTATCCATGGAAACCGGTGACGATGGCCCCGACGGATCGGCCCGTCTCCCCTCTTTCGGGTTTTTTCCCGTTCTATCGTTCCACTTCATCGTTACTGTCCATTTCCGTCCCGGCGCGAAGCGGCCGGGAGACAATCACCAAACCAACCGCTCCAACCCCAGCGCCACCACCGGATGGGTCCGAAGGCGCGGCGTCTCGCCATACGCCGCCTCCAGGGTGGCCCGATAGCGGGAAAGTTGTTCTTCCGCCCGGGAGCACCGCCTCGCTACGATGCGAATATCCAAACAGCTTCTTACCCCCACCCGCCCAGGAAGGGAAAGCGCTCCAACAACCAACTCCCCACCGCCGTCAGGGAGCCCGTCAGGATCAACACCCCCGTCACCACCAGCAACGCCCCGGTGACGACCTCCACCCAGCGGATATATCGCCGGAAGCGGCCTATCAGGGCCAGAAACGGGCGCACTGCCAACGCCGCCAGCAGGAACGGGACCCCGAGCCCCAGGGCGTAGACGCCCAGCAGACCCACGCCCACCATCACCGAATCGCCACCGGCGGCCATCATCAAAATCGTCGCCAGGACCGGCCCCACGCACGGCGTCCAACCAAAGGCAAAGGCCAGCCCCATCACATAACCGCCCAGAGGCCCCGATGGCGCCCGCCGGACCTGGAAACGGCGCTCCAACTGCAAAAAGCGCCAGCGGAAGAGCCCCGCGAAATGCAACCCGAACAGGATAATCACCCCGCCGGCTATCTGACCGAGGATCGCCATATTGGCCGCGGCCAGCTGTCCCAGCGCGGTGGCCGTTGCTCCCAAGGCGACGAACACGCTGGAAAAGCCGGCCACGAACCCGAGCGCCGCCACGAAGACCCGCCCCGTCAAGGCCGGATCCCCATCGTCTCCCCCCGTCAGCCGTTCCATGGACACCCCCCCCAGATAACAGAGGTAGGCGGGCACCAGGGGCAGCACGCAAGGGGAGAAAAAACTCAAAAGACCGGCGATCAACGCGCCGGTCAGGGAAACATCAAGGCTCATTATTCGGTTTCCAACGCTCTATTTCAGGCCTCCGGCAAGACAGGGCCGTGATCCGAAGCGTGATCGCCATTCCGAGTTCGGCAAAGGGTACGCTATCCTTGTGGAAATCGATCTTTGCGCCCTTTCCATAGCGATGTTGGGCTTGAAGTTCCCGAGTCCTTGCCGATAGCCGCATGGACCCCAACAGTTGTTCGGATTCCCACATCCCCCACGCACAGTATAAATCCCGGAATCGATTCCGGTCACGTCGGCATTTGGTTTATGACGAACTGGGCGCGCCGCCTTCCGGGCGGCTCTTTAAGAGCCAGCAAGATGCCGGCGCGCCCGGCATCACCCGCCTCGATTCCCCACCGGCCCGGCCCCGGTCCGGCTTTGACGCCAACCCGGCGGCCCGGGACCCGATTCCGTTTTGCCGAAACCGGGGCAGGTCCCGGTAAACTCAAGTCCGGCCGACCCTCGACCCGATCCCGTCGACCCAACACCAAAGCAGGTTTTATCAAAACCCGATCGGGTCTTGGCGAAACCTGGCCCGGTTCCGGCAAAACCCGATTCGGTCCAAGCCCGTAAAAACCCCTTCCGCCCCTCTTCGCCTCTGTATCACTATCCGGCGACTTCCGGTTTTTTGTGAACGTTTTTTCGGTGGGAGTCTCCGGGTCTCTGCGGTTATAAAGCAGCGTATAAAACCGCAGAGGCGCAGATGAAGAAAAAAAGAGGCCCCTGCAATATTGGGTTGCGACTCTGGTGCGCTAGTGGCTCATTCCATTCTAATTTTTGGGTACAGGCGCTTTAACTCTCTGACAGGTAAGCCACCGGTTTGAGCGGTGGAGCCATAAGGCTTGGCCTATAGATTCAGTCGTTTAAG
>CAZQHJ010000164.1:0-4816 GCA_964593225.1 uncultured Thiotrichales bacterium
TTCTAGAGTCTGTTGACATTTGATTTCAGGATTTGTTCAACCCATTGATATACAATGATTTCTCGCAAATCGACGTTTTCGTATAACAAATTGAAAGATAAGGGATTCTCGCCAAATGTCAACACAGCCTATATTAATTTATAAGAACCTTTACAGAAATAATGGCGGAGAGAGAGGGATTCGAACCCTCGATGGGGGTCAGCCCATACTCCCTTAGCAGGGGAGCGCCTTCAGCCGCTCGGCCATCTCTCCTAGTTTAGGACTGGGTTAGGGGTTGTCCTCGTCCGAAAAAGATTGTTGCTGATTTTTTTCTAATTGTACGCGTTTATATATTTCTTCCCGGTGTACCGCGACTTCTTTCGGCGCGTTGACGCCAACTCGTACTTGGTTACCCTTTACACCTAATACCGTCACTGTAACATCATCACCGATCATAAGCGATTCACCGACTCTCCTGGTAAGAATAAGCATGGCCTTCCTCCGTTACCATTCATTAGTATTGCCATTTATTGTGTGTCGTCCATCGAGTCCCCTAGGACCCACTCCTGCTTCTCATCTCAAATATTTTCGTCACTGTTCGAGTCCGAAGGCCTCGTGCAGAGCGCGAACACCCAGCTCTAGATATTTCTCTTCTATTACAACGGATATTTTGATTTCCGAGGTGGAAATCATCCGAATATTGATCCCCTCTTTGGCCAGTGTCTGAAACATACGACTCGCTATCCCCGCGTGGGATCGCATGCCAACGCCGACCAGGGAGATCTTAGCAATACGATCATCTCCCGTCACTTCCCGCGCGCCCAGATTCTCCGCAACGCGCCGAACAACACCGAACGCGGTCTCATAATCGCTTCTATTGACAGTGAACGTAAAATCCGTCGTGCCATCCTGGCTGACGTTTTGCACGATCATATCGACTTCCACATTCGCCTCGGCAATCGGGCCCAGGATACTGTAGGCGATGCCGGGTCGATCCGGCACGCCGAGGATGGTCAGCTTTGCTTCGTTACGCGTAAACGCAATACCGGAAATCAGCGGTTGTTCCAAGATTTTATCCTCTGCGGTCACCAACGTTCCCTCGCCTCCCTCGAAGGAAGAAAGCACACGCAACGGAACGTTATACTTACTGGCGAACTCCACGGCCCGGATCTGAAGCACCTTCGCGCCGAGACTTGCAAGCTCCAGCATCTCCTCGAAGGCCAATACCTCAAGGCACCGCGCCCGGGGTTCGACGCGGGGGTCGGTAGTATATACGCCATCCACATCGGTATAAATCTGACACTCATCGGCGCGCAGCGCAGCGGCCATGGCGACGGCCGTTGTGTCCGATCCGCCGCGTCCCAGGGTAGTAATGTCGCCATGTTCATTCATCCCCTGAAAGCCGGCAATCACTACCACGTGGCCTTGAGCCAGTTCATCAAGCACCCGTTGGTGCTCCACTTCCATAATACGGGCCTTATTGTGCGCGCTGTCGGTTCGAATAAGCACCTGCCCACCCGTATAGGAACGCGCTGGGCACCCCACCGCCTCCAACGCCATACTGAGCAGTGCAATGGTAACCTGTTCACCCGTTGCCAACAATACATCCAACTCCCTTGGGTTGGGTCGTGGCGTAATCGCGTTCGCCAGTTCGGTTAGGCGATCGGTCTCGCCGCTCATGGCCGAGACCACCACCACCACATCGTTACCGAGCTCGCGGACAGTGCGAACACGTTCCGCAACCCGCATAATGCGCGCTGCGGATCCGACGGAGGTTCCGCCGTATTTTTGAACAATCAGGGTCATTTCGTGTGCGGTTGTTTTGATTCGAAAATCCCTGCCAAGGCCACAACAAAGGCCCGCAACAAGGGCCCCCAACAATCGGGGTGAACTCTACCGGATCGGGATTCCTCCCGCTATGATTCCCCCAGCGCAGGCTACAGAGCCTCGCGCTTCGGGAGCGGAGCATTATAAAAATAACGCGGCCCTCGGGGAACTCTTAGTTTCCCCGATACGCAAGAGTTTCAACAATCATGTCAGAACCAATTGTATCTTATAGAGTGAAGTTATTCGCCGCGCTCAAAGAACATGTCGACGGAGAAGACTGGGTGTTCGAAGGCCGGAGCGGGTTGACCGGCAGGGCACTGTTGAATGCGTTCTTCGATGGATACCCTGAGCTCGACGGACTGCGCGGCGTCACCCGCATCGCCGTCAATCAGGTCTTCTGCCAGGGGGACGCCTCCCTAACGCCCGAAGACGAGTTGGCCTTGATTCCACCTGTTTCCGGAGGATGAGGTAATGACCATCAGAAGCATCATCACGCGCGATCCCATCGACACCGTTGCCCTGGACAAAGACGCCATGGATCCTGCCTGTGGCGCGGTCATCACGTTTTCCGGCACCGTGCGCGATAACCACCACGGCCGCCCCGTCCGGATGCTCTCCTATGAAGCCTACGAACCCATGGGGCAACGGGAGCTGGAAGGGGTGCTCTCCGAGAGCCTCAGGCGCTGGCCCGAGATCAAGAAGGTCCAGGCCGTCCACCGTCTCGGCGAGATGAAAGTCACCGAATCCAGCGTCCACATCACCGTCTCAACCCCCCACCGCGAGGCCGGTTTCCTCGCGCTGCGCTTCATCATCGATCGCATCAAGCAGGACGTCCCCATCTGGAAAAAGGAGTTTTATGAAGACGGCGAGAGCGCGTGGCTCCACCCCGAGGGGGGCGTTCCGGGGACCTTCTAACGTTTAGAGTAAAACGCCGGAGTAAAACGACAAGTGCTATCTTCCTTGACCCACCTCAATGAAAAAGGCGAGGCCCGCATGGTGGACGTGGGCACCAAGGCGATCACCGCCCGCCTCGCCCGGGCCGAAGGCTTCATTGCCATGCCGTCCCATCTCATCGATCGGCTCACCACCCTCAAAAAGGGCAACGCCTACGAAGTCGCCCGGCTGGCCGGCATCATGGGCGCCAAAAAGACCGCCGACCTCATTCCGCTCTGCCACAACCTCGATCTGGACAACGTCTCCCTGAAATTCCAACCCGACCCCGACAAAGGCCGGGTCCGCGTCCAGGCCGAGGCCCGATGCCACGGCAGGACCGGCGTCGAACTCGAAGCCCTCACCGCAGTCAGCGTCGCCCTGCTGACGCTCTATGACATGGGCAAGGCCGTCGAGCGCGGCATGGAAATCACCGGCATCAAGCTGTTGCATAAATCCGGCGGCAAGAGCAGTGCCTGGTCCCCATGAACAACCGACGGAAAAAACCGCCTCGGGAATCGGGTGGGCCACCTCACTGGAGCGTCGCCGTTGGACCGGACGGGCGATGGGTGGTCTTCGGCTCGGGGGACAAGACGCTCCGGATCCGGGACCTGGAGAGCTGCCGATGCCGGCGGGCGGTGCCGGAGGGCATACGGATAAGGTCAACGCCGTCGCCATCACCCCCGATGGCCAGCGGCTCCTGTCGGGATCGAGCGACGACACTCTTCGGGCTGAGCCTCACTAACATCCGGCACAATCAGAGCTTATTTCCCCCTCAGGTTGTCTGGATAACCTGAGGGGGGCCTCCTCGCGCTACACGCCCCGATTTTGGACTTTGTGCGCAGCCCGGCCGTAATCCGGGACTACTTGGTTACGGTCGGGAGATTTTTTACAGCCTCCGAGGGTTTCTCCTCCGTGGTGAAGGGCGTGTCCGCAGGGAAGTCGGGTCACGCGGCTGGGTAAGCCCGACGCATTTGGCGAGCTGAACGATTTCCGACTCGGGCAACGCTTCCCAGCGTCCGGGAAGGAGCCTTCGCATGAGTTGGATCGGGCCGTAACGAACGCGGATCAGACGGCTGACCCGAAGCCCCACGGCTTCCCATAGACGGCGGACCTCGTGGGTTTTGCCTTCCTTGATGACCACGTGATACCAGTGATTTTGCCCCTGGCCGCCTGCGTCCATGATGCGTTCGAAGCGGGCGGGGCCATCTTCGAGCTCCACGCCCATCTCCAAACGTTCGAGCAATTCCTCCGGCACCGCGCGGCACGTGACAGCTTCCTCGATCCCCCATAGCGATACGCGAACGGCGTACTCACGTTCCATGCCGCTGGCCGGATGCATGAGGCGATGGGCCAGTTCCCCGGCGTTGGTGAACAACAGAAGGCCGCTGGTGCCGATGTCCAGCCGACCGACGGCGATCCAACGGCCCTGTGAAATGTTAGGCAGTCCGTCGAACACCGTAGGACGCCCCTCCGGATCCACTCGGGAGCAGATCTCCCCCGGTGGTTTGTGGTACCGAAGCACGCGAATCCTGGGCCCATCGGGCTTTCCCGCGCCGGATGGCGGTGGGGATATCCGGCGACCGTCCACCCGGATCAGATCGCTCCGGGAGACTCTGGCGCCCAACTTGGCCCGCGCGCCGTTGACGCTGACGCGACCGGCCTCGATCCAGTATTCGAGGGCGCGACGCGACCCGAGACCGGCGGCCGCCAACACCTTTTGTAGTTTTTCCGATGCTGGGGAAGGGGAGGGCGATTGGATCGGGGTCTTACCTTTAACGGTCATATTCGAGGCTTCCGGTGGATAGGTATTAAACCTGAGAGCGTGTTTGAAAATCCCCGATCTACTGCGACGGCCCCCGATTTCGCGCCTTGTGCGCCGCCGTCTCGTGACGACCGGGAATTTTCAAACACGCTCTGAGTTCTGGATAACTTTCAATGCCATTAGGCTCTGTTGACATTTGATTTCAGGATTTATTCAACCCATTGATATATAATGATTTCTCGCAAATCGACGTTTTTGTGTAACAAATTGAAAAATAAGGGATTCTCGCCAAATGTCAACACAGCCTAGTGCTTT
>CAZQHJ010000165.1:0-4815 GCA_964593225.1 uncultured Thiotrichales bacterium
TTTCGTATAACAAATTGAAAGATAAGGGATTCTCGCCAAATGTCAACAGAGCCTACTTTTCACTTCCTCTGCACGAGTAACGGAGCAATTTGCACAAGCCATGCTCTTTATGCTTCATCACCCAGTCGCATTATGAGTTTAATATATCCCGCTCGGTTGTGGGCTATAAACCAATCGGGCGCGACCTTCAATAATTCATGTACCTCTTCAATTGCCTCATCATAATCAGATATGCCATTCAGGTACTGACTAATTGCGCGCATCAATACCGGATTATTCGGGTCCCGCCGACGGTATCCGAGCCATCGAGGCACCCGCTTCTCGAACTCCTCTTTATCACCCTTTTTCTCCAGTTCGATCCGAATCTCGCCCTTCTCCGGATCCTCTTCGAGAGATATCCGCATGGTATTCATAAAATCGAATCGCCGCCGAGATGGTATTTCTGGCGATTTCCGGGTTGACAAGTATTTCCTGGGATGGTTGGCCAATAAAACGGTCGTTGAACTTGAACTCCTTCCAATATTAAAGATGTCGGTGCTAGGCGGCGTTACCTTGATGATGGCATCGGCCCGTGCCGCGCACCGCACATTCCTTCGATTATGGTCCTCTGGGAAATCAATAGGACATTGCCGGTTGTCGAGCGACTTATCCATGGCGTGGGGTGCTGGTTTCCGTACCATCGCCTAATAGCTCCTCGGGGGTGCGGATAATGGGTATGGGAGTACCAAGTTTCGCGAGCGGATTGTGAATGCGGGGGAGGATTTTTGCATTCGCAAGATGCTTGCAGTTCCATCTCGGCAGATATTGTATTCGGTGATGCGGAACAGCCGCGATATGAAGGGCATCGACTTGCGCTTTTTCCGGTAACACGCCAAGCGAGATGATCTCGTTGGCAAGTGTCGTGACTCCGGGCGCATGGGGCAGGAGCGGAATGCCATCGAGCAACGCCAACCTTATCTGCCGCGAGAGTCGGATCACCGGCAGAGGCTTCATCAATCACGTACCGCGACAGAACAAGTTCATAGTGCTTCCGCTCGTGATCCCACCACCGATGCGTCAGTAGTTATCGGGCTGCTGTTACGATTTGCCTGCTTGGCCCGTGCTGTCCCAGATAGCTGACGATCGATGTTTCAATGTAAGCCGTATTCATGTCAACGATTTTTGCGCCTAATGTTAAAACTGTGGGGCGCAAGCGGCAACGCAGCGCAGCTCCGCCCGGGCCACCGGCCGGTTTCAGTCGATCTTCATGTAGTAGACGGCGACATTCTTGGGCCGGGTCTCGCCGCTGGGATTGCCCACCGTTTTTTTTCCCTCCCCGGCTTGCCTGTGATCCCCGCCATGCCATAGACCGCAGTTCTTGCCCCGGCGCTCGCCACGGACGCAGGTTGTATTTTCCGCTGGATATTCTCCGCGCGGTGGAAAAATCGAAAGACCCGCCATCTTCGAACCCTCCTCCGATTGCGCCGGTCTTCGGCGCCATCCGCGTCCATGGATCCGCCATGGGGGATCGATAATGTCCCATGGAGACCCCTTGGTTCCCCCATGGCGTCTGCCGGATGCGCGGAGAAGGTTTCGGCGCCTTCCCGATGAGGTCAAAAATGATAAAATCACACGTCTATATATTCCCAGGGATAAAGAAGATAGGGGAACCGAACCCATCCCTTTGCCCGGGAATCCGAGCCGAACGGCGTCATGCTACTTTTGCCAGGCATAACCATTCATAACGGTCAGAACCCATGCACAATTCCGTCACATTACCCATCCGACAGAGCCGAAACCCCCATGTCCCGGAAGCGTCTTCCGGTTATCGTGTTCAGCATCCCGGCGACAAAAGACCCAAGGAAGGGCTCTACGACCCGCGCAACGAACACGACGCCTGCGGCGTCGGGTTCGTCGTGGACATCAAAAACCGCGAGAGCCACGACGTCATTCGGGACGGACTGCAAATCCTCGCCAACCTCACCCACCGGGGGGCCGTGGGGGCCGATCCCCTGGCCGGAGACGGCGCGGGCATCCTCATACAGACCCCGGATGCCTTTTTGCGGGAAGAATGCCGGGCCATCGGCATCGATCTGCCAAAGCCCGGGGGCTATGGGGTGGCGATGGTCTTTTTACCGCAGGCGGACGATATACGCGCCACCTGCGAGGCCCTTCTGGCGGAAAAGACGATGGAAGAGGGCCAGATACTTCTTGGTTGGCGGGATGTCCCGGTCGATAGCGCCTTGCTTGGTGAGAGCGTCAAGCCCATCGAGCCGGTGATCCGTCAGGCCTTCATCGCCAAGGGGGCCGCCCTGGAAAATCATGCCGGCGCCGACACGGGCGCCTTCGAGCGCAAGCTCTATGTGATTCGCCGGCTGTGGCACCGGGCAGTGAGGGCCTTGCCGGGCACGGCGGACGCCTATGTCCCCTCCCTGTCGTCCCGCACGTTGCTCTACAAAGGGATGGTGCTTGCCGAGAATCTTTCCGGGTATTACCTGGATCTCAACGACGCCCGCATGGAATCGGCGCTTGCCCTGGTTCATCAACGGTTCTCCACCAACACCTTCCCTTCCTGGGAACTGGCCCAGCCATTCCGGTATCTGTGCCACAACGGGGAGATCAATACCCTGCGCGGGAACATCAATTGGATGAGGGCCAGACGCCATAGCATGAAGTCGGTGCATCTGGGGGCGGATCTGAAAAAGCTCTGGCCCGTAGTGGATGACGATGCCTCGGATTCGGCCACCTTCGATAACGCGCTGGAATTGCTGGTGGCGGGGGGGTATTCCCTAACCCACGCCATGATGCTGATGATCCCCGAGGCGTGGCAGTCCAACCCCCTGATGGATGAAAAACGGCGTGCGTTCTATGAATACCACGCGGGCCTCATGGAGCCCTGGGACGGTCCGGCGACGATTGCCTTTACCGATGGCCGTCAGATAGGCGCAACGCTGGACCGCAACGGTCTGCGCCCGGCCCGTTATATCGTGACCAAGGACGGCAGGGTCATCATGGGCTCGGAGGTCGGCGTACTCCCCATCCCCGAAGAGAATATCGCGCAAAAATGGCGGCTCCAGCCGGGCAAGATGTTCCTCATCGATCTGGAAGAGGGGCGCATCGTGGATGATGTGGAACTAAAGGACCGGCTGGCCTCCTCCCATCCGTATCAGGAATGGCTGGATAACACCCAGATCCGGCTGGAGGATATCCCAAACCGGAAAGAAACCGCGCCGGATCCGGATCTGCTATCGCCCGATGGATTACCGGGCGAGCAGTTATCGGACGAATGGTTATTGGCTAGGCAACAGGCCTTCGGTTACACCCAAGAGGACGCAAAGTTCTTCCTGAAACCCATGGTCATGGAAGGACAGGACCCGATCGGGGCCATGGGCCGTGATATACCGCCCGCCGTGCTCTCCCATCACCCCAAGGTGCTCTACGACTATTTCAGGCAGAATTTCGCCCAGGTCACCAACCCACCCATCGATCCGATCCGGGAAGAGCTGGTGATGTCGCTCCTGACCATCATCGGGCCGCGGCCGAACCTGCTCGGCCTCCAATCGGGGGGAGGCCACCAACGCCTGGAGGCGCTTCAACCTATCCTTTCCAACCGGGATCTGGCCCGGATTCGGCATATCGAGAACCATCTGGAGAGCGGTTTTCGGAGCGAAACCATCTCCATCTGCTACCCGGTGGCCCGGCAGGAGGCCAACGAAGAAGGGGCCCCCCTGGGTGCAGCCCCGGGTATGGAAGGCGCCCTCGGCGCCATCTGCGAGCGCGCCAAGATCGCGATAGAGCACGGTTGCAACATCATCATCCTCTCGGATCGGGAGATGGACGCCGATCACATGGCTATCCCCGCCCTGTTGGCCACAGGCGCCGTCTATCACCATCTGGTGCGCGAGGGGCTTCGCACCGAGGTGGGTCTGGTGGTGGAGACCGGGGAAGCGAAGCGCGTCCACGATTTTTGCCTGTTGGCGGGCTACGGGGCCGAGGCCATCAATCCCTATCTTGCATTCGATACGATCTCCGCCTTCGTGCCGGAACTGCCCGGAACGGTGACAGAAGACGATGCCCATAAGACCTACATCAAGGCCGTTGGCAAAGGGATGCTCAAGGTCATGTCGAAGATGGGCATTTCCACCTACCAGTCCTATTGCGGCGCCCAGATCTTCGACGCCGTGGGGCTCTCCAGCAGCTTCGTGGATCGCTACTTCGCCGGCACCCATACCACCATCGAAGGCGTCGGCATCGATGAAATCGCCCTGGAAACCCTGCACCGTCACCAAATCGCCTTCGCCGATGCCGGGCGCCAACACAATGCGCTCGACGTCGGCGGCGAACTCGCCTGGCGCGCCACCGGCGAGCGCCACATGTGGACGCCGGAGACCATAACGCTCGCCCAGAAGGCGGTACGCGCCGGTGATCGGGATACCTACCAACAATACGAAGCGGCCATGAACGCCCAGGGCGAGGACGCCAAAAACCTCCGAGGTCTCTTCACCCTCAAATTCCTCGAAAACCCCATTCCCCTCGACCAGGTCGAACCCGCCAGCGAGATCGTCAAACGCTTCTCCACCGGGGCCATGAGCTTCGGCTCCATCTCCTGGGAGGCCCACACCACCATTGCCATCGCCATGAACCGTCTCGGGGCCAAATCCAACACCGGCGAGGGCGGCGAGGAGGCCTCCCGCTACACCCCCATGGAAAACGGCGACTCCATGCGCTCCGCCACCAAGCAGGTCGCCTCCGGGCGCTTCGGCGTCACGACGGAATATCTGGTCAACGCCGACGCCATCCAGATCAAGATGGCCCAGGGCGCCAAGCCCGGCGAGG
>CAZQHJ010000166.1:0-4798 GCA_964593225.1 uncultured Thiotrichales bacterium
GCCGGCTTTAGCCGTTCCCCGAAGCTACCGCCTTTAGGCGGTAGAGTATTCACTGATTCCGAGCAATTTCGGTTTACCACCTGTCGAGTGCCGCCGTGGAACCAGGCCCAGCCAAGCGGCCATTTCCCGAGCGCTTTTGAATGCCCATGGGTTACCTACTCTCGCCACCAGTGCTGTTGCAGCTAGCATGCCTATGCCGGGGATCGTCAGCAAAAGTTGACAGTCCTCGTTTTGCTTGCTGACCAACTCGAGTTTTTTCTCTAACGAGACGATACGCTCGTCCGGATGAATGATTTCATCGTATAGTTCACTGAGCATCTTACGAAACGTCGGCGTCAAACCACTTTCAGCATCTTCGAGAATTTCCGGAATCCGTTTTCTCAGCTTACCTATCCCTTTGGGAATAATAATCCCGTATTCAAGTAACAACCCCCTGATTTGGTTACTTTGCCTCGTCCTATTGGCTACCTGTCGACCACGAATGCGATGCAGGCTTTGTACATCCTGCTGTTCGACGCTTTTAGGTGGCACGAAGCGCATCGAGGGGCGTTGCACCGCTTCGCGGATTGCCTCGGCCTCTGCCGCATCGTTTTTATTGGACTTCACGAACGGTTTGACAAACCGTAGCGCTATCAGATGAACGGTGTGTCCCATCTCGGTGAAAACCCGATACCAATGATGCGCTCCACCACAAGCTTCCATACCGATGATGCAGGGAGGAAGGTTGGCTATGAACGGCGTCAACTTCACCCTCGATAGCTTCTTTCTTAATGCAATTTGCCCGCTTTTCTCTACACCGTGGAGTTGAAAACTCTGCTTCGCTATGTCGATCCCTACCACTCTCACTCGCCCCTTTTTGATACTATTGTTCATGGTTCTGCCCTCTCCAGGTTAATGTCAAAATATCCATCTTGGCCCATTTGGGGCCGTTTGAGGAGTCGGGCGGGCCATTCCATTAAGCTCCGGCATACCTCCTCGCTCCTCTATCATACCTGCCAAAGGCGTCATCACCGCCGCGCCTTCACATGGTAGGGCGTCTGCTTGAATAGCACGCCCTCCCGTTTTAGGGTAGCGTCGGACAGGGCCGAGCGCGTCCCATAGATGGTGAGAGATTCGAGGAACGAGCGATCCGGGCGCGCCACCTCCTCGTGGATGGATTTCAGGAGGGCATGGGTCAATACATTGCCGCCGTTGACGCGCTTGTCACCGAGAACCCCGTTATAGAGGAGGGCAAAGGCCCGCCCCTCGTGGAGGCCGAGAAGCGGCGATTGGCCAGCCCCGGCGTCGCCCCCGGTCCAGGGCCTCCCGGTCTCGCTGAACCGGACATGGGCAGCCAATACGGAAAAAGAGATATCCCGGCGGATGTGGCCCGCCTCCTCGAACACGGGCCGCCCGAGGCGATAGAACCGAAAGCCCCCTCCGCCCTGCCAGCCCACGGACTGGGAAATGCCGCCCTGCTCGCCCGCAATGACTTTTTCAAGGCGCGGGGCGCAGTGGGTCACCGCGTGCTCCCCCATCTTGATGCCGATCCAGCGCCGACCCATCTTGTGGGCGACGGCCGCCGTGGTGCCGGAGCCGAGGAAAGAGTCGAGGACGAGATCGCCGGGGTTGGTCGCGATGTCGAGGATGCGCTGGATCAAGCGTTCGGGTTTGGGGGAAGGACTACGTACCGGCGGATGTCGGCATGCTCACCGGCTCCATCCGCGCCGAGCACGATATCGAGGCCGCTCACCGGATGCGGGAATCCTGTTCCGAGTGATCCGGCAGACGAGACAGATCGCCCGGCTCGCCTTCCGAGCGGCTTGTCAAACCTTCCGGACGACCTGCCAGGCGTTCCCGGCGACAGGGCAAGCGAGCGGAGCCATCGGGTTCGTGTTCCGGATGCCGAAGAAAGCGATACAGCCAACCCCTCTCGCGAGCCGAATAACCTGTCCGGTCTTCCCAGTGGTTTGTCAGACGCGCCCGGAGGCCTCTCAACAGACCGATATTAAAAGAAAAATCGGGACTCTCTCTTCTTTTTTTCGCGAACCGGAATTCACCTTGACCAAGATTCCCCAACCCCACGACCACTTTCTCAAGGAACTGCTCTCTCGCCCGGAAACCGCGGGGACGTTGTTGCGGTAACGTCTGCCGGAAACGGTGGTAAAGTTCCTGTCCGATGAGCCGCCGGAGCTGGTGGAGGGCTCGTTCGTGGATGAAGAATTGCGTGAACACCTGAGTGATCGGCTCTACAAGGTAGAGACCCTCAACAGTAAAACCGCGTTCCTGTACCTGCTCATCGAGCACAAGAGCACGCCGGACGACAAAATCGGCTGGCAATTGCTGCGGTACATGGCGGAGATCCTGAAGCAATGGGAAAAGAAGAATCCGAACTGGAAACGCCTGCCAGCCATCGTGCCGTTCGTGTTCTATCATGGCGCCGAGGAATGGAAGATCCCCAATGAGTTTTTGCATCTGGTGGATGCCGAGGAGGCCTGGCCTCCTTATCTCCTGAATTTCCGGTTTCCGGTATTCGATTTGAGGAGGATCCCGGACAAACAGTTGTCCAAGGACCGCCGCCTGCGGGCTCGGCTGTTGGCCATGAAATACGCCACCAGAAAGGCGCAACAGATGGCGATCAAGGATCGCTTGATCGAGGCGCTCCGAGGCGCTCTCGAAGAGCTCCGTCCCATCATTCACTACCTGATCACTGTTTATCGCTATGATGAACACACGCTACCCCAAATTATCCGAGAAGTACGACCAGAGGAGGTCGATACAATGATGTCCCAATTTGCTCAAGACATTATCAACGGAAAACCCAAATGGGTGGAAATGGTTCGGCAGGAAAGCCTGCAACAGGGCATGCAACAAGATCACCGGAAAGGTCTGCTGGAAGGGGAGGCGAAACTACTGCTTCGTCAGCTTTCCCGTCGTTTTCACCCCCTGCCCAACGAGATCTCCGAGCGGGTTTATG
Organism: uncultured Thiotrichales bacterium; assembly: GCA_964593225.1. Classification (GTDB taxonomy): domain Bacteria; phylum Pseudomonadota; class Gammaproteobacteria; order HK1; family HK1; genus JABDQX01. The sequence continues at coordinate 2,957 of CAZQHJ010000166.1, forward strand.
GGGCCGATCCGAACACCATCGAAACATGGGCCGATCGCGTACTGGACGCAAAGTCCCTGGATGAGGTGTTTTTGGAGTGAGTATTGGGCGTCTACATCGAGATAGGCATTCCTTTGCCGCGCGCGAGAACGGGAAACGGGAAAGAGATCTTGCGCGTCGGAGAGCCAATTGTCGAACAATCAGGCGAACAATTTGTAAACCGCCGATAGCACTACGATGTTGGTCATGAACATTGCACCCATTCCGATCGTCAAGGGGTACTCGAGTTCACGGAGATCGATCTTGGTGACCAGTTCCGCCTTGCCGGATGCCTCTTTGAAGGCTTCCGCTGTGGCTTCGGCCAGCTCGGGCGATGCTCCGGCTCGGGTTAGACGTTTGGTAAACTTCAATGTATCGAAGGTAACACAGCGCTCATTGAAGATTATCTTCCTGAGGTGATGAGAGAAGGGCGAGGACGATAGGCGGTTGGTTTGTTGTGAAACCGATTGGGTATAGGGAAAACAGGCCGAGATAGAAATCGAACACCGGGATGTCGAGACCATGGTCAATCCCGCGCCAAAAATCCATTTTGAAGACACGCCCTTAACATGCGCGGCACGGCCCCCGCCCCTGCCGCGCCAGCGCCCAGGCCACATGTTCCGCCACCAGGGGAGAAGAATATTCCGCGCGCGCCTCCAGGGCGACCCTCATCCGGCTCGATGGGGACGCATTGCCCAGGGCGACGGCGATATTGCGCAGCCAGCCCTCGTACCCCACGCGCCGGAGCGCGGAGCCGGCGGTGCGCGCCAGGAACTCGGCCTCCGACCACCCGAAGAGCGACACCAAGTCCGGGGCCGCCAGGCCGTGCCGGGGCAGGAAGTCCTTCTCTTCCGTCACCCGGGCAAAGCGGTTCCAGGGACAGACCAGTTGGCAGTCGTCGCAACCGAAGATGCGGTTACCCATTCGGGGACGCAACCCCAGGGGAATCGAACCCCGGTACTCCATGGTCAGATAAGAGACGCAGCGCCGGGCGTCCAGTTCCCAGGGAACCCGGATCGCCCCGGTGGGACACGCCGTCATGCAGGCCCGGCACGACCCGCAGTGGGCCCGGGCAGGTTCCGCCACGGGCAACGGCAGAGGCGTGTAGATCTCCCCCAGCACAAACCAGGAACCGGCGTCCCGAGCGATCAGATTGGTGTGCTTGCCCATCCACCCCAGACCCGCGTTCCGGGCCAGGGCCTTCTCCAGGACCGGCGCGCTGTCCGTGAACACCCGGCCCCCGGCGGCGTGTCCGGGTCCCGGAGCGGCCACATCGCCATGGCCCCCCACCGCCGCCGCGATGCGTTCGGCCAGCCGGGCCAGCCGGCGGCGCAGCACCTTATGATAGTCCCGGCCCAAGGCGTAGCGGGCGATGTAGCCCAGTCGGGGATCCCGCAACACCCGCCACGCCCCCGGCGCGCCGTCCTCCGGGAGATAATCCAGGCGCGCGCTGATGACCCGCCGGGTGCCGGGAACCAGTTCCGCCGGACGGGTCCTTTTAAGGCCATGGCGCGCCATGTAGCCCATCCCGCCGTGGCGTCCCGCCGCCAGCCAGGCCCGGAGTCGTTCCTCGTCCCCGGACAGATCCGGGGCCGAGACGCCCATGCCCCCGAAACCCAACTCGCGCCCCCAGCGTTCGATGTCTTCGCTCAATCGTCGGTAGTCCATGGTTTATACTTCGAACGGGTCATTTGTTTAAAATTTCGAAAGCCGTTGAAAGGTCGGATGGCATTGGAAATTATGCTTAACCATCAATGGTGTTACATATTTTGGATTCAACTCGTAAGTGCAACCTTACAGTGTTGGTAAAGAGACAAGCCGCGG
>CAZQHJ010000167.1:0-4777 GCA_964593225.1 uncultured Thiotrichales bacterium
GAGTCTCTACTTGAACTCTTTCTTGTCGATCAACCTGGAATTCGATAAGAGCCAAAATACATAGTCCCTTCGGGGCATGTCATCCTTGCGTTTCGCTTCAAAACAGGATCGTCATATTCGAAAATCCCGTTGTTCCGATACCTTGAAAATGCCACCGGCTTCCACAATCGGGCCCACCTCGCCGAAATCCCGCAACAGGGCGGTGTGCAGTTCGTCTCCGTGCTTGCCGAGCGTCCAATTTTCCATATCGATGCTTGCCACATCGCCGGTCTGGAATGCGGCGGTTCCATGCCCGTCCTGCAATTCGATGGGTATCAGGAAGCCACCGTTCACGGAATTTCTGTAGAAGATTCGCGCGAACGAGGCCGCGATCACCACTTTCACGCCGGCAACGCCCAGGCAAGCGGGGGCCTGCTCCCGGGAGGATCCGGATCCGAAGTTCTTGCCGGCAATGATGATCGCGTAAGGAGAAACCCCCTCGTCCGTACTGAATGGCTCGGGATACTTGTCGCGCGGCAGGCCGGAGAGGGCATATTTCCCATAGAGCTTGCGCTCGGTAGGGTCTTTGAGCGAATAGACTAAGTGGCAAGCCGGAATGATCTGATCGGTATCGATGTTGTCGCCCAGGACAAACACCTTGCCCTCGATGATTTTTTCCACTTGATTTTCCTCGTCCTTCAGATACGGGGAAGTAATTTTCTGTTGGGTGCCTTATTCGGCGCGGGAAAGCCTCGGTGGGAGCCTACGCCCAATGGATTACCACCGCCGCGCCTGGAAACCCTCGGGAACGGTCAATTGGAATATCTCGTCACGGATGGACGCCGTCACAAAGCCCGCATCCCGCGCCTCCTGTTCGAGGCCCCGATCCCAATCGACCCCGGCCAGGATGGCCACCAATGCCTTGTCCTTGTGCTCGGGGTAAAGGGTTCGAAAGTGCGCCATCATCCCGCGCAATTGTTCGATGGCCTCCGCCTTTACCCGGCTCTTGACCTCGACCACCACTGCCAGATTGCTCTCGTCATTGACATAGGCCAATACGTCGATCTCGATCTCCTCGCTATCCTTGCGGGTGCGCACCCGGGGCATGACCGTCGTCATGCCGAATTGCTCGGTGAGAATGCGCTCCATGGAAGGGAGGGCCATGCCCTCGGTAAAGTAGCCAAATTTATCCCCCAGTCCACCGATTTGTCGACCGAGTTCCTTGATCATCCGTTCGGTCTCCTTGAACCGACGTTCGGTTTCCTTGAACCGGCGGTCGGTTTCCTTGAAGAGAGACAGCACTTCTTCATAGGTTATGGTGCTCATCGATATGGCCTCATACCGCTTCGGATTTTCATCATCCCGGGCGTTTGTCGGACTTCCGGGTTTTCTTTTGCCCGTCCAGATACGCCAATAAACCGCCGGCATCCAGTATCTTTTTGGGCAGGCCGGAAGGGGGTTCGAACCGGTACTCTTTCCTCGTCGTTGCATTGAACACGACGCCATCGTCCACGTCCATCGCGATGCGATCGCCGTCGTTGAACTCGGCTGTTTCTTTCAACTCGATGGTCAGCAGTCCCAGGTTGATGGCGTTGCGAAAGTAGATCCGGCCGAAAGAGGGGGCGATGACGGCCTTGATCCCGTGGGCCTTGAGCACCATGGGCGCCTGCTCGCGGCTGCTGCCGCAACCGAAATTCGCGCCGGCGACGATGATGTCTCCCGGCTTGACTTCCTGCGCGAAATGCGGCGCTTCCGGGGCCATGGCGTGCTTCATCATTTCCTCGACGGAGGAGAGCAGCAGATATTGAGAAGGCAGGATCTGGTCTGTATTGATGTCTTCGCCGAATTTCCAGCAGCGGTTAGTTTGCATGAAAACCTCGCGGATCAGTAATGACGCCGTTCAGTGCCGATACGGCGACGGTAAAGGGACTGGCCAGGTAGATCATGGCATCGAGACTGCCGGAGCGGCCTTTATAGTTACGGCTTTGGGTGCTCAACAGCGTCTGCCCCGGGGCGACGACGCCCTGCCCCGCCCCCCAACATGTGCTGCAGCTGGGATGGTTTATGACCGCGCCGGCGTTCATGAAGGTTTCGATGAGGCCTTCGCGCATGGCCTTGAGATAAACCTGGCGCGATGCCGGCGTGACCAGGAATCGGGTTTCGGGGTGTATCTTCCGCCCCTTGAGGATCCGCCCGGCGATCGCCAGGTCTTCGTATCGGCCGTTGGTGCAGGAACCCAGGAATATTTGGTCTACCTTCTTCCCCGCCACCGCCGAAACCGGGTGTACATTGTCCACCGAATGCGGACATGCCACCTGGGGTTCCAGGGCATCGAGATCCATATGGATGGTTTGGCTATACTGGGCATCCTCGTCCGTATACAGCCAGTCGACCCGATCGATACTAGTTTTACGGAGCGATTCGAGATACCCGTAGATGCCCTCGTCCGGCGCGATGAGGCTCGTCTTTGCGCCGGCTTCGGCGGTCATGTTGCACAAGGTGAAGCGATCCGGGGCGGAGAGGGCGGCGAGGGCATCCCCGGTGAATTCCACCGCCTTGTAATTCAAGCCCGAAGCGGTGGTGGTTTTGATCAAGGCCAGAATGATGTCCTTGGGGCAGACGCCGTTTTGTAGCGTGCCATGGAGCCTTACACGAACCGTTTCCGGGACACGGATCCAGGTGGTCCCGCCGGCCATGACGGCGGAGATGTCGGTGGACCCCATGCCCAGACCGGAGGCGCCTATGGCCCCGGCCGATAGAGTGTGGGAGTCGGCCCCCACCACCAATTGCCCCGGCAGGATATATTTCTCCAGCAGGACCTGGTGGCAGATACCGTCACTGTCATGGAATGCATCAATACCGAATTTTTTGCTGAATGCCTTGGAGATCCCATGCACTTCCGCAGCCTGTGGCGTATCGGCGGGCACCTGATGGTCCATGACGATGACGATCTTCTTAGGATCCCATACGCGATGGAGCTTGAGCTTCTCTTCGATGATGCTCGAATTGAGGCGCATGGTGCCGTCGTTGGCCATGCAGTAGTCCACTTCCACCGTCAGGATTTGGCCGGGCCTGACGTGGGCCTTGCCGGCGTGTCTTGCGAAGATTTTCTCTACGAGCGTCATGCCCATGATTGTCTCTCCCTCTATTGTCTGTCCATGATGATTCTCGGGTCTGTGATTTTTCCCGTCAGCGCGCTGGCGGCGACGGTGAGCGGGCTCGCCAGGTAGACATTCGATTGACTCGAACCCATGCGACCGGGGAAGTTGCGATTGGTGCTGGAAATGACGGTCTCCACCCCTTGGGTGCGTCCGAAGGTATCGATTGGGCCGCCGACGCAAGCGGCGCAGGAAGGCTTTCCTATTTTGCAGCCGGCCTCGGCGAATATCTCGAACAGCGTCTTGTCGCGGAAGGGGGTAGCGCGAAGCGCCGCCTCAATGCCGACAGTGGCCGGGACAATAAAGGTCTCGATGGCCACATGCCTGCCGTACAGCAGGGTCGCGGCGGCCATGAAGTCCTCGATCTTTCCGCCGGTGCACGACCCCACGTAGGCGCGATCGGGCGCGATGGCCTCCAGTTCCGATGCCTCGGCGCGGTTGTCGGGGCTGTGGGGCTTGGCCACCGTGGGCACCATGGTGGCGGTATTGTACTGCTTGACGAGGAAATATTCCGCATCGTCGTCCGACGCCACGCGCTTGAAGGGTCCTTTCGCCCGGGGCGCGATATAGTCCACCGTTTTTTCATCGGCGGCGATGATGCCGTTCTTTGCCCCGGCCTCCACCGCCATGTTGCACAGGGTCATGCGCTCCCCGATGCTCATCGCTTCGATGGCGCTCCCGCAAAACTCCAGCGCTTTATAGGTGGCCCCATCGACCCCGATGTCACCGATGAGATGAAGGATGAGATCCTTCGCCATCAGGTAGGCGGGCATGGGACCTGCGAATTGCACCTTGATGGATGGCGGCACCTTGAGCCACAACCTGCCCTTCCCCATCACGAAGGCCGCCTCGGTATTCCCGATACCGGTGGAGAACATGCCGAAGGCGCCGCCGGTGCAGGTATGGGAGTCCGTGCCCAGCAAGAGCGCGCCGGGGAGGTTGAAGCCTTGCTCCGCGAGGGTGACGTGGCACACCCCGCTGTAGCGGTCGGTATGCGGCGGGAAATAATGCTCGAGGTGGTGTTTGGCCGCAAATACGTTCAGAGACGCCAGATTGCGGTTGGCGAAGGGGTCCTTCGTGAAAATATAGTGATCGGGAATCAAGACCAGTTTGTCGGGGTCCCATATCCTGGCCGCCTCGCCGAAGTTCTCTTCGAAAATACGGACAACTTCCAGACCGAAGACATCATGGGTCATCAGATAATCCACATCGACCCATACATTCTGCCCAGGCACGATGGAGTCGAGCCCGGCGTGTTCGGCCAGGATTTTCTCCGTTATCGTCATCGATCTGCGATAGGACATATTTTTTCCCAATCCCGATAGAGCGCCTGATAGTTAAGACATAATGTTTTGACCTGCCCAAGCTCAAAGTTCGTGGGTTATGTTAAGGGTTTAATTCCTGAAACACACAGAGCCACATTGAGGAGAGCAGGTCATGAGAGAGTATAATGCAAAAGAAATCAAGGTTGAGGCGGAAGATTCGGGTGCGATGAAAAGATTTATTCCATCCAAAAGAGCTCAAGTGGAATACGGAGCTTACATTGGTCCAGACATACACAAAGACACCATCGCCGTTGCGCTAGTACCCCAGGGCAACCGAATGAAAGTATTTTTATATTGACAAATCTGGCAAATGGA
>CAZQHJ010000168.1:0-4709 GCA_964593225.1 uncultured Thiotrichales bacterium
AGATCATACGTAACCACATGCAAATGTGGCACTTTTCATTCGGTTGCCCTGGGTGCGCATCTGTCCCGCGCGCACTTCGCGGGTGGCGAAGGCATACTGCCCGAAATCATCGGGTAAAGAATTCGATGTTGTCATTTCGTGGTTCTCCCGGGTATTATTTTTCGGACATATAGTATAAATGAATGACCAAACATCAATATGGGAAAAACGGAACTTCCCGGGTAAGGGGTAGACTATGACACTCATCGATGGACTTGTTGAAGATTTCGAACTCCTGAATGACTGGGACGAGCGTTTCAACTACATCTTGGAACTCGGCGAAAAACTTCCCCCCATGCCCGAGGAAAAAAAAACCGAGGAAACCCTGGTGCAGGGATGCACGAGTAGCTCCTGGGTCAAAGGGTGGTTTTCGGACGGAAAATTCGATTTTGTCGCCGACAGCGAGGCCCTCATAGGCCGGGGGATGCTGTCCCTGGCGAGGAATATCTACGCGGGGAAAACGGCCAGGGAAATGTTGGAGATCGACTTGCTCGATTTTGCCAATCGAACCGGTCTCATGGCGCACCTGACGCCAACGCGCCAGAAGGGACTGCACGCATTGATTATGTTGCTTCGCAAGCTTGCTACCGAGCAGTTGGCCTTGGAAGAGCAGGCGTAAACACCATCCGAATGCACTTCCTTATACAGGGACATGGTGTAAATTGCCATGGTTCGATAAGCCCCGACAAACATTGCCAGCGTGTTCGGTTTAGCTTATTATCCGTGCCCATTCAGTATTTTCATGGTTTTATGGAAACGCCGTCCCCATCGTCTAGACGGCCTAGGACACAGCCCTTTCAAGGCTGCAACACGGGTTCGAATCCCGTTGGGGACGCCACAAACGCTTGCCGTGATCAACCGGTGTAGGGAATGCCTGCCCGGTTGCGCCTTCTGTCGGTCAAGGCAAGACCTCGTTAGCACACATAATGGCACTCACCGATTCATCATACCCACGGCTGACAAAGATAAGAAATCCCGCCGATCTGCGCAGACTCCCGAAGTTCGAATTACCCCCCCTTGCCCAGGAAATCCGCCGCTATCTGATCGAGGCGGTTGCGCGGTCCGGCGGTCATCTGGCGGCGAGCCTCGGCGCGGTGGAACTGACCATCGCGCTACATTATGTGTTCGACACACCGGAAGACCGGCTCGTGTGGGATGTCGGGCATCAGAGCTACTCGCATAAAATCCTCACCGGACGCAAGGAACGACTCGCCACCATCCGAAGCCGGGGAGGACTCGCCCCATTCCCCAAACGTACCGAAAGCGATTTCGATGCGTTTGGCGTTGGACATGCGGGAACATCCATCAGCGCGGCCCTCGGTATGGCCATTGCCGCAAAGCGGGAGGGTCGAGGCCGAAAGATCGTCGCGATTATCGGTGATGGCGCCCTGAACGCGGGCATGGCGTTCGAGGCCATGAATCACGCGGGAATCCTGCATACGGACTTGTTGGTCGTATTGAACGATAACGACATGTCCATTTCGCACAACATCGGGTATTTCGCGAAAGTCTTCTCGGGGAAGACGTATTCCAATGTGCGGGCCGGCAGTAAGAAGGTGCTGGAACGAATACCGTCGGTATGGGAACTGGCGCGACGAACCGAGGAACATGTAAAGGGCCTGGTCGTTCCGGCAAGCACCCTGTTCGAGGAGCTGGGTTTCAATTATAGCGGTCCCATAGATGGACATGATCTCTCCGCGCTCATCGCCAACCTGACCCGCCTGAAGACGTTGAAGGGGCCGCGGTTTCTACATATCGTCACCCGTAAAGGTAAGGGCTATCCTCCAGCGGAGAAAGACCCGATAAAGTTCCATGGCATCGGTCCGTTCGATGCAAGGACAGGCTCCGAGAAAAAAGCAGGTACGGGGGCCACGTATACCGACATATTCTCCGATTGGGTATGCGACATGGCGTGTCTCGACGAGCGCCTGGCGGTCATCACGCCCGCCATGGAAGAGGGCTCCGGGCTTCACCGTTTTGCCCGGGAATTCCCTGGCCGCTACTTCGATGTGGGTATCGCGGAACAACATGCCATCACCCTGGGGGCGGGGCTTGCCTGCGAGGGCCTAAAACCGGTCGTAGCGATCTACTCGACATTTTTACAGCGCGGTTACGATCAGGTTATCCATGATGTCGCCCAGCAAAACCTACCGGTGCTGTTCGCCATCGACAGAGCGGGTCTGGTGGGACCCGATGGATCCACTCACGCCGGTAGTTTCGATCTCAGTTTTTTGCGCTGTGTGCCGAATCTGGTGCTGATGGCCCCGGCCGACGAGAACGAATGCCGCCGGATGCTGACAACCGGTTTTTCCCTCGATCAGCCGAGCGCGGTTCGCTATCCCCGCGACAGGGGGCCAGGCGTACCCGTTATCAAAGGCATCGAACAAGGGATGGCTACCCTCCCCATGGGAAAGGCCGAGGTGCGAAGGAAGGGACACGGTGTCGCGCTGCTCGCGTTCGGCTCGATGGTCGCGCCCTGTCTCGAGGCCGCGGATAGGATCGACGCCACCGTCGTCAACATGCGGTTTATCAAACCACTGGATGAGGAAATGGTGTTACGGATGGTGGCCGAGCACGACCTTTTGGTGACCGTGGAAGAGAACGCCGTGGCCGGCGGCGCGGGCAGTGCGGTCAATGAATGCCTCTTGGCCAATGGGCTTATGGTGCAGGCGGTTAATCATGGTCTTGCGGATGGGTTTTTCTCGCATGGTAGTCGGCAGGACATATTGAAAGAAGCGGGCCTCGACGTCGAAGGCATCCTGCGCATCGTAAGTGCGAAGGGCGACTTTTCGTAGTTCGAGCTTTTTGCTAGTGGTTCGTCAATCTGATAATTTAGGATACTGGAGTTTGTTTACATGCCGAAGTAGAAAAGCTGGCTTAATCCGGCATCCTAATTTATCTCATGGACAGACCACTAGCGTCGCCGCCGGGGCCTTCCCTCATAACGCGCAATCTCCCTGACAATCTCGGTATATGGGAGATTCTCCATACCGCCATGGATCGCCGTAGCTTTTTCCACCAAACCGAATACGTTATCAATCCGATACGTTGGTTCTCCTGGTGCCGTTACCCGCGCTACACCCCGCAGCCCACCCACCTGAACCTTGATCTCTTTGCCGTGCGGTAGGGGGACATGTGGGGGCTCTATCAGTTTCAAGGTAAAGCGAGCATTGCCGCGGAGGAGATCGAGCAGCCTCAGGCAATCTTCATGGGCGGAAGGCCTGTTACAACCTACGGCTTCCCGTTCGGCGATGTGGAAGTGAAGCAAGTGCTCACAACGACACTGGCGTGCCAGCATGGCCTTCCTGAAGGAACAGGCCAGGGGATTGACGGCTTGATGGGTATTTCTGTATTCGTCTTCGTCCATAATTTTGCTCTGCGATGATTTTACCCTGCAAAATCATCGGAAAGTAAGAAAGATTTAAGGAGTCTGTCCGCGTGACTTCAATAAAGTCTATTATCCTTGCCCAACCTCGAGGTTTTTGCGCCGGTGTCGTCAGGGCCATCGAAATCGTGAAACTTGCCCTGGAGCAATATGAACCACCTGTCTATGTCTTCCATGAAATCGTCCACAATCCGTACGTGGTGAACGATTTAAGGGGAAAAGGTGCCATTTTTGTCGATGATCTGAATGAGGTTCCAGCCGGTGCGGTGACGATCTTCAGTGCGCCTGGCGTCCCTACCAGGGTGGTGGATAAGGCCATGGAAAAACAACTCGAGGTAATCGACGCCACGTGCCCGTTGGTCACTAAAGTTCATCTGCAGGCACAGAAGTACTATCAGGCGGGGCGCGAGCTGATTATCATCGGTCGTATGGGACACGACGAGATCCAAGGAACAATGGGTTCCGTCCCAGGACCTGTTTATGTCATCCTGACACTGGAGGACGTCGATAATCTACAAGTGAAAGACCCGGATAAACTGGCTTATGTCACACAAACGACCCTTAGCGTTGATGACACGAAGGAGGTCATTGCCGCACTGCATAAACGTTTCCCGAATATCCAGGGGCCCAATACCAGCGATATTTGTTATGCCACGCAAAACCGACAAAATGCGGTCCGCAAACTGTCGAAAGAAGTGGATTTGTTGTTGGTGGTGGGCGCGCGCAATAGCTCGAACTCGAATCGCCTGCGCGAGGTGAGCACACAGTGCGGGACTCCAGCTTACTTGATTCGGGATGAGACCGAGATTCAACCGAATTGGCTTGAAAATGTAAGTAAAGTAGGTATTACGGCTGGCGCATCGGCTCCGGAAGTATTGGTTCAACGTGTGATAAAACATCTAAACAAATCAGAAACCGCTACGGTGTGTTCCATGGAAGGCGTAGAGGAAAAGATCACATTTTCTCTACCAAATCAAATCAGTTAAGGGCATATCTATAATCGATAGCGCTATCGGGCTCATCCTTTGTTTGTTCCTTTTTCGTGTACATTTTTGTCCTCTACGACCAGCTTAAGAATTGGTTTATAGATATCCGGGGAAGAATTCGGCTCGGAAAAGAGCCGAATGACAGGCAGATCATCGGAATCCGGACTTCCAACCGCATCCGATCTCCGCGTCACCCTGAATACCGCCCTGCCGCTTGGCGTCGGGTATATGGGCGCGATGTTGATCTGTCTGAAAGATCCGTTGTTCCATGCCCCGAAGGGGCTACGTATGCGAAGCCC
>CAZQHJ010000169.1:0-4655 GCA_964593225.1 uncultured Thiotrichales bacterium
ATGGCCGCCTCGGATAGGGATAATTCGACGGAGACCTCGTGACCCAAGGCGGCCAGTTCCGGATGCGCCCGTTGGGTGAGACCGTTGTAGGCCGTTGCAATGAGTAAAATACGCATAGCCTTTCAGATCTCGTCCGCCGTCAGGCCGGTGATTTCGAGGATCTCTTTCCGGGACAGTCCCTTTTGCCCCAAGATAGCGGCGATCTCTTTCTTTTCTTCTTGCCTGCCTTTTTCCTCGCCTTCTTTTATGCCTGCTTTTATTCCCTCCTCTCTGCCTTCCTCTCTGCCTTCCTCTCTGCCTTCCTCTCTGCCTTCCTCTCTGGCGGTATCGAATGCCGCTTTCGTCGTCCAGTAATCCAATAGGTTTTTTTCATAGTCCGTGTGCTGCGCGGGACTGAGGCTGGCAAGTTCGGCTATTCGGAAGGCCTTTTGGAATATGGGCTCGTTGAGGATCGTCGGAATATGTTCGAAGTTCTCCAGATTTTTCAGGAAGTAGACCCACTTGTCGAAATGGTTGTCCAGTTCATGCTCCTGCTTGTGGAACAGCGGCATTTGCAGGAATTTGAAATGGAGTTGGTCGGAGAACAATGCGCCATCCTGGTCGTGCAGGGCCACTTCGCGCAGGAATCTACGCTTCTCCTCGGCCTCGTCATATTCGAAGTCGAGGATGGCGATAAAATAAACCGGCTTCAGGAGAAATGACCACTCCCCCTTTTTTGCCTGTTCCTGAATGGGCAAGATGAAGTGAAACAAGGAACGATCCAGGAATAGATGGAATTCGGCCTTTTGCATCTCCACGATAAAGCGCTCACCACAATGGCTTACGCAGAGAATATCGAGCATTGCTTGCCTTTCCGGGAAACCACCCGACAACCGTTCGCTGTGCCGAAACCGCAATTGGGCAATTCGGTGGTGTTCGGGCAATAATTGATTGAGGAAGTCGGTCAGAAGGTCTTTGCTGCCTTCCTCCCCGAAAAGCTTCTTAAAACCGAAATCGGTGTAGGGGTTTATGTATTTGGACATTTTTTCATGACTGGAGATGATTCCAGCCCTCCGTTTTTATTTACGTATCGGAAAAACAAAAATTTTTGCGAACCGGTGCGTAAACCAAGGCCCATCCCGCTTCGGATCTGGCGCGAAGCGCAAACACGTTCTTCCGTCAATTCTACTCGTTCATGCGGCGCGCTCCACCCGGAGCCGCCCATGCCAATAATCTTCCGTTTCAGCGGCGACCTCTCGGTAAATCCGCAGGTAATGGTCCATTATTTGCCGTTCCAGTTGTTGGATGCGCCAGGTGGAGACGGCGCGGCCCTGGGCCATTTCATACCCCACGGCGGCATGCAGGATCAAGGGCATGGCCAACGTGGGGTCGTCGGCGCCGAAGGCGGAGTATTTGAGGTTCGGAGCATCCCCGTCGCAGATGAGATGGATGTGATGATTTTGTTTGGTCCGGTAGGTGGTGATGGGAATGCTATTATCCGGTTGCTGCTCTTCCCGGACGATATGCCCGCCCTGAATCAGCGTTTGGATGTCCAGGGCATCATCGGGGGAAGTGACCGTGGCGAGGATGGTTCGGTCATGCATGCGATCGTACATCGAGGGCTGGATGGGGGCCGTGTCGCACCCCACCAGTATGAAGTTACAGCGCTCGACGATATCCTCCACGCCGCTTGCCTGTACGTTATATCCCTTCTGCTGCGCCTCTATCATCTTCTCCGGGTCTCTATCGTAGACCATGATGTTGTGGGCGCCGCTGTTCTTGATTTGATCGGCGGCGTTGGAACCGAGCCGGCCGAACCCGATGATCCCCACTTGCCGGATGCCCCGCAGGTGGCCGCCGAAACCGGAGAACTGCTCTACCACGAAGGAGCAGATCTCGCCCACCAGCCTGCCGCAGGAATAGTCGGCGAACCTTTTGGTGCGGGCCTCGGCCAGGGAGACATAGTCCATATGGGCCATGGCATCGGCGCGTTGGTATCTTTGATGGCCATTCAGGGTGTATTCCACTATGCCGGCGAGGCGTATCCCGTTGCGCAGCGCTCCCATGTGATAGGCGCCGTATCCGCCATGGTCCAGAAAGAGGATAGGCTTGCCGATGGAGGATAATTCCCGGATAACCTTGCCGGGGTTATCCATGAAATCCTCTTTCCTCGAGGACAACAGGGTGTTGCCTCGACCGATCAGATAGTCCTCGACGCCGCTGTTCCTGGAAGATGATTTGCACACCAGATAGGTATTGTGGCGCCCGGCGATCCCCTCGGCGGCATCGATGAGGGGCAGGCCGGAGAACATGGAGTGAGCGATCAGGAGGACGGCAACGTTATCCAGTGGCGGTTTGTTCTGGAAAGAGAACGCCCGCAGACGGTTGCCGATTTCGTTGAATACCTTGAATTCTTCCCGGTACATTCCATCCTCCATCGGAATGCCATTCACGAAATGCCATTCATTTGCGTATCGTTCCATCCATGTACTCACGCGCATCCAGCACGTAAGGCGAGAGTCCCTGCCACAACCCGGGGAAAAGCGCCTTGAACCCGTCCGGGTCCGCTATGACGTTGTCCCGGTACTCGAAGCCCGGGGCGAGGACTTCCCCAATCAATCCAAAAGCGCCCTCTTGCAGGACGCTGGCCTTCCAGCAGCCTCCCTTGACGAGGAGTTGCAGTTGGCATCCCTTGTCCGGGTCCGCGCCCAACAGCTTCTTTTCCAGCGTGCCGTCGGGATGAACGATGAAATAGAGAATCGGATCGCCGCCATGGAAGAAATGGATGGCGTCGGAGAGATTGACGTGAAAATACAGGATGGGATTGTCATCTGTGAGCATATAGTAGATGGCGGTCATCAAGGATCGATTTCCGCCGGGCCGGTCCGTTTCCACTTGTTGCGTGGAACGATAGGTCTCGGAGAAATAACCGCCCTCGCGGTGTCTCTCGAGCTGCAATGATTGGATGATGGTGTTTTTGTCTTTCATGGCGTGTTCTCCGTAAAAGTCTGTCGGGTCCGGCAAGGCGGATGATTAGGCAAACCCCGTTATCCGGTGGTGCTTGACCCAATAATAAAAGGCAATGCAACGAAAGAGGAACGCGGTTCGATTCTCGTCCGGCGTTTCATCACAAAGGGCCGCCAACCGAGGCACATCCAGGAACTCTTCGTAGAATTCCTCGCCGCCCCGGCGCAGGATAGCCTTCAACTCCCTTTTGTAGATACCCGATACATAGCGGGGAAACGGCGTGCCGGACTTTCTTCGCAGCCGGATCTCTTCCGGGAGGAGTCCCTTCGCACAGTGGCGCAGCCATCTTTTTACCCGATTGCCCTTGAAGGCCGCTCCCTCGTCCCTGAATGCAATCAAAGGATGGACCCGGGCGGCCGCGCCGAGAAGCTCCGTATCCGCGAAGGGGACGCGGACCTCCAGGGAAAAATGCATGCTATGGAGGTCGTTGTTATGCAGCAATCTCGGCAAGATGAATTCGATCCAGGAACATGTTAGCGCGTAGCAATAGGACCCAAACGGGGTGGGTTCGGGTTTCGGGTACCGGATCTTTCGGGATTTTTGTTTTTCCGAAACGGAATTAATTCGCCGCCAGCATGTTTTCGGCGCGGGACCTGCCGAATGCATATCCACCCTGTTGGACCTTTTTTTCGTATTTTCGGGCGAAGTATTCCATCGGGTCATGAATATCCATGCTGCGGACAATCGAATTGTAGAAAAGCGCATTCATGATGTTTCTCATGCCCGCGGAGGTTTTTGTGTTCAACAGGAAGTGATACCCGTAGTGGGTTTCATCGGCGACCTCGCCCACCGCGATGGTTTTTTGGTCCCGGGCGGCCCTTTCGTAGAGCCGGTGGAGCGCGGTCTCTTCTTCCAGGACCGGAATCAGCTCGTTGGCAAGCGCCACCGCTTCGATATGCCGCGAGTCTCGCATGGGGTAAGATTCGCAGCCCCTGTTCGTCCGGGCCACGGTGACCCAAGGTGGCCTGCATCCTCTCGAGGGCATCCCGATCCAGGGGTTTTTCGTAATCGATGATTCCGGCGATACCGCACATTGTTATTCTCGGACGCTGGATTTTTCTGAAAGATTATCCCGTCGGAAAAGCGCGGCGACATATAGCCATTCCCCGGAGAGATCGCTCTCTTCCAGTTTCTTGTTATCGAACATGCCGACGACCTCGAAACCGTTTTCCGCAAGGCGGTGTTCCAGTTTCGCCGGGAAGAACAGGCGATATTCGCACCAGTCCCTGACGGGGGCCATGCCGGGAATCTCGAACAAACGCCGACACATATCGGGCAGGGCATTGTCGGCGGGATAGGCGGTTTCGTAGAGTTCGGGGTGGCGGAAAAGGAAGTTTTAGACTTGGGTTTTGATACGGCTATCCGTTGCATTTCAGGATCCGCCCCAATGCGCATATGCCGTGGCGGGAATTCTCTCGATCAGTTGGTGGTCGATAACCTATCACACTCCTCGCATGACTATCCCTCATTGACGACACGGTTTTTGATTTGCGCTTCGATCTCTCTTAATTCTTCCTCATCCTGTCTGTCCGCCTGCGCCGCCTCCCATGCCTTGCGCCTGGCATCGAACTTATCGTATTCCTTCAGCGCCAATGGGTAGTGTCTCAGTTTGAAATTTGATCCAGTTGCACATCGATACTAATCTACAT
>CAZQHJ010000170.1:0-4589 GCA_964593225.1 uncultured Thiotrichales bacterium
CGGTAACCCTCTTCTTTTTTAAGTCGGCTGTCGGATTTAGTCTGAACTACTACACCTTACCCGTAATACTCGTGCACTTTTCGATTACCTGAGAATGTCTGGAAATTCTTGCTCAACCGCACGGATATGAGCATCAATTCACACAGAACAAATTTACCCATGCCTTCGGGGTATGAAGCTATGGAAATTTCAAACTGAGACACTACCGTCCAAGGCAACACTCAGGATTTGAACAAAAGTGCGATTTGCTTCCTGAGCTTTATTGACATTTCGCGGTAATCGAATTGTTTTTACTCTCTCCCATAGGGAGAAAAGCCCTCGCCTAAAGGCGAGGGCTTTAGCGAGTTAGAATTGGGGTATGAGCGGAGAATACCGACACGGTTTCATAAAACCATTTTGCAGGCGTTTTATCAGGTCGCTTTCAGGAAAAACCTTTACACCGATTTGGAGAGTTTGCAGCGGGACCCGGACGAGTCCGAACTACTACAACTCATATCTCATATTTCAATGCCACCTGCCCCTCGCCCACCAGCGTCCGCAGGGCTTGGAGCAATCCCTCCGTGGGCCTGACCTTCCAGGTCTCCCCCAAGACCAGGTGCGCCGCCGCGTCGGTTCGGCGGTAATCGATGATGATCGACGTAGGACCGCCCCGATGGGGGGTCAGGATCTCGGCCAGTCGGTCGGCAAAGCCGTGGGTCGCCGCCCCATTCGCACCGCCATTCGTCCCGTCCTCCGTTATGGCGCGCGCCCTGTCCGCATCGAGTGCGAGGACGAGCCCGCTGGCAAAGGCCGCCCGCGCCTTTTCGAGATCGTAGATCTCCCGCACAGCCATGCGCCGGTCGCCGATAAAGTCATCCATGGTCACCTCCCCGACGGCCACCAACAGGTTGTCTTTGATGAGCAGTTCCCTGCTTGCTTGGTAAATCTCTGCGGAGACCACGGCCTCCAGGCGCGCCGTGCCGTCATCCAGGGTCAGCTCCACCCGGCGGCTGTCCTTCTCGCTCTTGAATCGCCTGACGCGCAGTTGCGTCGCGAACCCGGCCACCCGCACCCGTTGCCCGAGGGCAGGCCGGACGTCGGAGAGGGGTTTGGTGAACGCCGCCAGTTCCAGACGATAACGGGAGATGGGATGGCCGGTGAGATAGAGCCCCAGGGTATCTTTCTCCCCCGCCAGGCGTTCGGTCTCGCTCCATTCCTTTCCCTGGAAAAAGGCCACGGTGTTATTTCCCCGGCCAGTCGACGCCTCGGTCTCCTCTCCCGGCCCCCCGCCCATGAGATCCCCGAAGAGATCGGCCTGGCCAGCCGATTGGGCCAGATTGTGTTGCTCGGCGGCCTTGAGGGCCGCGTCCAGGGAATAGAAGACAGCGGTGCGCGTGGGGCCGAGTCCGTCCAGGGCACCGGCCCGGACCAGGGCGTCGAGGGTCCGGCGATTGACCTTGCGCGTATCGATACGGCGACAAAGGTCGAAAAGATCGGTAAAGGGTCCGTTTTTGTCCCGCTCGTCCAACACACCCTTAAGGGCCGCCTCCCCCGCTCCCTTGATGGCCCCCAGACCATACCGGATGCTCTTTTTATCGTGCACGATAAATTCGTACCGGCAGAGATTGATATCCGGCGGCAATATCGCCAGCCCCAGGCCCCGGCATTCGTCGATGGAGGCCACCACCTTGTCGGTTTTGTCCATATCGCCGGAGAGGACAGCGGCCATGAAGGCGGCGGGGTAGTGGGCCTTCAGCCAGGCGGTCTGATAGGCGATGAGCGCATAGGCGGCGGAGTGGGACTTGTTGAAACCGTAGCCGGCGAATTTTTCCATCAGGTCGAAGATGTGGCTCGCCTGACCTTCATTGACGCCCCGCGCCTGGGCCCCGGAGACGAAGATGCTGCGCTGCTTGGCCATCTCCGCCGGTTTTTTCTTGCCCATGGCCCGGCGCAGGAGGTCCGCCCCGCCCAGGGTATAGCCGGCCAGCACCCGGGCGATCTGCATGACCTGTTCCTGATAGAGGATGACGCCGTAGGTGGGTTTCAGGGTGGGTTCCAGTTCCGGGTGCAGGTAGCTGACCGGGGCCCGGCCATGCTTGCGCTCGATAAAGTCGTCCACCATGCCCGACTGGAGAGGGCCGGGACGGAAGAGGGCCACCAGGGCGATGATGTCCTCGAAGCAGTCCGGTTGCAGACGCCGAATCAGATCGCGCATGCCCCGGGATTCCAACTGGAACACCGCGCTGGTCGCCCCCCGCCCGATGAGCTCGAAGGTCTTTTTGTCGTCCAGCGGGATGGCGGTGATATCGATGAGTGAATCCTCCGGCGACTGATCATTGTCCGCCGCTCGGTCCTGCGACGCAAAACGGTGGATGTTGCGCACCGCCCAGTCGATGATGGTCAGGGTGCGCAGTCCCAGGAAATCGAACTTGACCAGCCCCACGGTCTCCACGTCGTCCTTGTCGAGCTGCGTCACCACCCCCGCCGCGCCCTTTTCGCAGTAGAGGGGCATGAACTCCGTCAGGGGCCTCGGGGCGATGACCACGCCCCCGGCGTGCCGGCCCGCGTTGCGGGCCAGTCCCTCCAGCCTCTTCGCCAGATCGATGAGCCCCCGGACCTCTTCCTCATTCTCATAGCGCTGGCGCAGCGTCTCCTCCTGTTCCAGTGCCTTCTCCAGGGTGATCCCGAGATCGAAGGGGATGAGCTTGGCGATCTGATCCACGAACCCGTAGGGATGCCCCAGGATCCGGCCCACATCCCGCACCACGGCCTTGGCGGCCATGGTGCCGAAGGTGATGATCTGGGCCACCAGCTCGCTGCCGCCGTAGCGTTCCGTTACATAGTCGATGACCCGGTCGCGGCCTTCCATGCAAAAGTCCACGTCGAAGTCCGGCAGGGAGACCCGCTCGGGGTTGAGGAAACGCTCGAACAGCAGGTCATAGCGGATGGGGTCCAGATCGGTGATTCCCAGGGCATAGGCCGCCAGGGAGCCCGCCCCCGAGCCTCTTCCCGGCCCCACCGGCACGCCGTTCTCCCGCGCCCAGCGAATGAAGTCGGAGACGATGAGGAAGTAGCCGGAATAGCCCATCCGGATGATCACATCCAGTTCTATCTCCAGGCGCTCGTCGTAGAGGATGCGTTGGGTGGCGAAATCGGGGGAGGCCGTATCGAATAGTTTGGCGAGGCGCGCCTCCAGGCCCTGGCGCGACTGTTCCCTCAGCCACACATCCAGGGAGGTCCCCTCCCGGACTGGAAAGTCCGGCAGGTGATTGTCACCGAAGGCGAACGCCACAGTGCAGCGCCGGGCGATCTCCACGGCGTTTTCCACGGCCTCTGGAATATCGGCAAAGCGCTTCGCCATCTCCTGCCCGGTGCGCAGATACTGCTCGGCGCTGAAGCGGCGGACCCGGCCCGCATCGGCCAGCATGCCGCCCTCGCAGATACACACCCTGGCCTCGTGGGCGTCGAAATCCTCCGGCTGGAGAAAACAGACCGCGTTGGTGGCGACCACCGGCAGCCCCTTCTCCACCGCCAATCCCAGGACGCCTTCCTCATACCGGCCCTCTTCCTCCCGGCCCGTGCGCGTCAGTTCCAGATAAAAGCCGTCGGGAAACAAGGCTTGAAATCGATCGCACTGGTCCCCGGCCTCCTGGAGACGTCCCTCGATCAGGGCCTTGCCGATACCGCCGTCGATCCCGCCGGAGAGGGCAATCAGACCACCGACGGCGTTTTGCAGCCAATCAAGCTGAATGACGGGAATGTCGCCGATCTGCCCCGCCGTGTAGCTCTTCGACACCAGCCGGGAGAGGTTCCGATACCCCGGCATGTCCCGGCAGAGCAGCGTCAGCCGCGCGGCCTGGCTGTGATCGGCCCGATCGGAGACCCACACATCCGCGCCGATGATGGGTTTTATCCCGGCGGCCACCGCAGCCCGGTAGAACTTGACCACCGCGAACAGATTGCTCTGGTCCGTCACGGCGACCGCCGGCATGCCGGCCTTGCGGACGCGCTCAATGAGCGCGGGGATGCGGATGATCCCGTCGACCAGGGAGTATTCGGTGTGCAGATGGAGGTGGACGAAGGGAGGCGGGGACATGAACAACCTTAAACGTGTCTTAAAAATCCGCAGTCTACTGGGACCACCTCGGATGAGGGATATCAATCCGAACGCTGCGCGTTTCGATATGTCATTCGCTAGCGCTTCGCGCCGGGACCCGAACGGGATGGACTCGGATTCGGGGGCCGGGTTTCTGCGTTGAAATAGCCTGTTCCAGGCGTCGGGCGGAGCATTTCTCCGCGTTCGGTCCGTATTCCATGCCGCAGGGTAGGGGCCGGTGGCGTTGGATAACCCATTTGAAGTTTCAAATCCGGAGTCGATGCATCGAATGCCTCATTTTACGCATGGCGCGGCGTGTTTCGGGCATCCGGGATGGTGCCGGTGGCCGCTATTACCCCCTCCCGCGCACCGGGTCTGTGACTCGCGCGAAAAAGCGCCTTGCGCGGGAGACGAAGAGACACGGTAGCGGAGTAGGGGGGGGAAAGGCAAGGGGTTGTCGGCAGGGCAACCGAATGAAAGTATTTTTATATTGACAAATCTGGCAAATGGAGGT
>CAZQHJ010000171.1:0-4574 GCA_964593225.1 uncultured Thiotrichales bacterium
TCCTTCCGCTATGACATCTTGGCCAAACAATGATTTATTATTCGGTTGCCCTGGGGTTCCGGGGCTTCGGGCTCGGATAAGCCGGGGGAGGCGGCTTATCAGAACTTCCAGCGGGTCTGGATCATGGCGCCGTGGTTGGTGTAGTCGGACTTGATGTCCAGACCGTAGCCCACGCTCGCGGAGAACAGGCCATTGTCGTAGGTCAGGTTGAGATCCAGCTCCCCACCGAACCGGGCCGGATCCGAGCCCGTGGTGGTGAAGGCCGAGCCCCCGCCGGTGTAGGCGCTGGTGGCCTGGGCCTCGTCGCCCACGAAGTCGTAGGTGAGGCCCGCATAGATGGACGGGATGAGGTTGCCGTTGTTCTTGCGGATCGTGGTGTGGTATTTCGCCCCCAGGGAGGCGACCACGGCATCCACATCATCCGGGTTGACTTCGAGATCGAAGTCATCCGCGCCGCTGGTGGTGTAGCTGTCGCTGTCCACATGGGTCCAATCGAGACCGGCCATGGGGGTGAAGAAGGCGTCGCCCTTCAGGGGGACGGGCATGCCGCCGCTGACGCTCACCGTATATTGGTCGGCGTCGTAGTCGGCGGTTCGAATCACCCCCGCCACATCCTCGGAGATGTCGTTTTCGCTCCGGGCGTAACTGAGCATCCCCTGGAGGTAATAGTCATCCACCGTATAGTCCCCGTAGAGGGTGAAGTGAAGCCCGTCGATATCCACCTGGGAATCGGCGGCCCCGTCCCCATCCACATCGGTGTTGGCGTAGGCCAGGGCGACCCCCACCCGGGACCGGTCGGTAACCTGGGTATCCACCCCGAAGGCGACGCCATAGGTATCGGCGTCATAACCGTCCACGCCGCTCCGCTCGTCCTGGTCGGTCCAGCCGCCGAAGGAGCGGACCCAGAAGGCCTTGGAAAGATCGGCCGCGTCCCCGGCGGCGAAACCGGTGGTGCCGGCATACTGTTGACCGGAGCGGAGCGAGGCCAACCGGGTGGCGGCGACGCCCGTCACCTGGCTTGCGACCCCGATGGCGGCGGAGGCGGCCGCCCCCAGCGTATCGGCCTGGAGGACCGCCTGCCTGAGGGTTTTTTCCTCGGTGCTGCTGTTCAAAAGGGCGTTGTAGATGGTGCTCGAAGCCGACGACATCTCGTCGGAATCTGCCAACGCGGTCAATACCTCATACAGGGCGCTCTCGGAGGAGGCCATATCGAGCGCCTTGGTGATGGTGACAATAACGTTCCCCTCCTCGGTTGTTGTATCGATGTCGTAATCGAAGAGCGAGCTGTCTACCGCCTTATAGGTTGCATTGTCATCGTTCAAGGTACTGGCACTCAGGATGGTCAGGGATTCACCGACCGCATCCAACTTGTCGGCGCCCGCTATGTCGATGGTGATGTCGCCGGTCACGTTCGCGGTACTGGCGGTGATGACCGTTTCACCCGTATCGAAGTTCTCGCCGCTAACCATGATGGTGGTGCCATCCGCCAACGACACAGTTGTCACCGTCACGGCGTTTTCGAAGGTCACCGTGGCGCCGTCGATATCCAAGGTAGTTGCATCGACGGTCGCGTTGAAGACGGTCGTGGAACCGCTATCGAGCGTGAGGGTGCCCAACGCAGCAGTATCCGATCCCAGGGTATCCATGAAGGTCACGGTGCCCCCGGTGTTGGAGACGGTGATGTTCCCATAATCATTCGTATCTGCCGTCATCGCGCCGGTAACGGTTTGAGCCGTGTCGCCATCGAACGTGGCGGTGCCATCGGCTGAGAAATTGATCCCACTCGTCGCGTTTACGTCGCCGGCAAAGTTCGCCGTAGTCCCCCCCATATTCACGCTGGTCACGTAAACACTATCGCTGAATACCGTCTGTGAACCGGTACCAAGCGTCAGGTCACCCAGTGCATTCCCCTCATTATCAGGATCGCCACCCAGCGCCGAGTTAAAGGTCACGGTTCCGGTGGCGTTGGAGACGGTCACGTCACCGTGGCCGCTACCCCCCGCAATAATCGCCGCGTCAATAGTCTGGTTACCACCATCGCCATCGAACTCGATCGACGACACGTTGGTATCATCAGTCAGTGTGATTGCACCCGTCACATCCCCGGCGAAGGTAGCCGTCGCGGCCCCGCCGGTTGCATCGGAGGTCAGGGTGATGGTGTCCGCGGTAACCGCGTCATCGAAGTCGGCGGTGGAGGCCTCATTTGCCGCATCACCCGAGGTGATATGGATGGCGGTGGCGTTCACGGCATCCTCGAATTGGGCGTTACCGGCATCCGATCCATCACCGATGTTGATCGTATCCGTCGTACCGCTGTCGCCGGTGGTGTCCACTGCACTGGCGAAGGTCACCTTGGCCGGGGCTTCTCCCCCTTCGTCGACCACGTTGATGGTCCCGGTGCCATCCCCCGTTATCGCGCCGGTGACGCTAAACGCGGCGGTTTGAGCGTCGAAGTTGGCGGTGGAACTGTCGGTGATGGTGATGCTGCCGGCTTGGACTGCGGCCTGGAAGGTGGCGTTGGCGGCATTGCTGGAAGCACCGATCGCCAGGGTGTCCAGCCCGGCATCGCCCACGGTATTGGTAAAGGTTACATCGTCGCTGGTGATGGATACGGTGGTATTCGTGTCAGACGCCGCGGCAGTCGATGTGGTAATCGCGCCGGAAACGGTCTGAGCCGTAGCGCCACTGTCGAAAATGACATCCACGTCGCCTGCGTTGGTTCGATCCAGTGTAATCACGCTCGTGACGCTCGCACCGGAAAAGGTGGCCGTTGCCGAGTTGTTGGCCGAGCTGGTGACGGTCACGCCGCCGGCGGCCGCTACGTCGCCACTGAAGGTCACCGACAAGTTATTGCTCCCCATCGCGTACGTAGTCACCGCCACGGCGCCATCGTTGTTGGTAGTATTTGTATCCGTTGAGTCCGTAACGGCACCCACCTGGAATGTATTCGTACCGCTACCGTCATCCGCTATGCCATTGTTCGTGACGGTCAGGGTATAGCTATTCAACTCAACAGTATCACCCGCCGCTGCATCTGTTCCATCCGCATCACCGCTGGTGTAAGTACCATCCGATGCCCATATTGTATCCGCCCCAAGAGTTTCAGCATCCGCCACCGCGCTCCCACTCACCCCCATCATCCCCACCAAGGCCGCGACCGATGCCCCGGCCAGGAGCCGCCTTGCCAGGGCGTTTTCTTCAAAGGCCTTTCCCAATGACCGCCGGGCTTGTCGCGCTCGGCGCATTTCCTTGGCGAGAATCGTTTCTTCGAAGGTCGAATTCATACTCTCTACCTCTATATGTCTTTGTCTTTTGAATCCTTGCTCGTTTGCCCGAGAGGCCCCCGGGTCGGACACCCTCCCGTGTTGGGTAATCCGTGACGTCCCTGCCCGTCCGCGTCACGGATGCACGTATTCTACGCCATCCCCCACCTTGGCCGATAACACGGTTTTTGCCTCCGGAGGCCTTGTAGCGGGGGGCGGTTGGCGATCGAAGTCGAACCCGAGTCGAACCGCGCTCGGGGACCACCTCCCGACTCCGCTCGAGGACCACTCGAGGAGTGCTCGAGGAGTGCCGGGGGGGGCGGGCGCGGCGGAATAAAACGGTAAGAGGCAAGGGGCGTATTTTCCAGTTGGGGGCGGGATATATCCCGTTCCTTCATACAGGAGCCGCCCTTGCGAGCGGCGGTTTTTCATGCCGGCCTGGAGACCGGCGCTCCGAGGGTTGCCTATCGTTGAAACCATCCCGGGAGACAAGCGATATCGAAGCGCCGCCGGGAGCGCCGGTCTCCAGGCCGGCATGGAGCGCCGCTCTCCAGGGCGGCATGACGAATCCGCCCGGGGGAAGCGGGCGCGCCTTTTTGTTCTCCCCCAAGCAGAAAATACGCCCCAGGCAAGGAGGATTTTTCAGCACGGAAGACGCGGGGAACATAAGCGGAACATAAAGGGGGGGGTGACAATGGCGGCCTTTCCAGCGGAGTCTCCACGCCCCCGAAAACCGGTTCGGTTCTCGGGTTTATCCGAAGCCCTAGGGAGGGTGTCCAGAAATTCCCGGTCGTCGCCAGGCGGCAACCCGATTGTGATCAACGAAGGCGCACAAGACGCGACGGATGCGTGACATTGGGGGGCGTGTAGCGAGGGACATGAGGCCCGAATCCGAACGAGCCCCGGGCCTTGGGCAACGCAGTGGGCCGCAATCCGGGGGCCAACCCGGTAGACCGGGGATTTTTCGGACACGCCCTTAGGGTTGTTCGGTTCGTGTTCGGCCGGGTGTGAACCAAAGCGCGGTTGGCAGGTCCCGTTGGGGCCGAGTTGGGGTCGGGAACAGGGATGCCAAGGTAGGGTTTCACCCGGGGTTTCGAGAGGGCGGGACTTATCCGGGGGGGCGAGCCGAAAAGACCTAAGCGGATGATCGACCGGAGATACGGCTCGGCGGGGCTGTAGGATGGGCACGGCGTCCGAGGCTGGCGCCTCGGACGCCGTGCCCATCATCGCCGCGCCCCTCGGCCATCGGGGGTCATGGGGTCGAGCCCCGCCCGGATGGGCGGGGGGGCCCGGGGCTTGCGGGGTTCGAGG
>CAZQHJ010000172.1:0-4545 GCA_964593225.1 uncultured Thiotrichales bacterium
TTAACTATTCCTGCGCATGCGCGCCTTGCGTATGACCACTTATTGCCTTGCCTAACCCCAAAATTAGAATGGAATGAGCCACTAGGGTTGACGGGTCAAAACATATCAGTTTGAAATGGGGCGTGGGATGGCCTGTCGCGTCTCCCTCCTTCACCCTTCGAACTTCACACTTCATTGTCCCAACTGCTTTTGTAGCCGCTTCACGGAGACCGGTTCCGCCGTCCCCAGTTCCTGGGCGAACAGGGACACCCGCAACTCCTCCAGCAACCAGCGCTGACAGGGCAAATGCCCACTCATCCTGCCCCCTACCCCGCCCAGGTCCGCCGCCGCCAGGGCCGCGTAGGCCTGGATCAGCGGGCGCAGCTCTTCCATCTTGCGACGGTCCTTATCCGGGGCCTGGGCGAGGCGCTGGAGCCGGCGGGCCATGGCCTGCAGGTATCTGGGCAAGTGGGGGAGCCGCTCGGCCGGGGTGGCGCGGATGAACCCCCGGAAGACCAGGGCGTTCAGCTGATCGGAGATGTCCGCGAGACTCCCGGGCGGGCCGCAGCCCTGGAGGGCCGCCAGGGCCACGACCACGCCCCGGTATTCCGTGAGTATCCCGCCTACTAGGGAACACAGGGCGTTGGCCACGGTCATCAGTTCCCGCCCGTGCCGTTCCAGGGTCTCCCGGAAAGCCGCTCGGGTCCGGATGGGGGCCTTGGCGTCAGTGAAAGTCCGCTCCACGATGGCCATGGCCAGTTCTTCGCGCAGGGCCTCGCAGGCGTTGGCGGGGGGGCCCTCCCCTTTCCTCCCGCCGGGGGGGGCATCGTTCAACCCAGCGTTCAGGGTGGCATACGCGAGGCAGAGGGCCTGCAGGTCGGGGAGGTTCTTTTTGAGATACCGCGCCTCCCGGGGCATGGCCAGCATCAAGAGGCGACAGACGCCGAAGCGGCTCAGCTCCGTCGCCTTGTCCCGGGTGTCCACCAGGCGCAGGGAGACCGATTCGCCTTGGTCCAGGAGGGCCGGATACCCTTGGAACCGGGTCCCCTGGAGGGCGACTTCCACGGAGGGAGGCAGGTCCGGGAAGGTCCAGGCCCGGAGGCCATCCCGGTGGAAGTCGCCGGCCAGGGGGCGATGATAGGCGTCACGGGCGTCCCTGTTACCAGCCTTGGCGTCACGAAACCCCACCTCGACGCGGCCAGGGAGGGGCGGCAGGATGCACTCCGTCCGGGCGGCCAGGGCCCGCTGGAGCTCGGCGAGGTCGCGCCCCATGCGCAGGGTCTTGCCATCGGCGTCGATGACCCGGAAGTTCATGCGCAGATAGGGGGCCAAGCGGTCCTCGCGCCAGACCTCCGGGGAGAGGGGGATTCGGGCCGTGCGCCGGAGGTGTTCCCCCAGTTCTTCCAACAGTCCTGTGTCGGGATAGGTGATGCCCAGGGTTTCCCGGGGTTCGTTGCCGTCTTCGGGGCCGGATGGGGCGGCGGGCATGAATCGGGATTCCATGGCCGTGAAGCAATTCCGGGCCGTCTCGGCCAAGGGGGGGAGGCGGCGGCGAAGGGGTTTCGGCAGGGCCCACAATAGGGCGAAGACTTTTTCTTCCAGCAACCCCGGCACCAGCCACTGGAAAGGGCCGGGATCCGGTTGATAGAGGGCGTTTTGCAAGAGGGTGACCGTGACGCCGTCGAGGTCCTCGTCCTTGGCGTCCTCCCTGGTGTCCTCCCTGGCGTCTTCTCTGGCCATGTCCCCGCCATGGCCCGGATCGAACCGGTAGCTCAAGGGGAAATGCCGACCCCGGACGATTATCTCGTCGGGGAATTGCCCGTGGATCCGGGCCAGGGTCTTTGGCTCGCACAGGTCCTCGGGGGAGAGGAAGAGGCAATCCGGCTGGACGCGTTCGGCCTGTTTGCGCCAGGCCTGGAAGGATCGGTTGCCGACGACCGCTTCGGGGATGCGCCCGTCGTAGAAGGTGTAAAGGGCGGCGTCGCCGGCGAAGGCGTCCGGTCGCCGGCTGCGCTGTTCCATCTCCCGCAGATAGGAGACGAGGGTCCGGTTATGGGCCAGGAAGGCCGGGGTACGACGCGCCGCGCGCCCGGCCTGACGTACCGCGTCCCCGGCGCCCCGCGCCACGGCGCCGACACCCCGCGCCGGCGGATCCGTATCATGCGCCGTGGCGCCAACATCCCGATCCGCCGCGCTCATACCCTGGGCCGCGTCCCCACCCTCCACCAGGGCCGCCTCGATGAAGATCTCCCGGGCCGCCTCGGGGTTCACGGCGGCATAGGGTATCCTCCGCCGGGGGATGATGGTCAATCCATACAGGGTCAGCCGCTCATAGGCCATCACCTCCCCGTGGGTCTCGTCCCAATGGGAATCGAAATACGTGGTCTTCATGAGATCCCGCCCTGCCCGTTCGATCCATTCCGGGCGAATCCGGGCGACATTATGGGCATAGGTCCGGCTGGTCTGCACCAGTTCGGCGGCCATGACCCACCGGGGCCGAGCGTTGTGGAGCACGGAATCGCGCCCTATCAGGAAACGGGCGCTGCGGGCGGCGGTGTATTCCTGCGCCTTATTTCCTTTTCCACTTCTCCTCTCCCGGGCCCTCTCTTGGGATCTCTCCCGGGGCCGCTCCTGGGGGTCTTCCTGGCCGTTGTATCCCACGTGGCCCAGCAGGCCCGTCAATAGCGCCCGGTGGATGCGGGCATAAGAGGCCGGTTCGTTCCAGACCGGCAGGCCCATCTCCCGGGCCTGGGCGGACAACTGCTGGTGGAGCTCGTGCCACTCCCGCATGCGCCGGTAAGAGAGGAAATACCGCCGGCAGTGCTTTTGCAATCGATTGGACGAGAGCTCGCGGCGCTTTTCCTGATAATCGGCCCAGATCTTCAGCAGCTCGGTGAAATCCGAGCGCCCGTCCTGGAAACGGGCGCGGGCCGCCACGGCTTTCTCCCTGCTCACTCTGCGCCCGGCGCCCCCCGGATCAGGCCCGGAATCGCGCCCATGGTCCGAGAACTCCCGGGGGTTCGGGATGCTGAGGGCGGCGGCAACCACCAGGACCTCCGCGAGGCAACCACCTTCGCCCCCCGCCAGGATCATGCGCCCCATGCGCGGGTCCACCGGCAGCCGGGCGAGCGCCCTGCCCCGTTGGGTGAGCCGATCCTCTTTATCGAGGGCCCCTAATTCCTTGAGCAGCCGCAGCCCGTCGGAGATATAGCGGCGATCGGGTTTGTCGAGGAACGGGAAGGCCGCCACGTCCCCAAACCCCAGGGCCTTCATGCGCAGGATGACGGTGGCCAGGTTGGTGCGGCGGATCTCGGGCTCGGTGAAGGCGGGACGGGCCTCGAAGTCCTCTTCCGAGTACAGCCGGATGCAGACCCCCGGCGCGACCCGCCCGCAGCGGCCCTTGCGCTGGTTGGCCGAGGCCTGGGAAACCGGTTCGATGGGGAGCCGTTGGACCTTGGCCTGGTGGCTGTAGCGGCTGATGCGTGCCATGCCGGCGTCGATGACGAAGCCGATGCCGGGCACGGTCAGGGAGGTCTCGGCAATGTTGGTGGCGAGCACCACGTGGCGGCGGGCGTGGGGGGCGAAGATCCGGTCCTGTTGGACGGCGTTCAGCCGCCCGAAAAGCGGCAGGAGCTCGGTGTCGGGCAGCGGGGGTTTTTGCAGCAGTTCCGCGCTCTCTCGGATCTCCTGTTCCCCGGCCAGGAAGACCAGGATGTCCCGCAGACCGGAGGGTGCGGGTTCCCGGACGATGGCCCGAACGGCGTCGGCCACGGCATCGGGCGTGGTCCGCGCGGCGGCTTTGTCGGTGGGTTTATCGGAGAAGGCGCCCGCTTCGGGATCCATCGATGGCCAATACCG
This sequence comes from uncultured Thiotrichales bacterium, assembly GCA_964593225.1. Classification (GTDB taxonomy): domain Bacteria; phylum Pseudomonadota; class Gammaproteobacteria; order HK1; family HK1; genus JABDQX01. The sequence continues at coordinate 3,838 of CAZQHJ010000172.1, forward strand.
CACCTCGACCGGAAAGGTCCGGCCCGAGACGGCGATGACGGGTGCATCGTCGAAATGGCGGGAAAAGCGCTCGACGTCGATGGTGGCCGAGGCCAGGATGACCTTGAGATCCGGGCGCCAGGGCAGGAGTTGCTTGAGATAGCCCAGGAGGAAATCGAGAGTCAGGCTCCGCTCGTGGACCTCGTCGATGATGAGGGTGTCGTAGGCCGTCAGACGCCGGTCTCCCTGGATCTCGGCCAGCAGGATGCCATCGGTCATGAGCTTGATGCGGGTGTCGGGGCCGGTGCGGGCGGTAAACCGGACCTGGTAGCCGACCCGCTGCGCCAGCTGCTCTCCCAACTCTTCGGCGATGCGCGCCGCTACGCTGCGGGCGGCGACCCGCCGGGGCTGGGTGTGGCCGATGAGACCCTTCGCGCCGCGCCCCATGGCGAGGCAGAACTGGGGCAATTGGGTGCTCTTCCCGGAGCCCGTATCCCCCTGGATGACCGTGACCGGGTTGTCGGCGATGGCACGGATGATCTCGTCCCGGTGGGTGTGGATGGGGAGGTCTTCGACAGGGGGGAGTGGCATGGGTTTGTGGGGAGCAGGAAGTCGTCTCTTAGCGCCGGAATTTTAAACAAAATGACCAAGAGATTCTTCCGGGTCTTTTGGGTTCCCAGGGCAACCGAATGAAACTGTTTTCCAATTGCCATTGACGTATTTTGTTGC
>CAZQHJ010000173.1:0-4501 GCA_964593225.1 uncultured Thiotrichales bacterium
CTATGTTCCGGCAACAAAATACGTCAATGGCAATTGGAAAACAGTTTCATTCGGCCGCCCTGCGGCCAGGACCAGTACAAGAGCCAGCGGGCGGAATACAGTGTATTATCGATAAAACGCTTCAATACCATTCAGTGAACGTCTTTCAGGCCAGTAACCGAGCCAAGAACAATGGACTCGGAACAAAAACTGCATGGGCGTTATTTTTATTATCTCAATGGCTCATCATCTTGCCCAAATACCCCATGGCGACCGCCGACGCGACGAAGGCCATGTGAATAATCACGTACCACATCAGATCGTTGACAAGAAGCTGTTCCACGTTCATGAAGGCGCGTAACAGGTGGATGGAAGAGATCGCGACAATCGAGGCGGCGATCTTCAGTTTCAGCGAGGCCGCATCCAGCTTGCCCAGCCAATCGAGTTTTTCTTCCTCGGAGCCGATGTCCAGGCGGGAAACGAAAATTTCATAGCCGCTGAACATGACCATGACAATCAAGCCCCCGAGCATGGCGAGATCGATCAAAGACAGCGTCATAAGCACCAGCTCTTTTTCGCTAATCGTCAGAATTGCCGTGAAGATATGCCAAGTCTCCTGGAAGAACTTGATAGCCAATACGAACAGGATCAGGCTGAGCCCGAGGTAAATGGGCGCCAACAACCAGCGAGCGGAATACAGCGTATTCTCAATAAAACGTTTCAACATCATTCGGTCTACCTTGATACTTTTAGTCTACTCGACACTTCCGACGGCCATGTTTTTGAGCTTTGGATGGAACAAACGCTGAACATATTCAGGTATGTAAGAGCTTCTAGTGAAAGTGGTTATCCCCAGCCCGACGTCCCCGGAACCAAAAGGATCGGGGAGAATTTGTAAGCGGAAATAATAAATTCCGGCATAGCCGAAATTTATTATTTATCCATGAATATGGAAAACGTGCGCCGGTTCCAGGTGCGGGTCGAGACGAACGTAATTCCTTTTCCCTCGCCATTGGTAGCGCGCATCGGTCAGGAGATCGTGAACCTCATAGCTTGCGTCGGGATGGATGCCGAATTTGCCAATGGGCAAGGAGACATGGGATTCGTGAATATGGTGAGGGTCCAGGTTCACAACCACCACGATAATATCCTTCCCATCCTCGGAAGTCTTTCCGTAAACGAGAATATGCTCATCTTCCGCCGAATAAAACGTCAGATTGTCGTATTCCTGAAGGGCGGGATGCGCGCCCCGGATCCAGTTCAATTTGGCGATATAGTCTTTGATGTTGCCCGGGCGATCCCAATCCCAAACTTTGTACTCGTACTTCTCCGAGTGGAGATATTCCTCCTTGCCGGGCACCGCAGTGTTTTCGCAAAGCTCGAATCCGCTGTAAATGCCGTAGACGGAACTCAAGGTCGTCGCCAGCAACACGCGTATCTTGAAGGCCGCCCGCCCGCCCCCCTGAAGGAACTTGGGCAATATGTCCGGGGTATTGACGAAAAAGTTACCTCGGAAGTACTCCTTCATGGGCCCCTGGGTGAGTTCCGTCAGGTACTCGACGATCTCCTCCTTGTAATTCCGCCAGGTGAAATACGTATAGGATTGGGTAAACCCGACCTTGGCCAACATTTGCATCATCTTCGGATGCGTGAAGGCCTCGGCCAGGAAGGTGACCTGGGGATGATTCTTCTTGATTTCAGGGATCATCCAGGCCCAGAACGCCACCGGTTTGGTGTGGGGATTATCCACGCGAAAGATATCGACCCCATGGCCAATCCAGAACTCGATGACATCCTTCATCTCGTTCCACAATCCCTTTCGATCCTCGCAATGGAAATCCAGGGAGTAGATGTCCTCATATTTCTTGGGAGGATTCTCGGCGTATTTGATACTGCCGTCGGGGCGTTTATAGAACCATTCCGGGTGTTCGGTAACGTAGGGATGGTCGGGTGAGCAGTTGATGGCAAAATCGAGGGCGACTTCTATACCCATGCTGTGACATGCGGCGACGAACCGATCGAAATCGGCCAGTGTCCCGAGATCCGGGTCCACCGCCTTGTGGCCGCCACGACTGTTGCCGATGGCGTAGGGGCATCCCGGCTCGTCCGGGTTCGCGTGCAGGGAATTATTCGCACCCTTGCGGTTGGTCTCTCCGATGGGGTGGATAGGCGGGAAGTAAACGACATTGAAACCCATGCCCTCGATCTCGGGGAGCCGGGCCTCGCAGTCCTTGAAGATGCCGCTTTGTCCCGGCACTCGCCCCTGGGAGCGGGGGAACATCTCGTACCAGTTGGCAAACCGCGCGCGAACCGGATCGACAATGAGTTCAAGCGGCGGGTCATATTCGGTGGCAAGTCGCTTGTCCGGGAATTGATCCATCATGTGCGCGTATTGCGCCTCCGTGATAACCCTCACCGCGACATCCTTGTTCACAAGCTGACTGGCATCGATGCGCTCTATACATTTTACAAAGCGTGCCTGTTCGACCTTGGGCGCGCGCTTCTGCGCCTCGAGAATCAACCGCCGTCCCTCCAGCAATTCACTGCTGATATCCACGCCGGCGGCATATTTTTTCGTGATCTCATCGAGCCAGGTTCGGAATAGATTCGGCCAAGCCTCAATCGTATATTGATAGTGCCCAATCTCATTGATGCTGAAAGAGGCCGTCCATTCGAAGTTTTCCCCCTGCACCATGGGGACTTCCATCCATTTTCCGGCGGCCCGCCTCCCTGTTCCCTTTTTTCGATAACGCAGGACTGCCGTCAGTTTATCGTGCCCGTCTTTGTAAATACCTGCCGATACGGTGACGGTATCCCCTACTTCCCGTTTTATCGGATAGCGTCCCCCGTCGACTTGCGGTGTTATCCTCTCGATTATTACGGATTGAATGGTCATCTCTCTTTCGCCTTCCCGAGTGAACGAAGTCTTTGCCGTTGCGCGCATCTCGCCCCGCGAAGCGGGGCCGTATCATTTGCCCGTGGTTTTGCAAAGCAAAGCCACCGGCAAAATTACCTATGCTCCCAAGGCTCCACCAGCACCTGATATAGGTCCCTTACCTCACGGGCGATCGCCCGCCAACTGAATACCTCCATAACCCGTTTTCGTCCCGCCTCGCCCATACGCCGACGCAACGCTTCATCACGCATCAGCAGATTGATGGGCTCGGCAAGCGATCGCGCGAACTTATCCGGATTGCGCGCCTCGAATGGGCTCTCCTGATACTGATCCAGATGAACCAGGAAACCGGTCTCCTCGTGGATGAGCACTTCCTTGATCCCGCCAACCGCGCTGGCCACCACCGGCGTGGCACAGGCCATGGCCTCCAGATTGATGATCCCGAACGGTTCATAGATGGAGGGGCAACAAAATACCGCCGCATTGGCATAGAGTTCAATAGCCGTTTCCCTTGGCACCATCTCGTCGATCCATACGATATTGTCCCGAACTTTCTGCACGGCCGCCACGCCATCTTGCATCTCCTTCGCGATCTCCTCGGTATCCGGGGCCCCCGCGCACAGAACGACCTGAATCCCGGGATCCAGATAGGAAATGGCGTTGACCAGGTGAATAATCCCTTTTTGACGCGTGATACGCCCCACAAACAACACATAGGGAATATCAGGATTGACACCGTACTTGGATAAACTCTCCCGGGTTGTTACCGGCTGATATTCATCGGTGTCGATACCGTTGTAAATCACCTCTATCTTTTCGGGATTCACATCGAACAACCGGACGACATCCTCCTTCATGCCCTGGGAAACGGCGATGATGCAATCGGCCATCTCCATGGCGGTTTTCTCGATCCAACAGGACAAATCATATCCCCTACCCAACTGTTCGCGTTTCCAGGGACGAAGGGGCTCCAGGGAATGGGTCGTGATCACCAGGGGAATACCATAGATCTGCTTTGCCAGGATCCCGCCGAAATGGGTATACCAGGTATGGCAATGCACCAGATCGGCATCGACGGGAGTGGCGGTGAAGCCGATGCAGCGGTCCAGGGATTGCAACGGGCTTTTCAGCATTTTATCGGTATCGGCGAACACCTGATTATCGACGCCGTACCCCGTTGCCTTCAGACGTTCCGATTGTAATTTTTGATCGCCAAAACAACGGACCTCGACGTCCACCAGTTTGGCCAGTTCACGAGTCAGATAGTCTACATGTACACCCGCGCCACCATAAATATTGGGCGGGTATTCATTGGTAAGGAAAAGCGCTTTCATAGAGTTTATTACCACTTAGCAATGAATCGATTTCTTTTTCCGCGGCAATCCAGTCTTCCGCCGAGAAAACCGCGTTGTTCCGCGCGGTAATAAGCGGCCACCGCAATCATATTCCAACGTTCCTCCGGCGTGATAGCATCACTTGCAGGCGTTTCCCGATCCGGCTTCCTTGCCGTCCCATCATCGGTCAAAGCCTTTCCCTGCGCGCTACCGGCCAACCCTACAAGGAGGTTACCTGGCAGGGCAACCGAATGAAACTGTTTTCCAATTGACATTGACGTATTTTGTTGCC
>CAZQHJ010000174.1:0-4492 GCA_964593225.1 uncultured Thiotrichales bacterium
GGCTATGCTATGTGAATCAGCTATAAATCAACTAATTATTATTCGGTTGCCCTGCCCGGAACCCTTTCCGGGGCTTTTTTTGTGTGGGAGAATGGATTTCACCCAAGTCCGATGCCCTCTCCCGGGTCCGATACCCCAAGCCCCATGAATCCAATCCGACAAAGCAGCATCGAGGAACGGCCATGCTGGAAAACGACCTCTTCGAAGAGTGGCTGGACGCCGAAGCCAAGCGGGTCCTGACCAAACTCAGGGAAAACGCCCCGCTCACCCAGGATGACAAGCTGGTGATTGTCCTGAAGGGACAGATGAACCATTTCCAGCACCTGGACGTGGAACTGCGCCAGGAGATGACCACTCTGCGCCGGGATATGGATAAACGCTTGGAGGCGATCACCGACGAGATACGCCAGCTCTACAAGGCCATCAACGCCCAGACCTGGAAAATGATGGGCGCCGTGGGGTTGATTGTTTTACTGGGGCGGCTGATCGAGCATTTTTAGCTGGAGTCACTGTAAACATGTACATAAACTCTCGAATCCCACCCTTGAAAGTACGCGCCCGATTGCTGATGGCGACATTGCTTTTAACCGGCGCGTTGATGGGTTGCGCCACCACGAGTGTCGAAAGCCGCCGGGAGCTGGCCGGGGACATGGCCGCGCGGGCCGGCCTCCGGCCCCTCCTCCTGAAAACCGACGGTTTTCAACTGGCCGGTTTCCATCGCCTCGGGCCCATGGACAAACCGGCCTCCGTCTATATCGAGGGCGACGGATTCGCCTGGGTCGACCGTCGCACCATCTCCCCCAACCCCACCCCCCGGAACCCCCTGGCGCTGCGGCTGGCGAGTATCGACCCGGCGCCCACCGTGATCTACCTGTCGCGCCCCTGTCAGTACGTGGATCTCTCCCAAGCGCCGGAATGCCACCGAAAATATTGGACAAGCCACCGATTCGCCGAGCAGATCCTGGAAAGCTATGATCGGGCCCTGGACGACATGGCTCGAAGGTGGGACGTGAGCGGGTTCCATCTGGTGGGGTTCTCCGGCGGCGGGGCCGTCGCCGCGCTCCTGGCCGCCCGCCGATGGGATATCCTCTCCCTTCGGACGGTGGCCGGTAACCTGGACCCCAGGGCCTTGAACGAAGCCAAGGGGGTCTCGCCGCTGACCGGCTCCCTGGACCCCATGTCCGTCGCCGCGAAATTGAAACGGCTGCCGCAGATCCATTATTCCGGCGCCAAGGACCGGGTCGTCCCCGCCTGGATCGCGGAATCTTTCGTCGGGGCCATGGGCCCGGACGCCTGCGCCGAGACCCACCGGGTCCCCGGCGCCGAGCACGTGGCGGGTTGGCCGGACGCCTGGCGGCGACTCGCCCCCATCCTCCCGGAATGTCCCCTGGGTCCGGGCGTTCCATAAGCCTTTAACGAGAAGCCTTTAACGACTCATCCATCATGGGCAGCACACCGCTTTTGAGCGTACGAGGGCTCCACAAGGCCTTTGGCGGGGCCATCGCCACCCGCGACGTCAGTCTGGACGTCTATCCGGGGGAGACCCACGCCATCATCGGACCCAACGGTGCCGGCAAGACGACCCTCATCGCCCAGCTCTCCGGTATGCTGATGCCGGATCGCGGGGAAATCCTGTTCGGCGGCCAACCCATCACCCGATTGCCCGCCTGGCGGCGATCCCACCTGGGGTTCGCCCGCTCCTTCCAGATCACCTCCGTGTTCGACGACATGACCCTCAGGGAGAACGTGGCCCTGGCGGTCCAGGCCCATGAGGGTCACTCCTTTCGTTTCTGGGGGCGCGCCGACCGGGACAGGGGGCTTCGGGAGAAGGCGCTTCGCACCCTCGAACGCATCGGCCTGGCCCAACGCGCCGACGACCCGGTGGCGGGTCTGTCCCACGGTGAGCGGCGCGCCCTGGAGATTGCCCTGACCCTGGCCACCGACCCGCGATTGCTGCTCCTGGATGAACCCATGGCCGGCATGGGCAGCGAGGAGTCGGCGGCCATGGTGGACCTGATCCGCGAACTGAAGGCGGAGAAAACCATTCTGCTGGTGGAACACGACATGGACGCCGTGTTCGCCCTGGCCGATCGCCTATCGGTCCTGGCCTATGGCGGGATCATCGGCGCCGGGACGCCGGAGGAGATCCGCAATAACCCGGCCGTTCAGCGCGCCTATCTGGGCGGGGAGGGATGATCCGATGCTGATACTCCATGGGGTCGAGGCCCGTTACGGGACCAGTCAGGCGCTGTTCGGCGTCGGCTTTCAGGTTCCCGCCGGGGAGGTCGTGAGCCTCATCGGCAGGAATGGCATGGGAAAGACCACCACCCTTCACGCCATCATGGGCATCGTCCGGACCACGGGGGGCGCCATACGGTTCCATGGGCGGGCCCTCACCCGCCTGCCCTCGTTCCGCATCGCCCAACTGGGCATTGGCCTGGTCCCGGAAGGGCGGCGGATATTTCCCAACCTCAGCGTCCATGAGAACCTTATCGCCACGGCCGCCAACCGGCGCAACGACCCCGCCCCCTGGACAACGGAACGGATCTATCGGATGTTCCCCCAGCTCCAGGCGCGCATGGGGTTGGCGGGGAGCCTCCTGTCCGGGGGCGAGCAGCAGATGCTGGCCATCGGGCGGGCGCTGATGACCAATCCGAAACTGTTGATCCTCGATGAGGCCACCGAGGGCCTGGCGCCCCTGGTTCGCCAGGAGATCTGGACGTGCCTGACCCAAATCCGGGAAGTGGGCCTGTCGATCCTGGTGGTGGATAAGAATATCTCCGACCTGATGAAACTCGCCCAGACCCACGTCATCCTGGAAAAAGGCCGGGTCGCGTGGTCCGGCGGCTCCGATCTGCTGGCCGGGAACCCGGACATCCGGGCCCGGTATTTGGGTGTGTAGGGCACCGCGCCCGTAGCGCCCCGCGCCCATTATCCTTCCATTCGAGGCACGTCATTGAAACACCTGGCAAGGCACCCCATCCACCTCCTCTCCCTGGGATTCGGCGCGGGACTGACCCCCTTCGCCCCGGGCACCATGGGCACCCTGGTGGGGGTTATCCTTTACATTGGCCTTCAACCCCTGTCGCTCCCCTGGTATCTCCTGACCGTGGCGATCCTCTTCGTCCTGGGTATTGGGCTGTGCGGGGCAACCGCCCGCGCCCTGGCGACACCCGACCACCCCGCCATCGTCTGGGATGAGATGGTGGGGTTCCTGGTCACCATGACGGCGGCCCCCACGGGTTGGGGCTGGGTCCTGTGGGGGTTCATACTCTTTCGGTGTTTCGATATCGCCAAACCCTGGCCCATCGGGATCATCGACACCCGTATCCGGGGCGGGGTCGGCATCATGTCCGACGATCTCCTGGCGGGCCTATACGCCTTGGCCTCGCTACAGCTTGCCGCGTTGGTATTGCGGTAAGGAACCTCCGAAAAATGCCATGGATGGCTTTCTCGGAGCTTCCCTAATCTTCCATGGAGCAAAACGATCAATGTCTATCCCTAACAATCCCCCCACGAAGACCCTCGAAATCGGCATCCATGGCGCCGCCGGGCGCATGGGGCGCGGCCTCGTGGCCGCCTGCCTCGAAGAGCAAACCCTTCGGGTAACCGTCGCCACCGAGCATCCCCGGCACGAGGCGCTCGGCATGGACATCGGCACCCTGGCGGGCCTTGGGCCCCTGGGGGTCCCGATTGTCGCCGATCTTTCCCATGTGATCGGCGAGTGTGATGTCTTCATCGACTTCACGACCCCCACCAGCACCCTCTCGGCCCTGGGGATCTGCCAAGGGGCCGGACGGCCCATGGTCATCGGCACCACCGGACTCTCCGACTCCGAAAAGGCGCGCATCGCCCAGGCCGCCCGGAGCATTCCCATCGTGTTGGCGCCCAACATGAGCGTGGGCATCACCCTGTGCCTCACCCTGGCGGAGATCGCCGCCCGCGCCCTGGGGGACACGGTGGACATCGAGATCATCGAGGCCCACCACAGCCGTAAAACCGATGCCCCCTCGGGCACGGCGCTGCGCCTGGGGGCGGTGGTTGCCGAGACCCTGGGGCGGGATCTGGCGACCCATGCCGTCCATGGCCGGGCGGGCCGGACCGGCGAGCGGGACCGCAAAAGCATCGGTTTCTCCACCATCCGGGCCGGCGATATCGTCGGCGAGCACACCCTGCTGTTCGCCGGGGCCGGGGAGCGCATCGAGATCACCCACCGGGCCGCCAGCCGGGAGATCTTCGCCCGGGGGGCCCTGGGGGCGGCCCGGTGGGTGATGGGCAGGGAACCCGGGCTGTTCGATATGCGGGATGTGTTGGGGTTGAAGGCCCCCCCCGCCGGCAGGGGAGAGACCCATGGGGCGTGAGAGGGCGCGGGCCACATTTCGCGAGGGCCGGACTCACGCCCCGGGAGGGCCGGACTCGCGCCCCGGGAGGGCCGGACTCGCGCCCCGGGAGGCGGTGGGCGCGGGGTACCCGCGCCCGGCGGAGGCCCTCG
>CAZQHJ010000175.1:0-4452 GCA_964593225.1 uncultured Thiotrichales bacterium
GCATGTAAACAAACTCCAGTATCCTAAATTATCAGATTGACGAACCACTAGTTCGATGAGAATATAAGGAAGAAAGCCGCACTATTAAGTGTGGTTGCGGTTTATGAAGTGTGCCGGATGCATTGAACGGGGGGGTGGTGGGCCCGGTAGGACTCGAACCTACGACCGACGGATTATGAGTCCGCAGCTCTAACCAACTGAGCTACAGGCCCCGGTGTTTATCATGTTAACCCGCGCGTGAAATACGGTACCCGTTTCGCCAATGGTGCTACATACCTAAATTACGATCAGCGCTTGTTTTATGGAAGCTCGAAATATAGCCGTTTAAAGCATACTTATCAATCCAGGAAGCTGCGAAGATGTTCTGAACGACTCGGGTGACGTAATTTGCGCAGTGCTTTGGCTTCGATCTGACGGATGCGCTCCCGGGTCACATCGAATTGTTTTCCTACCTCCTCCAGGGTGTGATCGGTGTTCATTTCAATGCCGAAACGCATACGCAACACCTTGGCTTCACGTGGAGTCAGGCCGGAAAGTACCTGCTGTGTAGCTTCTCTTAGCCCTTCGAAGGTCGCTGAGTCTATGGGAGAGGTTACATGGGCATCTTCAATGAAATCCCCCAGATGTGAGTCTTCGTCGTCCCCAATGGGGGTTTCCATGGAAATCGGCTCTTTGGCAATTTTGAGTACCTTGCGTACTTTATCTTCCGGCATCTCCATCCGCATAGCAAGTTCCTCCGGTGTGGGTTCTCTCCCCATCTCCTGAAGAACCTGACGCGATATCCGGTTGAGTTTATTGATAGTTTCGATCATATGCACCGGGATACGAATGGTCCTGGCTTGGTCTGCAATAGAACGTGTGATGGCCTGACGAATCCACCAGGTTGCATAAGTCGAAAATTTGTAACCCCGGCGATATTCGAATTTATCCACTGCTTTCATCAGACCGATATTTCCTTCCTGGATAAGATCGAGGAATTGCAGTCCCCGATTCGTGTACTTTTTAGCAATGGAAATGACGAGTCTGAGATTGGCCTCCACCATCTCTTTCTTTGCTCGAAGCGCTTTGGCTTCACCAATGGACATCCGACGATTGATGTCTTTGATCTCGCCAATGGTCAACATGCACTCTTTTTCCAGCATGGCAAGTCTATGTTGCAACCGTTTTATTTCCGGCATACGTTCGTCGAGGCCTTTGGCGTAGGGCTTGTGGGCGTGCTCGTGCACCCAGGCCGGGTCGGTTTCGCTACCGGAGAACGCAGCGATGAAATCATGACGCGGCATCCTCGCCTCTCCCACGCACATACCCATAATTGCCCGTTCGTGGCTGCGGATCTGCTCAACGATGACACGCAACTTTGCCGTCAGCCGTTCAATCAGCTTTGGAGACAATTTGAATTCTCGAAGCTGTATGGCGAGTTCTTCCCGGTATTTCACGGAGCGCAGGTTTAACGGGCCGTAACGCAGGGTCAATTTGCAAAGTTTTGCATACAGCCCTTCAACCTCCACACACCGAATGCGCACCTCCTCCGGATCCGGACCGGTATCGATAGCCTCTTCGGTTTCCTCATCTTCTTTTATCCCGCTATTTTCGATATCTTCATCGGCTTCCTCTTCCTTATCATTATCGTCGTCGCGGTGGTTCCCGGCCGGCGCTATCGGAATCGCATCTTCTTCAATTTCATCCTCTTCCATGACGTCCGTTTCACTGGGTTCGATGTCGCCGACTTCTACCAGTGCAGCCTCTTGCGACTCAACTTCCTCCTCTTCGGCATTTGTAAAGCCAATGATGACATCATGGAGCTTGAGCTCTCCCGTGAAAACTTTTTGGTAGTCTTTGAGAAATTCCGAAACGGTGAGCGGGTATAAGGACAGCGCCATCAGGGATTCGGCCAGCCCTTCTTCGATGCGCTTTGCAATTTTGATTTCACCCTGGCGGGTCAACAAATCCACAGAGCCCATCTCCCGCATGTACATGCGCACAGGATCCGTCGTTCGTCCGAATTCACTGTCCAAGTTCGCCAGGGCGGCCGCAGCTTCCTCGGCATCGTCATCATCGGGCTCGACAGCATTTTCCAGTAGCATCAATGCATCGACATCCGGCGGCACCTCATGCACCGAGATGCCCATGTCGTTGATCATGCTGATGATATCTTCTATCTGTTCCGGGTCGACAATCCCGTCGGGCAGGTGATCATTAACCTCGTGATAGGTGAGATATCCCTGTTCTTTACCTTTTGCAATCAGTAATTTGAGTTGGGATTGTTGCTGATCGGGATCCATAGCTTCCAGATATTTCTCATTTTGGATAAAGGGCCAGGCAGGATATCATAAATACGAATATTATCCCAACGTAACAGTACGTTACCGAATAAACAAGCGATAGGGCATGAAAAGACGAAAACCTTCACAGCCTCTCAGTCCGATTTCGGGTGCCGATTACCCGCCGTATGACGCAGTAGAAGGCGAAGCTCCTGTTTTTCCGCTTCCGTCAAAGGCGATTCCGTGGATTTCCGAACAAGATAGTCGCAACGTTGTTCCTCCAGAAGCTGCGATAGCCTATGGAATGCATCCGATAGTTCCCGCTCCAACCCTTCGGCGAGCACAAGAGGGCCTTCCGGCACCAGTTTCGCAAGATATTGTCCGGCTTCCCGATTCCGGAAATGTTCGATAAGACTGCCGGTGGTCATATTGGGATTGGCAGCGAGCAGATCAAGTATCTCCACCAGCAATGGAACGCCCGGTAACGTCAGTGTCGCCAGGCGCGTTGCGTCCGTGACCGGTCTCGCCACCTGGGGATTGTGCAGCAATAACGAAATCATCTTTTCCACCAATGAAGTCGTTTTGAATGAAGGCTTTGCACGGGACGTTGGTCGGGATGTCGGTTTTTCCATCATCCCGGTGTTTTGAGCCGGCCGCGCTGGTGGTTTCGGCTTTGCCGTCAGTTGCGCATCCAGGCTCGCGCGTTCCAACCCCGAGAGCTTGGCCAAATGAGAGAGCAAGAGTTCTCGAAACGCGCCGGGCGGGAGTCGTGAAACCAAGGGTTTTGCCAGCTCGATGAGGCGCGCCTTGCCGTCCAGGGTCGAATGGTCGACTTGGGCCAATAGCTGTTCGAAGAGAAAGCCGGACAAGCTCACGGCCTTGACGAGTTCCGTCTCGAACCCTTCTTTTCCGGCCTTTCTTATAAAACTGTCCGGGTCCTCTCCTTCCGGCAGAAACATAAACGACGCCTGTCGTCCGTCCCGCAGCAAGGGCAGAAGGGTTTCCAAGGCCCGCCATGCGGCCTTGCGCCCGGCGGTATCGGCATCGAAGCAAAAGACGACATCCGACGCAATGCGGTAGATTCGATTGAGGTGTTCGGTGGTTGTGGCCGTGCCCAGGGTGGCCAACGCGTATCGAATGCCTTGTTGGGCCAGGGCAAGTACATCCATGTAGCCCTCTACCACCAGGATGCGGAGTGGTGTGCCGGGAGACTGGCGCGTCTGCTGATATAGACCGTAGAGTTCCCGGCCCTTATGAAAGACGGCAGTCTCCGGAGAGTTGAGATATTTCGGCGTCCCGTCCCCCAACACGCGACCGCCGAAACCAATGACGCGCCCGCGTCCATCACGGATGGGGAATATGATGCGATTGCGAAATCTATCATAGGGGCGATCGTAGGGCCTTCCTTCCTCTTCCTTGCTGGCGGTCAGTCCCGCCTCAAGCAAATGCCGACGGGCCGGTTCCGTTCCACCAAAGGCATTGAGCAGGGTATTCCAACCGGGCGGGGCATAACCGATGCCGAATTCGGATACGATCGACGGTGTCAATCCGCGGTGCTTGAGATAGGCGATGGCCTGGGCGGAGGCGGGATGGTCATAGAGCTGGCGGGCGTAGAATTGGGCGACTTCCCCCAAGATCCCGTAAAGATGCGGGAAATCGGCGGTCTTTTCGCCGGCCGCCTGGGGGACTTCCATCCCGGCCCGTTCGGCCAGGGCGCGCACGGCCTCCATAAAGCCCATGTGGGCATAGTCCATGAGAAAACCGATGGCCGAACCGTGGGCGTCGCAACCGAAGCAGTGATAGAACTGCTTGGTATTGCTGACGGTAAACGAAGGGGTTTTTTCGTCATGGAAAGGACAGTTCGCCATGTAATCCCTGCCCTTTTTCTTGAGCGGCACGTATTCATCGACGATCGCCGCGATGTCGATTCGGGAGAGAAGTTCGTCGATGAACGATTGGGGGATACGGCCGGACATCCGGGTATTTCTCGGGAATTCTGAACGAGTCGGGATTTATGGTTCTTCTACAAAGCGCAGGCACCGATCCAATGAACGCTTCACTGTTTCGACCGCCTTATCCAAAGGCATCTTTATTAATTTCATCATTCCAGGGCTCCACGGCGACAGGGCCTTGGTAACCCAGGGCAACCGAATGAAACTGTTTTCCAATTGCCATTGACGTATTTTGTTGC
>CAZQHJ010000176.1:0-4427 GCA_964593225.1 uncultured Thiotrichales bacterium
CCTTCCGCTATGACATCTTGGCCAAACAATGATTTATTATTCGGTTGCCCTGGTGTTTGGATAGACGGTTGCCCGACATCGCAACCGTGATTTCTGAAATTGCTGCTTGGACGATAACCCGCAACCAGTCAAAAAAGCCTGTCGATTGGCATTTCACCACCGACAACGCACGTATCAACTTGAAATGCCTTTATCCTAAATTATCAGATTGACTGACCACTAGCTATGTATAGAGTTCCCTTAATCGACCGATAGGACTTTTCCTTCCGCGGCCCTATAGAGTCTGTCCCAAAGGGCCAGGCCCAGGCCCTGTCGTTTCGGCGCGCTGACCAGGATGAAGTCTACCGCTTCGGCGTCCAATGCGCGCATCCCGTTATAGAGGGATTTTGCGATGCTGTCGGTATCCGGGCCCTCTCCCAGCGCGAACTTGGTGAAGGTTTTGTCGGAAAAGTGAACGCCCTGATGGGCGGTGACCAGGATACCGACCCTGTTGCCCAGGGATTTCAGCTCCCATGCCTTGGCGCGCATGCCTTCGAGGACCCTTGCTTCGTCCTCTCCGGAGAACAATAGGACGGTTGCATGGGGCGAGTAGTGTTTGAGTAACATGCCGGGGGAGGATGCGGGGTGTTGGCCGGTTAGGTAGTTGGATTCGATCCGGATAGTCGGAATGATTTCTCTCAAGGGTTCCATGGGTAATCCACCGGGACGCAGCACGACGGGAATTTCCACCGTTAAATCGATGACGGTGGATTCGATGCCGATGGTTGCCGCCCCGCCATCGAGGATGAGGTCCACGGCCGAACCGAAATCCTCGAGGACATGCCGTCCCGTTGTGGCGCTGGGCCGGGTGAAAAGGTTTGCGCTGGGGGCGGCAATGGGGACTTTGGCTGCGGCCAGCAACGCCAAGGCAATGGGATGGTTGGGCATTCTGACGGCCACCGTGGGCAGCCCGCTGGAGACATTATCCGGGATGTTGGAGGCTCTCCGTAGGATCATCGTCAGCGGATTGGGCCAAAACCTTCGCGCCAAGGATAACGCCAAATCCGGGACATCACGGGCCACGTCATCCAGTTGGGAGAGGGCATGGATGTGTACGATGATGGGGTCGGTGCCGGGACGCCTCTTGACGGTGAAGATCTTTTCTACTGCGACCCTGTCGAATGCGTTCGCGCCGATCCCGTAGACGGTTTCCGTGGGGAAGGCGACGAGCTTCCCGGAGGAAATGAGATGAGCGGCTTTTTCTATGATGAGGGGATCCACGTTGGTGGGATCGATGAAGACTCTATTGGGCATGGCTGACATTGCGTTCGGAAGAAAGTGATAACGCCCCCGCAGAGCGGGGGCTTGGTGATTGCGGGCGGCCCCGGGGTGTCGTCGTTGGGACTCGATGGCCTATTTTTCCGCCATGGGGTTCGCCGCCCATTGTAATACATCACCCGTTCGGTCGGGTCCGGCTGGAAAAAAGCCGGTATGAATCGGGTGTCGGATTGAGTCCGAAGGACTACAATAGCAGGACCGTAGCCCAATCGTATCCAAAGGCCGAGTCACGCCCACGGAGACCTAAAATGACAACAACCACACAAGACCCCACGCCCGAATCCGTTTGGGCCTTCCTACGGGAAATCGCCCAGCAGCAGAAAGAAACCGAGCGGCAGATGAAAGAAACCGAGCGAATACTCCAGGCGGCCCTTCAAGAGTTCCGTCAAGGACTCAAGAAGGCCGAGGCGCTTTTCACCACCCAGTGGGGGCGGTTGATGGAGTCCCTGGTCAGCGGGGCATTGGTGGAACTGTTCAATCGACGGGATATCCTGGTGGAAGACATCTCCACTCGGATCAAAGGGAGCCGTCGGGGACGTTCCTACGAATTCGACATCATCGCCCACAATGGCCCCAAGATCGTCATCGTGGAGGTAAAAACCACCTTAAGACCCGACGATGTCCGGAAATTCCTCGGCAAGCTCGAGGATGCCAAGATCCTGATGCCGAGATACGAGAAGAACACCATCCACGGGGCGGTGGCCTGGCTTCGGACGGATGCCGATGCGGATAAAATGGCCGTCAATCGGGGGCTCTTCTCCATCCGGGCGGTGGGGGACTCGGCCAGCATCACCAACGCCCCGAATTTCGAACCGACGCCCTTTTAATCGGAACGCATCCATCCTTTGCAAGGCAGCCCAAGAAACTTACGCCGGGGCTTCACCACCGGCGCCTGTGCCGCCGCCGCCGCCCGCGCCGCCGTCCTGGGTTTGATCGAAGGCCAAATTCCCGAGAGCGTGGCGTGCCTCTTACCCAACGGCCAACGGGTACATTTCACGGTCGCCCACGCCCTAATCGACCACCGCCAAGGGGAGCGCCGCGCCCGCGCGGTGGTGATCAAGGACGCGGGGGACGATCCCGACCGCACCCACGGCGCGCACCTCACCGCCGAGGCGCGCCGGCTGCCCGCCTCTCCCGGCGAGGTGCTAATTGCCGGCGGCGATGGCGTCGGCGCGGTCACCCTGCCGGGTCTGGGACTCCAAGTCGGGGGGCCCGCCATCAACCCCGTGCCCCGGCGCAACATCGAAGAGAACGTGCGTCTTGCCGCCGGGTCATTCCCGGATCCACAAGGGCTGGAAGTCGTCATCTCCGTCCCCGGCGGCCTGGCAATGGCTAAAAAGACCCTCAACGCCCGCCTCGGCATCCTCGGCGGCATCTCCATCCTCGGCACCACCGGCATCGTGCATCCCTGGTCCACCGCCGCCTTTCGCGCCACCGTCATCCAGGGCATCCGGGTGGCGGCGGCCCAGGGCCGGGACACCATCGTGCTGGCCACCGGCGGGCGCACCGAGCGGTTCGCCATGGGGGCCCTGCTCCATCTTCCCTCGGTTTCCTTCGTGCAAATGGGGGATTTCCTGGGCTACGCCCTGGACACGGTGGTCGAACAAGGTATTCCCCATGTCATCATCGCCGCCATGGTGGGCAAGCTCGCCAAAATGGCCCAGGGCGAGACCATCACCCACGCCAACCGCAACCTCGTGAACATGGATCGGGTGGCCGGGATCGCCGCCGAGGCGGGGGCGGATGTTGCTGTGCGCGAAGAGATCCGCAAGGCCAAAACGGCCCGCTACGCCGGTGAGCGCATGGCGGCGTTGGGGTTGGGAGAGCATTTCCACCGCGCCCTGGCGCGGCGGGTGGTGGAGACGATTACGGGACGTTATCCGGGGAAATTCACGCTGCGGGTGTTGGTGTGTGATTTCCAGGGGAAGTTTTTGGTCGATAGTGCATGAATCCCGGACTGAAAAGCCGGATCGAACGGGAGGTGGTCTATGCCGGATTCCCGGTTTGTCGCCTCGGAGTGAAGGTGTGAACCAACCCATTCCCATCAACCCGGAGGTGCTCCGCTGGGCGCGCGCCAGTGTACATCTCTCCCTGGAAGACGTCGCCCTTCGGATGAAGAAAGAAATTTCGGAGATCGAGGCCTGGGAGCGCGGCGAGGCATCTCCAAGCTATGTGCAGTTGGAAAAGCTGGCCTACGAGGTCTACAAACGCCCGCTGGCGTTGTTCTTTTTCCCCGAGCCGCCCGAAGAGGAAGCCATCGAACAAACTTTTCGCACCCTGCCGGAATACGTGTTGGAACGCATTCCCTCACGGCTGCATTTTCTCCTTCGCAAGGCGAGGGTATTACAGATGAACCTCGCCGAGTTGTATGACGACGCAAGCCCGGCGGAAAACAACATCCTGCGCGATCTCCATTTCCCGCCTTCCGTCCCCGCTACCCGCATGGCCGAACGGGTTCGCGGCTATTTGGATATCGCGCTTTCGGAGCAACAGTCCTGGAAGGGAGAAGATAAAGGCGCTGGGAAACTGGCGCGATGCCCTGGAAGAACACGGCGTCTTCGTGTTCAAGGATTCCTTCAACCCAGCGGGAAAAAAGAAACCGGGCGCCACCGACAGCCCGTTTTCCGGCTTTTGTCTCCACGATCCGGAATTCCCGATCATCTATCTCGACAACAACAAACCCAAAACGCGGCAGATCTTTACCCTGTTCCACGAACTGGCGCATCTATTGATGCGGACCGGCGGCGTGCACACCCGCCAGGACGACTATATCGAGCACTTGACGGGAGACGATAAACGCATCGAGGTGCTCTGCAACCGGTTCGCCGCCGAATTTCTGGCGCCTACCGAAGATTTCCGGACGCATTCTGCCGGCATGACCATCGATGACCATGCCATCGAAGATCTGGCGAAACGGTACTGGGTAAGCCGCAAAACCATCCTGCGACGGTTGCTCGATGGGAAGCGAGTGAGCCAGGAACATTACGAACAGAAAGTTCGGCAATGGCGGGATGAGCATCGGGATCGGAAGGCCGGTGGTGGTGGCGGGGACCCTTACAATCAGGGCAACCGAATGAAACTGTTTTCCAATTGCCATTGACGTATTTTGT
>CAZQHJ010000177.1:0-4413 GCA_964593225.1 uncultured Thiotrichales bacterium
GGCAACAAAATACGTCAATGGCAATTGGAAAACAGTTTCATTCGGTTGCCCTGATGTCAACAGAGCCTAGCCATGCCCGCGATTCTCACTGGCCTGCTATCGATCTATCCGCTCGTCATATCAATGGCGCACGCCTTTCATTCCGGAAAACGAATCAACGATTATCCTCAAATGTTGGCTAGTGCCTTGTTCCATCTTATTTTTCGGGTTCGGCGAAGCGAAGAGTGGTCGGTTCCAAGACGCGCATGCGCAGGAATAGTGAACTATTTCAAGTATGCGCAACGCAGCAAATGCCACTATACGTTTTTCTGAACATGAAAAATAAGATGGAACGAGGCACTAGCTATGTATATAGTTCCCGAATTTTTAGACGCCCTCTGAGGCGGATAATCGCCGGCGACGAACCTTTTTGTCTTCGCGGGATGCATAAAGCAGGGGGCCCGGTGTGATCCGTATTCGCCAGGCATTTCGACTTATTCACATCAACGTGGTATTGGTGCGGCATAATCTGGATGAGATCATCCTCGCCACCCACCTCTTTCGCCCGGTTCGATTCCTGTTTTATCTCTCCCCCTGGAACTGGCGGCGAAAACCCCGCGCGCCGCGGGCGGTGCGGATCCGGATGGCCCTGGAGGACCTTGGCCCCATCTTCGTCAAGTTCGGGCAGATCCTGTCCACCCGGCGTGATCTCCTTCCCGAGGACATCGCCGTGGAACTGGCCAAGCTCCAGGACCGGGTACCGTCCTTCCCAGGGGAGATTGCCCGATCCCTCATCGAGCAGGCCTACGGACAGCCCCTCACCCGGGTATTCCGGGATTTCGACGAAACCCCGTTGGCCTCGGCCTCCATCGCCCAGGTCCATGCGGCGCGCCTGCCGGATGGCCGGGAGGTCGTGGCCAAGGTCCTTCGTCCCGGTATCGAGCGAATCATCCGGCGCGATGTGGATCTTTTGTACACCCTGGCCAATCTCGCCCAACGGTATTGGCGCGACGGGCGCCGATTGCGCCCCATGGAAGTGGTGGCCGAATACGAAAAGACCATCTTCGATGAGTTGGATCTCATGCGGGAAGGGGCCTCCGCCACCCAGCTGCGGCGCAACTTCCAGGGTGCCACCGATCTGTATGTGCCCAGGGTGTTCTGGCCCCAAACGCGCCGGAACGTCATGGTGATGGAGCGCGTCTCCGGGATTCCCGTCAGCGATATCGGCGCCCTCCGGCGCCATGGGATCAACCTCAAGGTCCTGGCCGAGCGCGGGGTCGAGATCTTCTTTACACAGGTCTTTCGACACAACTTCTTCCACGCCGACATGCATCCCGGCAACATCTTCGTCTCCACCGAAACCCCCGAGGACCCCACCTACATCGCCGTGGATTTCGGCATCATGGGCACGCTCACGCGCCAGGATCAGCGTTATCTGGCGGAGAATTTCGTGGCCTTTTTCAACCGGGACTACCGGCGGGTGGCGGAGCTGCACATCATGAGCGGCTGGGTTTCCGCCGACACCCGGGTGGAAGAATTCGAATCGGCCATTCGCACGGTCTGCGAGCCCATCTTCGAGCGCCCCCTCAAGGACATCTCCTTCGGTCATCTATTGCTCCGCCTGTTCGAGACCGCCCGGCGCTTCGACATGGAGGTGCAACCCCAGCTCGTCCTGCTGGAAAAGACACTGCTCAACATCGAAGGACTGGGCCGCCAGCTCTATCCCGATCTGGACCTTTGGCAAACGGCCAAGCCCTTCATGGAACGGTGGATGCAGGAACAATTGGGCAGACGCGCCATGGTGCGGGCCTTGCGCGCGCAGATGCCCCGCTGGGGCGAGGCGTTGCCGGCCCTGCCGAATCTCCTGTACGAAACCCTACAGGAAGGCAAACTCCGGTCCGAGACCACCACCCGGGAGATGGCCCGGATCCGCGAGGAGATCCGGCGCGCCAACCGACGCACGGTATTCGCCGTATTGGGGGGATCCCTGTTGGTCAGCGCCGCGTTACTGCTGGGTCTGGATGGCTTCTCGCCCCGGATGGTGGTGGGGGCGCCTTGGCTGGTCTGGGTCCTCGGGGGGGTAGGGCTCTATTTCGTACTGGGGATCTGGGGCGGTGAGGATCGGTAATCGGCCCGGACTTGCCGCGGGATTCGCGGTCCGCTGTCAGTAGGCTATCCACGGTTTGCCGAACAGCTCGATAAAATTCCATAACGCCTCTCACGGCATCATTATCAGGGAGCAAAATCATTCATGTTGGACTTTACCTACCAAAACCCGGTCAAGATCCTCTTCGGAAAAGGCAAGATACGGGATCTCGCCCATGAAATCCCCTCGGGAGCTACTATATTGCTCCTTTATGGAGAAGGCAGCATCAAGAAAAATGGGGTCCATGCCCAGGCCATCAAGGCCCTGAAGGGCCGGGATATCGTCGAATTCGGCGGAATCGAGCCCAACCCCAGCTATGAGAAAGCCATGGCGGCGGTGGCCATCATCCGGGAGAAGGGCATCGATTTCATTTTGGGGGTCGGGGGCGGCTCGGTCATCGACGCGGCCAAATTCATCGCCGCCGCCGCCCGATTTACCGATGGCGACCCCTGGCGGATTCTCACCGGCGCGCCCGTGCGGGACGCCCTCCCCCTCGGGGCCATTCTCACCCTGCCCGCCACGGGCTCCGAGATGAACGCCGATTCCGTGATGACCAGAAGGTCCACCGCCGATAAACTCTATTTCGCCAGTCCCCTGGTCTATCCCAAATTCTCCATCCTCGATCCCACCACCACCTATTCCCTGCCGCCCCGCCAGATCGCCAACGGAATCGTCGATGCCTTTATCCATGTCATGGAGCAATACCTGACGTTCCCGGTGGATGCCCCATTGCAGGACAGAATGGCCGAAGGCATCCTACAGACCCTCATCGAAGAAGGCCCCAAGGCGCTGGAGAGGCCCACCGATTACAATGTCCGGGCGAACATCATGTGGTGCGCCACCCTGGCCCTGAACGGCCTGATCTGCCAAGGGGTGCCCGAGGACTGGAGCACCCATATGATCGGTCACGAGATCACCGCCCTGCATGGACTGGATCACGCCCGGACCCTGGCCATCGTGCTGCCGGCGGTCATGGATATGGAACGGGACAGAAAGCGGGACAAGATACTGCAATACGCCGAAAGGATTTGGGGGATCGACAGCGCGGCGACAGGGGCGGAAGAGACCATCGATAGAGCCATAGCAGAGACCAGGGCCTTCTTCGAGGGCCTGGGGGTCAAGACGAGGCTCGGAGACTATGGTATCGACGGCGCTTCCATCCCGGCGATCATCCACAAGCTCGAGGAACACGGCAGGACGGCGTTGGGAGAGCATGGCGATATCGGACCGGATACAAGTCGGGAGATCCTGGAGCGGTGTCTATAATGTCTCGTGGCCGACTCCGATAATTCGGCCGCGCGAATGGGTTATACTTTTAACGTCAGGATTTTGAACTTTCCTTAGAACAAGCGCCGATAGCATCTGTATCTATAACACATTTAATCATAAGAGTTATTTCAAATGCCATCTGGCGTTTCGGCTGTTTCAGAAATTAAACAAATGGCCCGTGCGAAGTATATGATTCCGCGCAGCCGAATCATCGATGTCTACCACAATGTGCGCGGGCAACCCACATGGGACCACCAAGGGGAAAGGCCTTGCCTATGCACATGGACACTTCCACTCATGCCGCCAACAGGCTATCCGGACAAATACCGTCGAACGAACCGTTCACGTTGCTCGAAAAGATTTCGAAAGCCCACTTCGAGCCCTACTCGGAAACACAACAACGTGACCTCGATTTGATCGACAAACATGCCGAATCTCTGAATAGAGAAGCCGTGGATGTATTGGACTATCAGGTAATCCCGTAAAGCGTGGCGATATGTACCGCGTCGCTCATCCGTCTGCCCGCGATCCGAAAAGATCAAGAGTCTTCGTTGTCGTCAGCAAGCAAGTACTCATCGATTCCGGATTTCCCACGGTCATCTGCGCACCCTTCTATTCCGCATATCAGGGGCTTGAAAGCCAGGTGTTACCGGGTACAGAAAACGGTCTCAAACACGAAAGCAGCATCCACTGCGACGAATCCAACAGGGAATGCCGGGACCCGGAACCGGGGATAGTAAAAAACGTTCACGAAAAACCGGAAGTGGCCGGATAGTAGTACAAAAGACCTGTTGCGTAATAGTTATTATGAGAGACAATTCTGGATACTCGTCCCGGTTACAAGAGTAAGCACTGTCATGGATTGGTTCAAAGCGAAACGTAATCGACGGTCGATGAAGTCTTCAACAGGTTTGACGGCGGAGGAATTCGAGTTTCTTTTACCGACTTTCGAAGCCGCGCTCATAGCAGGGCAACCGAATAATAAATCATTGTTTGGCCAAGATGTCATAGCGGAAGGA
>CAZQHJ010000178.1:0-4357 GCA_964593225.1 uncultured Thiotrichales bacterium
CTCTAAAACCAAAACTTCATTGACCGTTGCACTTCGAAGTTGAATCCGCGG
The DNA here is from genome assembly GCA_964593225.1 of uncultured Thiotrichales bacterium. GTDB lineage: Bacteria > Pseudomonadota > Gammaproteobacteria > HK1 > HK1 > JABDQX01. The sequence continues at coordinate 52 of CAZQHJ010000178.1, forward strand.
AACTTAAATATCCCGACTGTTTGTGGAAATCGCTGCAATATACAGGAGAGAGGTTTGAACAGACGGCCAGGGATCTTGAAGGTACCGCAAGAAAGATTGATCAAAAATCCCAAAACTTCGAAGACGCCATGGAGGCAATCGGTCTCTTTCCCGATGCCGCCAAACTTCCTACCGCCCCTGGCTATTGCCTTTATGTAGTAGCGGCGGGAACGCGGTTTCTCGTTCTCCTCATACGGAAACGTGGGAGAAACGAGGAACCGCATCGGCGGTTCGGCAACCGGCCCACTACATCGCCCAGCAACCATCCCTGTTCGCGAACCCGCCTTCTGTCATCGCCTCCCGTCCGCCTCATATCGCTTTCAGCCGGCCCCGTATCGCGATCATCTAACTCCGTAAAACCGGCATGGGATCGCGGAAAGCCAACATCCGCCATGATATCGCCTGACTAGTGCGCCTGTAAGGTTACAACCTGCAATGCGGGATACAGCGCGCCCCGTGAAGCGTTACAACGGCCCCGGCTCGCGAGCCCTCGGATCACAAAGGCTTCCCACGGATCGATGCCGGCTTTACGAAGCGCATTGCAAGCGATACGGGAGCGAATGTAAATTTCCTGTTCCCGATGTAACCGTTACAAAGCGAGGTGAATCATCATGAAGTTTCCGAGAAAAAAATCCGATATTCCGAGTCTGGCCCAGGAAATGGTGACCGGTTTCGATACCCACACGGACATCTATCCCACGCCCCTGGTCGGCACCGCCTAGAGCGTTTTCTGCTGTCTGAATTTCAGGGTCTACCTCACCCCGACGCTACCCGGTACCTCAAACCTGGTATTACCTTCAAAAACCCGGATACAATCACTTACGCTATCGGCGACAATGATGCCGCCCAACGCCTTAACCAGGCAAGGGCTCAACTATTCCATTAGATTAATAAAGGCGCTATTCGCGTTTTGTGGCGCTAAGGACTCCAGGCGGCATTGTAGAACCGCAGGGAACCGTTCCATCCATGAGCACGTACATACCCTGGAAAACACACTCGCCGGAATCCCGAGGAAACGACCATGAAAAGTGCAAATGACCTGATTGCCGATCCCATCGTCCATTACCCCAAGGCAACGGTTGCCTGTTTCGATCCCACGACAGGAGAGCTGCCGCGACGCCCACTGGATGAGGAAAGAAATGTGCGATTCCTGGAGAAACTGGCGGGCAATGGCGTCCCTGCCGTGTTGATCGCGGCCTCCAGTGGACAAGGCCATCTGCGGACCGGGGAAGAGCTGGCGCAATGGTTCCGGTCCGCGGCCATGGCGAAACTCGGCGCCACCATCAAAACGGCCCTTTTGCGACCGGAGGACGGCGTAGAGGCCAATACCCGTCTGATTGCGCTCCTTGAGACGCTGGACTATCCCGTCATCTTCGTCCGGCCCGGCACCGACCTCCCGCCCGGCGCATCGCCCGACGCGGTCTATCGGAATATCCGACCCATCGTCGAGGAATCCGCGGCCCACGGGCTGGCCGTCGGGCTCTATTCCATCCCCGATGTCAGCGGCCTACCCCTTTCGCCGGAGGCCGCGGCCATGCTGGTGGACGGGCCCGGTGGCGAGCGAATCGTGGCCATCAAGGTGACGGAGGCTGACTATGAAGCGAGCACCCTGCCCTTCCTGGAACACCCGGGGCTCGAGCACCTGGCCATCGTACAAGGCTGGGACCCGCACCTTGTTCGCGCGCTCCGGGACGGTCCCGAACACGATAGCCACGGGCGTCAACGGTGCGGCATAACCTCGGGGCCCATGTCCTTCGCCGTCTATCAGTATCTCCACATCCTCGAACGCGCCCAGCAGGGGGACTGGGACGAAGTCCTCGCCGCCCAGTCCGCGCTGACGGCCTTGTTCCGGTCGGTCCAGGACGATCCCAACAAATTCCCCGACCTGCAACGGGTCAAGTACCTCATGGGATTGGGCCATCCCATCAACGGAACAGTTTCCGAGGAACAAGTCGCCCGTTTCTTCGCCGCCCTGGTGGGATTGCCACGGGACGCGGATCGCGTCCGTTTGGCGAGAAGCCTGGATATCATGGGGGATGGACCCTATCACCAGCGACTTCGGGGCCTGATATCCTGAGTGCGCGTCCGACCTTTTCACACACCCCGAGCATCCCCCCATGGATCACTTCATTACCCTGGCCAACCGACTCGCCGACGCCGCGCGGTCCATCGTATTGCCCAACTACCGGGCGCCCATCCCAGTGGAAGACAAGCCGGATCACACGCCGGTCACCGCCGTGGATCGGGCCGTGGAGGCGGAACTTCGGCGACTTATCCATCTGGCCCATCCCGACCACGGGGTCATCGGCGAGGAGACCGGACCCCACCGACCCGATGCGGAATACGTCTGGGTCATCGACCCCATCGACGGCACCAAGGCCTTCCTGTGCGGAATCCCGGTATTCGGCACGCTCATCGCCCTCACGCGCTGGGGCCTCCCCATCCTCGGCATCATCGAGCAACCCATCAACCGGGAGCGCTGGCTGGGCGTACAGGATCGGCCCACCACCCTGAACGGCGCGCCGGTCGCCACCCGGGCCTGCCCCGCGCCGGACCGGGCGCGGCTCTGCGCCACGGCGCCGGAGATGTTCATCGGCGCGCAAAGAGACCGATTCCAACGCCTGACCCGGGCGGTGAACATCACCCGCTATGGCACCGACTGTTACGCCTACGGCCTGCTTGCCTGCGGTTTCGTGGATCTGGTGGTGGAAGCGGATCTCTCGCCCTACGATTACCTGGCCCACGCCCCTATCGTCCAGGGCGCGGGAGGCATGATGACCGACTGGGCGGGCCAATCGCTCACCCTGCACACCCGGGCCACCCGGGTCGTCGCCGCCGGGGACAGGGCATTGCACCGGGCCGCGCTGGCGGTATTGGCGTGAATATCGGCGGGGAACCATCGATTGCACGCCCGGAGGAAAATTGAATCATGTTCGATAACGACATATTCGAAAAATGGCTCGACAGCCAATCGGAACTGATTGTGGACAAAATGGGACGCGGCGAGCAGCTGCGTGGGGAGGAAATGATCGTGCTTGTCCTCAAGGCCCAGTCCAATCACTTCCAGCACCTGGACCGGGACCTGCGGGGTGAGATGAATCATCTACACAGTGAAACGGAGGCCCTGCGGGGAGATTTCCAGGGCGAGATGAAGGCATTGCGGGAGGACTTCCAGACCGAAATGAAAGATTCACGGGCGAGCTTGCGAACCGAGATGAAGACCCTACGGGAAGATATGGATAAACGTTTCGAACAGCTCACCCGGCGAGTCGATCGTTTCATGTTCTGGTCCATGGGGTTCACCGCCGCCGCCGCGGTGTTCGTGGTCAACTACCTCAAATAGCGCATCTGTCGATATGGCCGAAATTACCCCCCTTCTCCAACTCATGGCGCGCCTGCGGGACCCCCAAGGCGGTTGCCCCTGGGACCGGGCGCAAACCTTCGACTCCATCGCCGCCCTCACCGTGGAAGAGGCCCATGAAGTAGCCGACGCCATCGCCCGGGGCGATAGGGCCGACCTTGCCTCGGAGCTGGGCGATCTCTTGTTTCACGTGGTCTTCCACGCCCAGATGGCCAAGGAAGCCGGGCTCTTCGACTTCGCCGCGGTGGTGGCCGGCATCGTGGAGAAGATGACCCGTCGCCACCCCCACGTCTTCGCCGGCAAGCCGGTCGAGGGCATCGCCGCCCAATCCATCGCCTGGGAGGCCCACAAGGCCCGGGAGCGGGACGGAAAGGGCGGCGCCCCCGACGGCGCCCGGGACAGTCTCCTGGACCCGGTGACCCGGGGGCTCCCCGCCACCCGGCGCGCCCTGGGGCTCCAGAAGAAGGCCGCGCAAGTCCGGTTCGACTGGCCGGGCCCCCTGCCCGTGCTGGAGAAATTGCGGGAAGAGGCGGGCGAGCTGGAGGCCGAGATCCATCGGGGCGACAAAGGGGCCATCCGGGCCGAGCTGGGGGACCTCCTGTTCACCTGCATGAACCTTGCCCGGCATCTGGAGACGGACCCGGACCGGGCGCTCCGCGAGGCCAACGCCAAGTTCGAGGGACGCTTCCGGCGGATGGAGGCCCTGTTCCGCGCCCAGGGGAAGACGGTGGGCGGCGTGGGGCCCGATGAGCTGGAGGGGGCGTGGGCGCGGGCGAAGGCACAAGAGCGAACAGGTTGAAAGACATGGTCCAAATGGCCCGGGACACCTGGCTCGCCCTCACCGATTGGGTGGGGGGCTCGTCCGGGATGATGTGGTGGCCATCGCCACCGTCATCGGGGCCACCG
>CAZQHJ010000179.1:0-4334 GCA_964593225.1 uncultured Thiotrichales bacterium
AGAGAAGATTGCACACGGGGCGAGATTCATTGAGGTTGCGCTGCGGTAGGCGGCGATCCGCTACGCGGAGAATACGGTGGATTACGACAATGCGAAACTGAAGCTCATCGGCTGGGGTGGACGCAAGACCGCCACCCCGTTGGAAGCGCCGGGTCAGGCGGGCAATCTCGTCATCCGAAGCCAGGGGGAGGGTCGCATCGATCTCGCCTGGGAGAAACCCGCCGCCGGCGGCAAGGTAGCGGCCTACAAGATCAAATGCCGCCCACGTATCATAGAGGGTACCACGGGCGCGGCCTGGGCCAACGCCGATACCGCCATGGAGACCGAGATCACCCTCGCGGGCCAGCAACAGGGCAAGGAGCTGGAATACTGCGTGGTGGCGGTGAACAAGGCAGGGGAAGGCGTGGCGAGCAATACGGTGACGGCGGTGCTGTAGGGAATCGAGAGTCACGGAAAAGAAGGCGTTTTGCTACGGCAAGTAATTTGTTTATTTCCCGCTCGGCTTTACAAATAGATCAAGTTTTAATAGCGGTTTACTAATGCGGGATCATGTGATTCATTGGTCTGAGACGTAGCCTCGCTAGTTGTTCAAATAGGCAAAGGGTAATTCAGGGATGCATTGCAGCGCCTTGTCGTTGCTGATGAACAGGACCGCCTTCCTGGCAAGGGCGCAAGCCGCGTGAATCGCATCCGGTGTCTTGATGCCGGTCGCCGCCCGGAGGCGGGCGGCCTGTTCCAGCAATACAGGGCTCAGGGGTACGCGCTCGATCAGGTCGCGGGCTCCCGATGATCTTCGACCCACCCGGTCTCGTCAAGTGCGTGGTGGGCGGTGTGTGGTGGACAAGATGAAGACGGAGGCGGCAGGATGACGCGGCTCAGTCCCGCCACCGCGCGACGAAGAAGACGTAGCCGTAATCCTCCGAGTGCCGCCGGTAGAGCTCGATCTCCTCCTGCACGCTATCCAGGAACTGCTGCATCTCGAGGTCTCCGGCACGTTCGGCTCGCAGCAGGCGCACGCGCTTTTCCAGCGGGTGGTAGAAGTCGTCCCACCAAGAGCTCTCGGGCAGGGTGAACTGCTCCACCAGCTGGTATCCGCATGCCTCGACCATTGCCCGGTTGGTGGCGACATCGGTCATGGCGGGGTACTCCGACTCGAAGAAACGAACGCTCTTCTCGGAGGGATCGTCGCGCAGCCAGCTGATCTCGGTGACCGCGAGGTATCCCCGTGGCCGGAGCAGGCGGCACCATTCCCGCAGCCCTTTCTCGAAACCCATGGTGTAGATCGCACCCTCGGACCAGATGGCGTCGAAGGCACCCTCGTCGAAGTCGAGGGCGGCCATGTCCCCCTCGACGCACCTCACCCGGTCCGCCGCTTTGGCCTGGGCGGCCCTGGCCCGCACCACCTCGAAATAGGGCGCATGGTTGTCCAGGGCGGTGATCTCGCCCCGGGTCAGGCGAGCGAGGGCCGCCGTCTGAGCGCCCGAACCGCAGCCGATGTCGAGGATGCGCGGCCGTTCGGGGAGGCCGGTCATGCACTCGAGTGCGCGGCGCGTCGAGCCGTCGTCTCCCGGTCCCTGACGTGGTAGTGGGTCGAAGACCTCGTGGATCAGCTCCAGCATCGCGCCACCTCTGGGAGGATGAAGCAATTGGCATCCGGATAAATCGGCCCATTCTCCGGCAGGATTAGCCCTCCCATGCATCCCGCTCCGCGCGCAGATGATGATCCACGGCATCAATGCTCCGGAACAGGCGCTTGCCCGGCGAGCGCGCCAGAACGTCGAGGGCCGAGGGCCGGGCCGCCGGCAATGGCGATTCCTCTTCCATCAGCAGGATTGCCCCTTGACGTTCTCTTTTGGAAGGTTCCGGTGCCGGGGCGGTAGTTCGATGACGCCGTCGTGGATTTTGGCGTCGAATTGGATGGCTTGCATGAGGATCTCCTTCTTGAATTCTTGCCTCAAACTTCCTTCCCCGGACAGGCGGGATCTCGAATTATTGCGGTTCCTGGTAATTCGGCGGCAGGTTCGGCTTCGAGATCTCGTGACTGTCCGATTCCTCGAATCGAAACCGCCCCGATTTTCTCAACTCCTCTTCCACCTCTCGGAGATAGGCAGCGAGCTTGTAAACGTCGTGGCCGAATTCGGCCGACATCTGATGGCGAATCTTTCGGATTTCGGCTATTTCACCGTTCGACATGGGATTAGTCTCCACTAAGATAATTGAGTGGCGTCGTGAGTAATGGCATAGGCAGACCCAGCCCATGGTTCACGACTCGAATGTGTTCCATCTTGGTCGGGTTTGCCAGGTGCCGGCAGTTCCAGGTCAGCAAGACATCGACTCGGTAGACGGAAGCGACGGCGAGATGCAGCGCATCACCGTTGGGGTCATTGGGCATGAGCCGCTTCTCGATGTAGATATTGGCGATATCATCGATATAACTGGTGACCTTAAGCAGCTCGACATTATCGAGGAGAGAGAGCCGTTGTTCCACGGTTTCACCCGTACCCCGGCGCAGTTCCGCGATGACAGCGGTGCTGGTTACCAGGGTGAAATTGGAGCCAAGCTCTGACCACCACCGGCGCGTCCAGTTCATCATGGCCTGGGATTCCACGTCGGTGCGCAACGTGTAGTAGAAACTCGGGATGGTGGTTTCGATGTAGATGCGAGATTTCATGGGGTGTTTTTACGGGGAAAATCGCTTTTCCAAATGAAGGGTTGACAGTTGAATGATGGAATTCACTATCCTCGATTCGTCATTCCCAATTCGTAATTTGTAATTGATCTTATTCCGCGCCCCACAAAATCATTACCACACCCATATTCCCCGCGCCAACTTAACCGATATTGACGTAGATTTTCCGAGATGCTGCCTGCTGACCATCCGGGGAAAAGGCAACTTTAGTTTGCTATCTTTTTTCCAGATCCTTATATAGTTTTGAGAACTCCAGATCAATGTCACCAGTTAACTTTAGCTTTGCAGATTCGACGGAGAACAAAACCACATTTTGTTTTATGACCTTGAAGGATGAAACAAATCCATCTTCGTTTTTTCGAATAAAAAACATCAAATCCTTATAAGATAAGCTAAAACCCCTTGCACTATTAAATATCAATTCCGCGTTTGGCTCATCAAGGCTTTCCCTGAATAGATCAATCATTTCCGCCTTGAATTGAGAATAATGTCTAGCAATAAAGTCATTAACTATAGCGCCCTGATGAGAATTATAAAGCAGCCAAACTTTCGTTTCGTCATATTCGATGAGATAACCCGATGTAAATGCAGCCCAGTCAATTTTAACAGAATATCCATCGCTGGCCTTAAGAAAGTATGTATCATAAAAACCCCAGTCACGGTCTCCCAGGCTTTGAAATCTCATTGAAGAAGGAGCAAGGATGACATTTAATACACGTTCTGGCAATTCAGTGACTTCCTTTGCTTCAGATTCGGTTTCATTAGATTCCCCACTATCACCGATATTATTAGTCTCCGAAGGTAGCACGGTTTCATTGATAGGACTGATAGTCTTTCTTAGCGTGGATGTCACGGTTCCCTGTCCGATTTGGTCGGCGAGTTCTTCGAGATGACGAGACAGAAAAACTATTCCTGTTCCGACGACGATAACCAACAGCACCGTGATCCCAATGGTCTTTCTCTTGGATGGTAATTGTGTGCGCCGCAATCCTACGCGGTCTGGAGACTCACTGTGTTCGAACCCAGCCACACCTATCTTTTTCCACCCCGTGGAAGTACATGTAGCCAGCAGTTCCGCGAACGCCTCATCCGACTCCCCCCGGAAATCCACGTACTTATAGCGGCGCAGGGTATCGGGCAGTTTGCAGTCAGCCAGCAAGAGGGGAACGAAGCGACGGTGTTTGTTGGCGGGATCGCGAAAGAGGACGGTGTTGCGTTCCAGTGCCACCCAATCCGATCCCAGAGCTGCGGGCGAGAGACATAATATCTGTACTCGTGCGGCTTCCAGGCCGCGATCGATGGCGAGATAGATATCATCGCCGGGCGTGACGACCCACTCGTCGAACCACACGGAAAGCCCCGCGTCCCGCAGCCGTTCCGCCAACCGCCGCACGCGGGCTTTGTCGGCGGCGTTGTGGCTCAGGAAGACGTCATATGTGCTGCTGGTGTTTGTCATTCTCTATGGGTCATTCTCTGTGGTTTCTCGGTGAGGAACTTCGAGTATGCCGCGTCTTTTGCGGTTCATGTACGGCCGGTCTATGACTCAACTATAAGGGGCCGTCACACTAAGCGTCCAGCACAAAGAGCGTACTGTCTGCCCCCAGTCGGCGTTGAACTTGTCCTCCAGGGCCCGCTGGCTGATGAC
>CAZQHJ010000180.1:0-4292 GCA_964593225.1 uncultured Thiotrichales bacterium
AAGAGATCATACGTAACCACATGCAAATGTGGCACTTTTCATTCGGTTGCCCTGCCGCAGCCGGGAACGCATGGAAAGATTTAATGAAGATATGTTATGGTGAGGTTAACGGCATCCATACCTATGGATAAAGGGCGGCGCGTGGAATCATTTTCATATTTCACACGCCCAGCGATGCCATAGCATTTTGCAAGGCAAGGTCACTTAGTCTCTTAAGGACAGAATTTTGAACAAAATGACGAAGAAATTTTCGTGAACCTTTTGGGTTCCGGCTTTGTCGGGTTGGGAGGAAACAGATTGCATACATCTTCCGGGAGCGGAACCGCCACTCGGATCGACGAACACATCGTCGAGATTGTGAGTGATTCCGGCGAAGGCGCGCAGCGGGCCGGCCAGACCTTCGGCACCATCAGCGCCCAAATGGGCAATGGCGTGTGGACGGTGGAGATCATCCCCGCCGAGATCAAGCCCCCTGCCCGTTCGCCTCAGGGCGCCAGCGGCATCCGTATCCGCTTGGGGTCATGCTATATCACGAATATGGGCGACGAGGCGGATCTGGTGGTCGCCTTCAATGAGCAGGTGCTGCGCGGGCGCATCGCCAGTGGGGCCTACAAGCCGGGAACGTTGGTGTTGTTGGAAAACAAGTGGCGTACCGACCCGTCGCCGGAGATTGTGGAACAGTACCAGACCACCGTCGCCGATCTCCGGGAACGCGGGCTCGTGGTTCATGAGCTGGCCATGGAAGAGGCCTGCAAGACCCTGACGGATAACCCACGCGTGGGGAAAAACATGTTTGTCCTGGGGATGCTTTGCCGGCTCTACCAACGGGATACGGACAAGGTGCTGGTCGCCATTGGCGCCGCCTTTGCGAAAAAGCACGAACAGGTCCGGACCCTGAACCGGGAGCTCTTCCGGGCCGGATACGAATTTGCCGGAGAGCAACTGGGTTTTTCCTACGAGATACCCCCCTGGCCCAATGACGCCCCCCTGATCGTCACCAACGGCAATCAGGCCGTCGGGCTCGGGGTCATGGCCTCCGGTATGGATATGGTCTCTATGTATCCCATCACGCCGGCCACCTCGGCCTCCCATTTTCTGGCCGAGGTCTTCCATGAAACCGGTGGCGTGGTCCATCAGGCCGAGGACGAGATCGCCGCCATCAACTTCGCCCTGGGCGCTTCCTTTGCCGGGAAAACCGCGTGCACCATCACCTCCGGTCCCGGGCTTGCCTTGAAGATGGAATCCATCGGCCTCGCCGTTATGGCGGAGGTCCCACTCGTCATCGTCTCCGTCCAACGGGGCGGGCCGGCCACCGGCCTGCCCACCAAGGTGGAGCAGGGCGATCTGCTCTCGGCTCTGTTCGGCGCGCCGGGCGATGCCCCCAAGGTGGTATTGGCCGCCGCCACCATTGAGGAGTGTCTGCACTTCGTCATTACCGCCAGGAAACTGGCCGAGGCGTTCCGTACTCCCGTGATCCTGCTGACCGACGCCAACCTTGCCACCGGCGTGCAGCCCTATCCGCGTCCCGACTTGCGGGGCGACTGGCTTGCCGCCCCTGTGGACGCCTCCCCATGGTCCCCCGATGTGGCGCCCTACGACTGGGATGAAGAGACGGGACTCTCGTCCCGGCCGCTCCCCGGTCAGCGGGGGGGGGAGTATATCCTGACGGGACTGGCCCATACCCGAAACAGCAAGGTCGCCTACGATCCCGAGTCCAATCAGCGGGGCTGCGAGATGCGCAGCCGCAAGCTGGCCGCCCTGCAGAGCTCCTTGAAGTCCCCCCGCGTCTACGGCGAACCCCAGGGCGATCTCTTATTGGTGGGGTGGGGTTCCAGTCAGGGGGCCATTGAGGAGGCCGTGGATCGGGCGCGGGCCGAGGGGAATGCGGTCTCTTCCCTGCATCTTCGCTTTCTATCTCCCCTGGAACCGGGACTTGCCCAGATCTTCAGCCGGTTCGGACGGGTCATGACCATCGAAATCAACTACAGCGACACCCCCGATGCGCCCCTCATGACACCGGAACGGCGCCGGCTTGGGCAGCTTGCCTGGTTGCTGCGCGCCCATACCCTCACCGATCTGGATTCCTGGACCCGGGTGTATGGCCAGCCGTTGCAGCCGGGGGTGATTTATCGGGAGATCAAGCGGGTGTTCTCCGGTTGACCGTACCGCTGCGCGCCGCAACTTCCTTTCGATTTTTCTTTGAAACGGACAAACGCCGGAGAAAAGCTTCATGGAAACCTGGGAACAGCTCTTGGTCGGCGCCGCGGCGATTCTTCTCCTGCTGTGGTTTTGGCCTAGCGCAAGAAAAGCGGTCAAGGAGGCCCCAAAGGGGACCCAGGAAGACTGGTTGGGTGTCATCAAGCCAATCGGATGGGTGATTGCTTTTGTTATTTTCCTGATTCTGATAGGTCGCGCTTGAGGGACCTTGAATAATAGAGAGAGAACTGCCGATGAAACTTCTCGCGGGTATCCGAAAAATCATAAAAAAAGGCACCGAGCAACCGGATGCTGTCCGTTTCCATGTTCCCGGCGGTCAAGGCGGATGGGACCGAGTGACCTGGGGGGAGTTTCTGGCAAGAAGCCGGGAGATTGCCTTCTATCTGGAACGACACGGCATCGGCAAGGATAGGAAGGTGGCGGTGTTCGCCAATACGCGCGTGGAATGGGCCTACGCGGTGGCGGCCATCGAGGCGGTGCGGGGCGTTTTCGTGCCCATCTATTTCTCGAATACGCCGGATCAAACCCATTATGTGGCCGATCACAGCGATGCGGAGATCCTGTTCACGGAGCTGGGGTTATTTCCCAAGCTGCTCCCCAGGTGGTCCAACTATACCAAGGTGCGCCAGGTGATCCTGTGGGACCTGGATGGCGGTGAGGACGAGAACGACCGGGTCGAGGCTGCGGTGGCGCAGTTCAACGAGGACAACCAGGCCTCTCTTGCCATGGATGAGGTCACCGGCAAGATCGTGGCGCTAAAGGATGTCTATGCCGAGGGCGCGCGGGTCCACGCCGACGAACCCGACAGATTGATGCGGCTCATGGATAAGATCGAACTCGATGACCTTGCCTACATCATGTACACATCGGGTACCACCGGCGACCCCAAGGGTGTCATGCTCACCAATCGAAACCTGTCGAGTTCCACCGCAAGTTGGGTCAAGGCGCTGGAACACGCCTTTCCACCCATGGGGGAACGGCGTGGTATTATCTGGTTACCACTCTCCCATATGGGTGGGATCGGTGTCATGAACACCGAAACCATGCTTGATTATGAATCCTGGTTTTGCGATCCATGGAGCCTCCTCGAACTTATCCCCCAAGTCAGACCCACCTTCCTGCTCTGCGTGCCCGCCTACTGGGAAAAGATGTATTCCGAGGCCACCAACGCCTCGCCCGACAGAGAAGAACAGTACCGGAAACTCCACGAGGTGACCGGTGGCAAACTCACCTTCCTGCTGAGCGGCGGCGCGGGTCTGAAACGGGAGATCAAGGAATTTTTCCTGGCCGCCGGTATTCAGATGATCGAGGGCTATGGGCTGACCGAGACCGCCCCCAACGTGAGCATGAACCGCCTGGATGACTACAACTTCGATTCCATCGGCAAGCCCGTCCCCGACGTGGATGTCATGATCGACAAAGAAGGTGAGATCTGCGTGAAGGGCGAGAATGTCTTCGTCGGTTACTACAAGAAACCGGAGGAGACCCGGGCCTGTTTCGACGAGGAAGGTTGGTTCCATACCGGCGATCTTGGCGAGTGGATCGAAGGCGGCTTCATCCACTTCAAGGGCCGCAAAAAGGAAATCATCGTCACCTCCGGCGGCAAGAACATCGGGCCGGGGGGCATTGAGGCCCTGTTTGCCGGTAACCCCTTCATCGAACATGTGGCCGTCTATGGGAACGAAAAGAAATATCTTGTGGCCCTGATCACCCTGAGCGCAGCGGTGCTGAACGCCTGGGCCAAACAGCAGGGGATAGATTTTCTGAGCCATGCCTCCCTGGTGGAAACCCCCCAGGTGCGGGCCATCGTTCAGGCCGCCGTGGATGACGTCAACAGCCGCCTTGCCTCTTATGAAACCATCAAAAAATTCTACATCCACGAGGGACATTTCTCGGTGGAGGAGGGGCATGTGACCCCCTCATTGAAATTGCGCCGCGCCCGGGTCTGGGAGGATTTCAGGGATAAGTTCGAAGCGCTGTATGAATGATTCCGTTTCGCGGAATCCTGAGACACTACTCGATTAGGGGCTGTTGATGATTAGGGTTAGGGTTAGGTGGTTGAAAAAAGTGAAGTG
>CAZQHJ010000181.1:0-4264 GCA_964593225.1 uncultured Thiotrichales bacterium
CGCCTCCATTTGCCAGATTTGTCAATATAAAAATACTTTCATTCGGTTGCCCTGCTGTTGAGGTACCGAGTCGCGACCCCGTTGAATCGGTGCATCCATCTCTTCAGACGACTGTCATAGACATTAACGTTCTGAATGTGAAATATCTTCTCCTTAGAAGCTGTTTGGAAATTCGCATCGTAAGGCGGTGCTCCCGATTGTGGCTCCCGCAAGGCGCGATGGGGGCGAAAATAAGAATTGTAGTGGACTACACGACGCCCCCAAGCACATAACGAACCTCGCCCCCGTCGCAACGGGGCAGGACGCAATTCGGGCACCGCCGCGGTAGATTGCGAATTTCCAAACAGCTTCTTAACTCGAACACCTGCCTTAAGATATTGAGTCCTTGATGAGCAATTCCCGCTTCCCTCCAATTCCGGCCACGCGCCGTGCAGCCGCTTGTTCCTTCCCCTTGAAGGCATCGCGCCCTTTCAGGCGGAGCCGTTCGTCCTGGATTTTACCGATGTTCGCGACGAACCCTGCATCTCTATGTCCTCGTTTCGGAACGCGGTGGCGGCATGCCGGAAACGATGGCCCGCCACTGATTCGCGCGCTCGGCAAGTTGGAACGACCGGGAGTGGATGTGCTTGGAAAGTGAAATCGAAAAAACGACGGCCTCCGACTTGCAAGACCTCTATTACAGCGACCATCGTCCCTGGGTCGTGGCCTTTTCCGGGGGCAAGGACTCCACGCTACTGCTGCAATGGGTTTTCCACCTGTTGAAACGGCTGGGGAGTCGGGCATCGAAACCGGTTCATATCGTTTCATCCGACACGCGCGTGGAGGCGCCCAATGTCGGCGCGTATCTGAAAGCAGTATTGGCGCGCATCGAAGAAGGCGGGCGACGACATGGGCTCGACCTCCACGTCCACTTGGTGAGCCCGGAACCCCAAGAGAGCTTTTGGAGGAAACTCATCGGCAAGGGCTATCCCTCTCCGACCCGGTGGTTTCGTTGGTGCACGACCAACATGAAGATTCGCCCCACACGCCGGGTCATCGAACAAATCACCCGCGAATACGGCAGCGTCGTGCTGCTGCTCGGGACGCGAACGGACGAGAGCAGCGAACGCGGGAAACGCATGAAGGACAGGGTGCATACCGCCCGCGGACTCAATTCCCACCATGAGATCCCCAACGCCCCGGTGCTGCGCACGGCAAATCCCTTCGATGATTTTCTTCCAATAAACCAATATGTTGTTCCGGGTTGTTGAGCAACGTATTTGTGGTGAGGATACTGGCCACGCCCATCTCCCACTGGCGCACCCATGAGGTTTGGGAATACCTCTTCAATCACCCACCCCCCTGGGGCGGCAGTCACGACTTCTTGCTGGGGCTTTATCGACAGGCCGCCAGCGGGGAGTGCCCCATTGTCCTGGATCCGGATACGCCGTCGTGTGGCGGCAGCCGCTTCGGTTGCTGGACCTGCACGGTGGTCAGACAGGATAGATCCATGCAGGGCTTCATCGACACCGGCGAGGACTGGATGCGGCCGCTGATAGAATTCCGTAATTGGCTGAAGGATATCCGGGAAAGACCGGAGCGCCGTCTCGCGGTTCGCCGGGATGGCAGTGACGGCCCCGGTCCCTTTTCACCGGAATGCCGCAAGGAGATTCTGGAAAAACTGCTGAAAATAGAAAGGGATCTCGGACTGACGCTTCTCAGCGATGAGGAACTGCGTTATATCCAGGCCGAGTGGCACCGGGAGTTCGATCTCGCCGAGACCGCCACGGCCCTGGCCCGTCAATATGGACGCGATGTACAAGAAATAACCATTATCAGACTCCCCTCCATCGAACAACAGGTGCTCGACGATCTGATAGCCGAACACGCCGTCAACCCGGACTTGGTGGACAGGCTGCTGAGGCTTGTTCTGTACGATTACAAGGACCTGAACCTTTATGGCAACAAGGCCGCTCTCCAACGGGAAATCGCCGAGCGGATAGAGATATCTCTGAAACAAACCGATTCGTTCGCGCGCTCCGGGTAATTTACTGACGGAATGAACCTTGCCCCCATGGAAATCCCCTCTGTATACATCGAAACAACCGTTGTCAGCTATCTGACGGCGCGGCCGAGCCGGAACCTGATCGCAACCGCGCATCGGGAAATTACCCGTGAATGGTGGGAGATCATTCTCCCTGGTTGTCGGCCTTTCGTGTCCCCCATCGTCATTCAGGAAGCCGGCCGTGGGGACCCGGATGCGGCAAGGCGCAGATGAACATGTTAGCGCTTCGCGCCAAGACCGATAGGGGGTGGGCTCTGACACACGCACCGGTTCCCCAAAATTTTTTCCGATACGTTAAAAACAATTGCCGATTTCCCGGTGCTGGAGGTAACGGAGGACGTCAATGCGCTGGCGGGGGAGTATTTCGCCAGGACACGGATACCGGAAAAGGCGCGGGCGGACACGTTCCATCTATCGCTGGCGACGCTCCATGGCATGGACTACCTGATTTCGTGGAACTTTACGCATATCCTGGGCAGGACCGTGCGCCGGATCGTTCAGGACATCAACACCATACTTTGTTTATTTCTCGCTCAGCTTCGCAAATGAGTTACCCTTTACAAAACGCTTTACCAATGCCGAATCATGCTTTGTCGGTTTGAGGCGAAGCTTCGCTAGGCGGCTTGCAAACACCGACGATTTGTACGCCGGAGCAAGCAATGGAGATCCGATATGGCAACTCATGACGCTACGGTCGATAACGCTATTTTTAATAGCTCCATAACCGATGATCCAATCGTTCGGGAAGTGCGGAACATCCGCCTCGATATCGAGCGCGAATGTGGCCCCGCTCCCGATGCCTACTATAGATTCCTGCTCTCCATACAAAACGGGATGAAAGACCGATTGGTTCGCGGGGAACCCAGGAGACTCGCCCGCGATACCGGATGATTCGGCGATAAGGATTGCGCCGAATCTTTTTTCCGGGATCGCGCGGGATCCATTTGAATCTTTTTCCGATCCCTTCCGATACATAACGCTTTCGACCCTTCGGTGAATATCTCGGCGAATCACTATCCATGCAAACAACCATAAATATCGACCACGACCTGTTGGAACAAGCCAACCGGGTTACCGGCCTTCAGGATCGGGCGAATCTGGTCCGCGAGGCCCTGCATGCCCTCATTGCCCGGGAGCGCGCCCGGCGTTTCGTCCCTCCGGGCGGTGGGGTAGAGGTGGGGGATCGAGGTCCCTGTAAGCCATGGAACACCGGAAAGCGTCGGCTCGGCCTGTTGGAGGGAAAAGCGACGCCGCGAATGGAGAATTTCGAGATGACCGACGAGGAATTCCTGCGCCCGTGACAGACTATCCGGTGGATACGCATACCTTCCTGTGGGCGTTGTTTTCAACGGATCGTCTCACGGCCCAGGCGCGCGGGATTCTTGAAGATGAAAGCCCCGTCGTCTATGTCAGCGCGATTCTCATTGTTCCCGGTTTTCCGATTTCAATGCCTCGATGCGGGCGCCAACGCCGGGTGTGCCGGGCAGATCCGCGTACTTCCAACGAAACCCGTATTTTTTCGCAACTCTCTCGACCGCGCGTTGCGAACGATCCATATAGTCGCGGATGGAGGTGCTTTCCTCGGCGAGTTTCGCCTGTACGCGATATTTCTCTTCCAGGATTTCCGAGTGGATCATGGACCTTTCTCCTCTTTGAACAGTTCCAGTGGCGTGATGATCTCCGGGGTCGCAAGACCCAAGCGACCGTTGATGATCCGGATGTGCCCGCGCTTGTTGGCATTGGCAAGGTGGCGACAGTTCCAGGTAAGAAGATACTCCATATTGTAATAGCTGGCGTAGGCCAGATGCGCGGCGTCGCCGCTCAGGGATTTGGGCATGACGTAATTGGCGACATAGGATTCCACGATCCCATCGAGATCGTCGAGTCGCGGCAACAACGAAACCCCGGATACGAGCGCGATGATTTTTTCTTGATTCGGATAATTGCCACTCTCCAATTCATCCACCACGGCGCCCGATATAAAGCGTTCATATTCACCCGCCATCTCCCACCACCATTGCCTGGTGATGTCGGCAAAGGTGGCCAGGGATTTCCGCCGGTCGAAAGTCACTCGGGATGGTGGAATCGAGATAGGGTTTTTCTTTCATTGGGCTATTTCTATTGCTCCGGCCCGCGCCCACTACTTGCCGGGTTTGGCGTCAAAGGTCACCCTCGGTAAGATCCGCCTGCTTCATGATCGCCCGCTGGAGCCCGGCTTTC
>CAZQHJ010000182.1:0-4221 GCA_964593225.1 uncultured Thiotrichales bacterium
GTTCCGGGTAGATAAATTTGTCGAACCAACTTATGAAGTAAGCGAACCGTGAGTAAAGAGATTGGCTAATCCCTGCCCCCCCATATCCCAGGGTACCGCTCCGCCACCAGGGCCAACAATCGGTGGGCAACCTGCCATTTCGAGTCCCGGGCGATCTCGGCCCCGCCCCCCTCCCAATAGACGCTGAGGGCGTTTTCATCACTCTCGAAACCGATCTCCGGCCCCCCCACGTGATTGGCCGCGATCATGTCCAGGGATTTTCTCCGGCGTTTTTCCTGGGCATGGCGCTCCACATCATGGGTTTCGGCTGCAAAACCCACCGAGAACGGGGGGTTGGGCAGGGCGGTGACTTCGGCAAGGATGTCCGGGTTGAGTTCCAGGGGCAGATCCAGGGTAGCGGCCCCTTTTTTCCGCTTCCTCTGGGTATAGTCGACGGGCCGGTAGTCGGCCACCGCGGCCGTGGCGATAAAGATGTCCTTCCCGGCCAGATGGGCCATGACGGCGTTGCGCATTTCACGGGCGCCGGTTACCCGAATGCGCCGGACGCCCGCCGGGTTTTCCAATGTCACGGGACCGGTGACGAGGGTGCAGGCCCCCCCGGTCTCCACCACCGCCCGGGCAATTTCATGGCCCATCCTGCCGGAGCTTGCGTTGGTGAGGAATCGTACCGGGTCCAGGGCCTCCCGAGTGGGACCGGCCGTTATCAAGACAGAGAGGCCTTTCAATAGGGGCTCGGCGAACAACCCACGCACGCGGGTCGCGATGTCCCGGGGCTCCAGCATCCTTCCCGGACCCGTTTCACCACAGGCCTGCGCGCCTTCTCCCGGCCCGAGGCGGATGACGCCGTATCCGTCCAACTGCCGGACATTGGCCTGGGTTATGTGAGACTGCCACATTTGCCGGTTCATGGCCGGCGCGATGGCGAGGGTTGCCGTGGTGGCAAGACACAGGGTGCCGAGCAAATCGTCCGCCAAGCCATGGGCCATCCTCGCGATTCTGTCCGCCGTAGCCGGCGCAATGAGGACAAGGTCCGCCCAGCGGGCAAGTTCGATGTGGTCCATGGCCATGGCGCCCTCGTCATGGAAGATATCCGTGTGGACGGGGTTGCCGGAGAGGGCCTGGAAGGTCAGGGGCGTGATGAATTGCCGGGCCCCGCGCGTCATGACGACCTTGATATCGGCGCCCCATTCGCGCAATCGGCGGACGAGTTCGGCGCTTTTGTAGGCCGCGATTCCCCCGGTTACCCCGAGTACGATATGTTTGTCAGACAGTGGGCTCATGAAGCGTGTCGTCGGAAATATTTGTCGTCGTGGTGATCGTCGAGTGAGGTGTGTTTGTATCGATGGTCGTTCTCCAAAAAACAAAGGCTCTTGTTCGGACAGGGCAACCGAATGAAACGTCTTTATCGACCATGACGTTACCTATTCTACCTAAGACGGAACCCATTGTAAGGCATCGAGTGTGTCTAACCCGAGTGAAATCCATCGCTGGGATACCGAATGGTGAAATAGTCGCTATCGATGGCAAAATATCACGCAGCTTCTGAAATTCCCTACACCTTGTGTCTCGGTCCCAATCGAATCGGAGAGGGCCAACGAAAGCGGATATCGAACTTCGCCTCATTCATGACGGTGAAAGGTGGATCGCCCGCAATGATCGCCTGACGGCGGAGGGCGAGGCGTTATCGGATCTCGATAGCGATGTGCGGCGCGCCTTGCAAGAGGGAGGAAAGTATCCGGCTGGCAGCCGTCTGACGGTCTTCATGGGGTTCGATTTCGATACCTTCCCCACCTGGTTGCGGCAATACCATGCGCACTATTTCAATCGCGTCGTATCCATGGATACTGTGAATGATCTTGACGTATCGGAGAAATAAAAATCCCGGGAAACCCGATGCCCGAATCCGAGCCTATCCCGTTCGGGTTCCGGCGCGAAGCGCTGACAGATGACCTATCCGAACGCGCAGCGTTCGAATGGATGTTCCCTTGCAAAATCATAATAGGGTGTCCGAATCATGGGCCTTCCGCGTTTTTCTCCATGCCCTCTGGGGTTCGTAAAGCACTTTTGTTGTCGCAGAGGACGCGAAGTTCATGGAGATACTCCAGATGAGGTATGGAATTCGGGATGTATCACCAGGGTACAAGGATACATTACCGGCATCGCGCGCAATCCAGGAAACATCCTGGGATAGATTATCCACATCACGCGCGATGTCGATAACCTATCCCAGGATGTCTATAACGTATCGAGTGATGCCGATAATGTATCGCGCGACATTGTCCATGTTTCGCGAAATGTAGGCGACATATCGTGTGATATCGTCGGGATCGCACGTGAGGTCGATACTATATCCGGAGATATAATCGGCATCTCGCGTGATGTCGACACTGTATCCGGCGATGTCGCCGGCATGTCGAGTAATGCTTACAACAGGCTACGCAACATCAATCGATTGTCGAAACATGAGGCCCACCCCATGAGAAACCTCGGACCTTTCCCAACGCCGCCGGACGCGATCGGGCCGCCGCCTCGTGACGACCGGGAATTTTTAGACACCCTCTAAGAGGAGGACACGAAAATGACCGTAAACAAGAAATGGTATGACGGCATGCTCGGCACCGAAGACTGGTGGGCCGTGTGGCTGGGCCTGATCCTGTTCCTTGCCGGTATGTTCTCCATCTGGGGTCTCGACCTGGTGGGTTGGATGGCGAAACCCAAGACCTGGGAGTGGACCGCTTTTTGGGCCGATCCTTCGTGGGGGCGGATCCTTTCCGTCTCCTACGGCAAGGCGGGCAAGGCCTATGAGGCCCTATCGCCCTTTGCCTCTTTGATTCTCACTTGGCTCATATTCACCGCGCTGACCTGCATGGGCGCGTATTTTCAGAGGCTGGATGTCAAGAAGTTCTTCTTCGGCTTCACCTGCATCTTCATTCATTACCTGGACGGCCTGGGTCGCCGGACACGAGGCCCACTTCAAGGCCCTGAAGACCGGTCAGTCCATCACCCAGTCCGAGATCTATGGCGACAATGTGTACTGCACCACCAAGGTCAACCAGTGCACGAAGCGGATCAACAAGGCGCTGAAAGAGATGGGCGTCCATGTGGGCGCCGGTCAGACTCCGACCAAGGCCCAAGCCCCGGAGCTAGTGGTCTTTCATTGTCCCAAAAAACTTCAGTCCGCCGAAGGCGGATAGGGGTTTGAAACCCCCATCTTCAGATGGATTTTCTTCAGTCGGCGGTTTAGTCCGCCGGGCCGCTTTAGCGGCCACAACCTACCGAATTCATCTGGTAGTGGTTGAGTTTGATAATTTAGGATAAAGTCGCTTTAGCTTGACTCGTGCATCGTTGGTAGTGAAGCGGCAATCGACAGGCTCTGTTGATTGATTCCGTTTTTTTGTCCAGGGGATGATTTCGGAATAGGCTGTATCAATATCCGCCAGTCGTTGTTCGGTACACTGACGGCTCAAGACACTCAATTCACACTGGGCCATGTTGAGCCAGCTTCCGTGTTTTGGCGTGTAAACACTGACGGTTCGCTCATCTGACAGGCCAGTTCAGCAGATTGGTGTAAGCTATTGGGATGGACACCCAAAAGTTTACCACGAGAACAGAACGAGTAGATGATGTTCCGCTATTGCTGGGACAGATAAAAAAAATGCGCTTAGCGGAATTGATTGATGATAATTTTCAGGCATATGGGAACTGGCAAGGCCTAAGCATAGGGCAAGTGACAACCGGGTGGCTAAGTTACATACTTTCACAAGGTGATCATCGTCTAAACCACGTATACGCCAAACGAGAGCAGGAAGTGCTCGATGCGAGGATAAAAAAAGTCCGGGAAGCCATCGCCGAACTCAATATACGCGGACGCAAGCGTAAGGTTTCGGATGCTGATGAATTGAGGGCAGCGGTTGACAAAATTCTCCGCAAAAACAAAGTGGAAAGTATTGTGACGGCAAATTACCACACTGAGACTCGCATTATCCGCAAGCGTGTCTACAAAGAGCGTCCCGCACGGACGGTGGAAAAAAGCCAAACAACTGTCGAGAGCGAAGCTAGACCCGCTCGCGTATCAAAATGCCGTACGTTGCCTGGGCTGGCGAGTATACGCGAGTAATGACCTGCGACTGGGCGTGGACAAGGCAGTGTTGGCCCCATCGTGAACAAGTACCTGAGCGAGCGCGGTTTCGCGCGTTATAAAGGCAAGGTGTTGGGGCTAAC
>CAZQHJ010000183.1:0-4099 GCA_964593225.1 uncultured Thiotrichales bacterium
GTAAGCCTCTGGTGATTTAATATTAATCTAATGAATTTATGACGTGCAGTACTAGCCTGTCAAACTTAGGGGAATCGTAGCGGGAAAATGGGAAATCGTGGTCATTTTCCCGCGAGATTATTTACTACCCTTAGTAATGAATTGAACAAATTTCAGAATAATCATGTCAACACAACCTGGAGGTTTGCACGATCATGGCCAAGCATGAGCTGCCCACGACCCATACGGAAAGAAAATCTCCACGGGGGCTACGAACCCATGCCCGGCGGGCGGCATTGCAGGCGCTGTATCAATGGCAAATGACCGGTCAAGACACTGATATCGTTGCTGTCACATTCTTGGAACAATGGGACTTCCCCGTCCTCAATAAAGATTACTTTCGGGAGTTGGTGCGAGAGATTCCCCGTTCCGTGCCGCAATTGGATGACCACTTGACGCCCGTAGTCGATCGCCCCTTGCGCCAAATCGATCCCGTCGAACGCGCCATCTTGTGGATCGGCACTTATGAATTGGAATTTCGTTCCGACGTACCCTGGCGAGTCGTCGTCAACGAGGCGGTTGAACTCGCAAAATCCTTCGGCGCCGAACAAAGCCACAAGTACGTAAATGGCATTCTTGACAAAGTGGCGAAAAAGATACGCGCGAGTAATCCCGCTTTGCGGGATTGATTGTAATTATTCTGACTTCGTACGCAACTTTTCCTCTTGGATTCAACTCGTAAGTACAACTCATATCGGCCACGCCTTCCGTGATGGCCATTACCTCCGTAGGGGGGCGGTAACGAAACTCAGCCCCCCTCTCCCTATGTCTCACCAGGCAAAATTATTTGGTATCCAAATATCCCTCCCGTAGCAGATACAAGAAAATCTCCTGGGACGCTTGCATGGGACTCAGATCCGCCGTGTCGATGCGCAGCTCCGGATTCTCGGGGGCTTCATAGGGGTCGCTGATCCCGGTGAATTCGGGAATAAGGCCTTTGCGCGCCTTAGCATAGAGTCCTTTTCGATCGCGGGCCTCGCAGACATCCAGGGGCGTTGATATGTGGATCTCGACAAATGCGCCATGCTCTTCAATCAGGGACCGCACCGCATTACGGGTCTCCGTGTAGGGGGCAATGGGCGCGCAGATGGCGACACCTTGGTTTTTGGTGATCTCGGCGGCGACGAAACCGATCCGGCGGATGTTCAGATCACGATGGGCCTTGGAAAAGCCAAGCTCGCTGGACAGGTTACGACGCACGATATCCCCGTCCAGCAATGTCACGGGCCGACTGCCTTGTTCGATGAACTTGCCATACATGATCTTGGCCAGGGTGGATTTTCCCGACCCGGACAGTCCGGTGAAGAACAGCGTGATCCCTTGCCGGTTGCGGGGCAGATGGGCGGCGCGCAGGGCCTCCAGGACCTGGGGCCAAGTGAACCAGTCGGGGAGGTTCTCATTACGGGACAAACGCTCGGCCACCTCCCGCGCCGATAGCCTGACGCATGGCTCATCGGTCTCTTCGGTCCCTTCCCGCTCGATGAATCGGCCTTGTTTAGGGGCGTAACAGAGCCGCTTCAACGGCACCGGTTCGATGCCGATCTCTTGCTGGTACTCGGCGACCAGTTCCTGGGCTGCATACCGGGGATAGAATTCGGGCATGGCATCGGCCGTCTGCCAGGGCCCCCCGTGATCATTGCCGATAATGAAATGAGTGCAGCCGTAGTTTTTTCGGATCAAAGCATGCCACAGTGCTTC
Organism: uncultured Thiotrichales bacterium; assembly: GCA_964593225.1. Classification (GTDB taxonomy): domain Bacteria; phylum Pseudomonadota; class Gammaproteobacteria; order HK1; family HK1; genus JABDQX01. The sequence goes on from CAZQHJ010000183.1 coordinate 1,738, forward strand.
GCGGGGGCCGGCCATGCGCATGGCAAGGGGCAGGAGCGAGAGCATGGCAAGCCCATGGGGATAATGCTGCTTGATGGCCTGGTAACACTTGACGCGGGCGTGATAGACAAGATCGCCCGGGCGGCTGATGCCCACAACGGGATGCAACAGGAGATGGGCCTGGACGGTCTTGGCCGCACGCATGGTCACTTCCCACTGCAAGCGGTGCATAGGCTGGCTGGTATGGAACCCGACGATGCGCCGCCAGCCGAGCTTGTCGAATGAATGATGCAGTTCGGCGGGCGTGTGCCGGAATCCTTCATAATCGGAATGCATGGGCAGTTGGATGCCGGTGATGCGTCCGCCCACGTAATGGTCCCGAACATTCTCGAAGAGCGCGCGCACCCCCGGGTGTTCCTGTGAGTCGGTGCCGTAGACCGCTTGGGCCTCCTGTCTTTTATCGGGTTTCCAGATATCCTCGATGTCCAATACGGCGAGCATGAAACCTTCGTCGTCCCGCAGCGCGAGTTTTACACCCGGTTCGAGCGTCTGCGCCAAGGATTCATCCACATCCAGCACGATGGGTATGGGCCATACCGAACCGTCGTCGAGGCGCAGTTCACCCAAGACCTTTTCATAGGTCTGTCGATTCATGAATCCATTGAGCGGAGAAAATCCGCCGTTCAGGAGCAGTTCCAGATCACAGGTTTGCCGCATGGATAGCGTGTGGGAGGGGTATTCGACGGATTGCGCTTTTAGCACGGAAGCGCTGGCCTGGTCTATGATCAGTTCGCGAGGCGGATTAATGTGCAATTCTCTTGCAGTTTGCGTCATGATAATTTCCTCTTGAAACATTGATATATGGCATATTTCAGGAACATGATCGCCCATCAATTTTCCTATTGAACCGTAGGGGGCGCTCCTTGCGAACGTGCTATTGTCGGCCCCTATTGTCTGACCCCTGCCGGCCCTTGCTTGCCGGTTCTTCGGGCATCCGCAAGGGATGCCCCGACGCCCGAACGAAAAATCGATAGGCGGTGGGTTTCCAGGACTTTCGTTTTTCCGATGCACCAAAGATTAAGTTAAGATACTTAACCCAATCAATGCGACGTAGCGTCCCTTCGGAGCGAAATGAAGAAGTGTCGGAAACTTGGCTTTCCGATGGATTTTCGGATATATCTGTTTTCGGATATATCTTTTGGAGACACCTTAAAGGTAAGTGAGTGGTTCAAATGTACAGTAAAAAATCGACATTGGGAAGCGGCGAGATCGGTGATGGAATTGACAACGAGCGGCTGATGATCGCCGGCGTTCCGTATCATTCAAGGCTGCTCGTGGGCACCGGTAAGTATCGGGATTTGGAGGAAACCCGCCTGGCTATCGAGGCGAGCGGGGCCGAGATCGTGACGGTGGCCATCCGTCGCAGCAACATCGGACAGAACCCCAACGAGCCCAACCTCCTGGATGTCATTCCACCCGACCGATACACCATTTTGCCCAACACAGCCGGTTGCTATGACACCCGTTCGGCGGTTCGCACCTGTATGCTGGCCCGGGAATTGCTGGACGGACACGATCTCGTCAAGCTTGAGGTATTGGGGGACGAAAAAACCCTGTTCCCGGACATCGTACAAACCCTGGAGGCCGCCGAGGAATTGGTTCGGAACGGCTTCAAGGTCATGGTGTACACCAACGACGATCCCATCGTCGCCAAGCACCTCGAAGAGATCGGATGCGTAGCAGTCATGCCGCTGGCGGCCCCCATCGGTTCCGGACTCGGTATCCGCAATCCCTACAATATCATGACCATCGTGGAAAATGCCGGGGTGCCGGTCCTCGTAGACGCCGGGGTCGGCACTGCGTCGGACGCCGCCATCGCCATGGAATTGGGGTGCGATGGCGTCTTGATGAATACCGGCATTGCCGCCGCCCGCGAGCCTGTGCTCATGGCCTCGGCAATGAAAAAGGCCATTGAGGCGGGCCGGGCGGCGTTCCTGGCGGGCCGCATGCCGCGCAAGCGCTTTGCGAGCGCCTCATCCCCCATCGATGGGACGTTTTTTTGAATCGATGAAATGAGACAGACTGAACGGGTTCAGCAGCCGTAAAGAAGTTTCCAGCCCGTGGAAACGGTTCCCGAACGTGGCCGGAAAGGTTGCAAAGTGTCCACGGGTGTGTGAAATCAGGGGCGCGCGTAGCGGGCTACAGGACGCCCAAACCTAAACGGACCTCGCGCCTTGTGCAACGCAGCAGGCCGCGATTCAGGGGCCAACCCGGTCGAGCGGGGATTTTCAGACGTACTCTTAGGCCCTTAGAGGGGGTCTAAAAAATCCCTAGTGCTTTATCAAGGCTAAGAATTAGGGTTTGAACCAAGCCCGTGCAAGAG
>CAZQHJ010000184.1:0-3862 GCA_964593225.1 uncultured Thiotrichales bacterium
GCGGTTTCATTGGTTTCAACTACAGAACTCATGTATAGAATAATTCTCAGTTATCGTTCCTAAAGCAATTGAGTCGGTTTGCTGGAGCGCCTTGTCGAACGCCAAATTATGATAGTTGGCGCGGCACATCAAAGGCGAGAATGGTAAGCGTCAGTTCTCGATTTGCATCATCCTTGTGGGAGAAAACGTACCTGAAACGGGACTCCGAATCCTGGTTTACTATTCGCTTGTAGTTGGGATGCGTTTCTACTGTGGGTGTGATCGCCTCCAAAACCGCCGAGAAATTCTTGTTCTTATTGAATATCAGGATCGCGACCTTGGTATCCCTCCAGGCGCTATAAGACAGGATCTGGTCGATGGTTTCGGTCAGCTTCTTCGGGCCACCCCAAAATTTGCATTCGCCAATGAAGATGTTTTTATCTTCGACCCGAACCAAAATATCGGTTTTGCCGGAGTAGTTGAACGTCTCGCCGGTGGCCGCTCCCTCGAAATGCCCGTTCAACTGAACCAGAAAATGGCTCCTCAACGCCTCTTCATCCATGTGTGAGAAAGCCGACGGACTGCGTTCCATTACATGGGCCATGTTCTCGACAACGCCGAGTATGTGCCCGTAATGGCCTTGGTCGAGTTCGGGTTCCGGTTTGTAAGGCGCGGAACTTGCCTCGGGCGGGTGGGGCTGAATCCTGCGCCGCACGTCAGGTGCCGAATATGTCCTGGGAGCATCCGCTCGTTCCTTGAGTGGAAATCCCAGAGCGGAAACGAGGTTCTGATTCTTCAGCAATTTATCCCGCCTGCGTTCGATGGCAGTGTGCGCGGCGTCAAGCAGGCCTCCGTTCAATTCAGCGGCATCCCTCCGCAGGTTCTGAAGGTAATTATTGATCTCCGAAATAGTTCGATCAATCCGGGATCGGACATCTTCAGCCGTTAGCTCGGTACCACGAATGGACAAAACCAAAGCAGACCCTCTTACCTCCGCGATGGGTGGAGATGATGTGAAGCGGGTAGGCCGAATATTGAACGCACCGGCTTCGCCATCGAACGGAATCGTTATTTCGACTTCCGTGCCGGCGACAAAAAATGGCTGGCCACGATCCCCGATATACCGCCTCGGGTCATGGCTGACGTCGATTTGGCTCTCGTGTTGATCCGCCAGGATTTCATTCTCGCGTAGGGCAGGCACATCAATCCGATATTTTTGCTCGAAATAAGAGGCAAGATCGTCTACCGGGGTATTCAACAGCTTGTTTCCATAGTAGCCATTAATCTCCTTCGACATGGTATCCATTTGGCGATCTCTGACCGAGAACCAACCCACCTTGGAAAAGAGGAAGTTTGGTTCTCCTCTATACATTTCCACCCCCTACCGGCTTCTTCTCCTTCTTCGGCCCCGGTCGGAAGGCCTTCATGAAATCCAGCAGGAATTTCGCTTCCTCGGCGACCTCGGGGTAGGCATTGGCGAACTCCCGGACCCGGCGGGCGGTGTCCAGCATGCCCCCTGCCTGCACTGGCTGGTGGCCTGGAGGCGCTGGTGATAGACGGAAGTATGGAGTTTTTCCAGGAGACGCTCGGCGGGTTCCAGGCGTTGCACGTCGGCGAGCCCCTGCGTCAGACCGGCGAGGACGGCGGGGTCGAGATTGAGGGTCCCAGCGTGCTTCTCGACGAAGCGGGCGGTGTCGTCGGTGATGGCCTGGCGCTGCGCGCGGCAACCTCCTTCGATTATCGTGTCGGTGTTCATCAATGATTTGCTGCCGGTTGTTGAGCAAGGTATTTAGACATGGATCAGCATCCGGGCAAGGATTTGTTGAGGGACTGGACATCGCCGGGGTCCAGCGGCGGTTGGTATTGGACGTCCAGGAGCTTCGCGATCTTTTCGAGATCGGTCTTTTTGGGGGTGGAATCGGTGTTTTCCGGCATGGTGGTCCTCCTGGGAGAGGATTTCTGGGTGAAGCGATGGAGGAAGGGTAATTCCGGGAGGAAGGGGGTGTCAACGAGAGGCGCTGGCAAACCTGAATCCGTCCGCCTCGGCGACTCTGAACGGTCTCTCTTGGACAACGAAATAGGCGGATTGTATAAACAATAAGCAATTTTCTATAAAAATATGGTGGCGGCCTATATGGATATAGGAGATTTGTATCAATTTATAAGCAACTGTCTACTTTTTTGCAGGCGCTGGCTATTTTGAGAGTTGTCCTGCCGCCTTGATGAGCGGTGGCGGCAACCGGTCTGAAATTATTTCGCTATTGACGGATCCCTTTCCGATACGTAAGCCATCATCGACGGTCAGGCAAAGGTGCTTTTTTGCCGAGCTGGGGCAATGAACGGATGATTTCCTCGAACACAACCTCCAAATCACCGCCCCGCGACTCGGTGACTGTTTCGTATTGCTCCCGCATCACATGTTTGTGATGCGGATGGGTAACGGTTTCCGGCCAATGCGGGGCATTGTCCCAGCGGCACAAGAGTTGTCCGGCGGCGTCTTGCCAATGAAAAGCGTATTCGTACACCGCTTCTCCCAGGATGATTTGCCTGATATGCAGCAGACTTCCGTCACGAAAAACAATTTGGGCCTTCAAACGGAAAATAGTCACTTTCCCGGAAAATCCTGAGCAAAACGATCAGAAAATTCGAGAATATCTGGAAATGATATTTCACCAACCTTTTTGGTTCCGGATTTTCCGGGTTGGGGCCATCCCGGTCGTAAGACTCGATATGCCAGGACTGTATCGCCGCCCGATGGCGTTCGATTCAGATCAAGCAGCATCGCGGAATTCCCGTAATTGCCCCTGCCACCACTGCAAGGCTGCCCGCGCGTATTCCCAGTCCGGCAAATCATCTTCCAGCGCGAAATCTTCCATGCCTTGGCCTCGCTTGCCCTGCTGAACGCTATCGAACGATGCACCGTATTTCTGTTCGAACACACGGCATTCGGTCTGATAACGGGAAAGCTTGGAGGATCATATGCCCACGGAAAACGGCCTGTACTTGCCGGGTGTTATTTGCCGATAACGCCGAATTTTCCATCCTATCTCTCCATATTGCATGGCTTGCTGCCCCTCGCTTGGAATATACGGAGAATAATACGCCAGGATGCATCCGGGAGAAACGAAAAAGCCGACCTTATCTTTCCCTCAAGGAACAACAGAATTTTGCCCCTGTTCACGGACGATCAGGCAGCGGCCTGCCCATCAAACACCCACGGCAGGGAACCCCACATGACCCAAGACATCCGGCATCACCTGCAGCGCCACTTCGGCTTCAGCGAACCGCGCCCCGGTCAGGAAGCGGTGATTCGGCATCTCCTCGACGGGGAATCGGCAGCCGCGGTCTTCCCCACCGGCGGCGGCAAGTCGCTCTGTTAGTGCTGCGCGCGGCAGATATTTTAGGATTATGTTCTTTTTCGTATCAGTAAGTTATCGTTGAACTTATCCTAATTTATCACTCGGATCGACCGCTAGTTGCCCGCCCTGCTGCTCCCGGGCGTCACCCTGGTGGTATCGCCCCTGCCGATGAAGGACCGGACCGACGCGCTCGCCGCCCGGGGCATCCCTGCCCGGCAGCTCGATTCCAGCCTCGGCATCGACGAGTACCGCGACGTGATGGCGCAACTCCGGGAAGGTATGCTGCCCCTCCTCTACGTAGTGCCGGAGCGCCCTAGCGAGGCCGTGCCTCGGACCAATGAGATATGAGCTTGCGTTAGTAAACCGCTCTTAAAACTTGATCTGTTTGTAAAGCCGAGAGGGAAATAAACAAGGCTCTTGTTGGCTTCCAGGTTGGTATTTTCCCGGGTGGATATTTTCAGGCAGTGGCTCTGTCTGAAAGATCCGTTGTTCCATGCCCCGAAGGGGCTACGTATGCGAAGCCC
>CAZQHJ010000185.1:0-3806 GCA_964593225.1 uncultured Thiotrichales bacterium
GGACGCAATTCGGGCGCCGCCGCGGTAGATGACGAATTCCCAAACAGCTTCTTAGAGCCTGTCTGAATGAATGGAGCCCGCAGCGTTGCGCAAGGTGCAAGGTCTGTTCAAGGTTCGGGCATCATGTAGCTCGCTACACTCCCCGACTTTGTTTTCGGGTCACAATCGGGCTGCCGCCTCGCTACGACCGAGAATTTTCAAACACGCTCTTATTGATCGCGACTACACAATACTCGATCCGCGTTCTCGGTGCCGGATTCGACAGGTGGCAACCTTCCCGCCGTCGGCGGGCTCCTTCCAGTCGAGGGCCACCCAGCCCTCGCCCCGGGCACGGAGACTGCGTACCCGACCGGGAATCGCCAGGAGGGTTGCGGCCGGATGACGAAGCCCCTCGGGGCATGAAACCCTAAAAATTTCAAACTGAAACACTACCGGATTTTTAATGCGATACCCCCAACCCTTCGACATCATCATCGTCGGTGGCGGCCACGCCGGCGCCGAGGCGGCCCTCGCCGCGGCCCGGATGGGCGCCCGCGCCCTGTTGCTGACCCAGAGCATCGAAGGGTTCGGCCAGATGAGCTGCAATCCGGCCATCGGCGGCATCGGCAAGAGCCATCTCGTCAAGGAGATCGACGCCCTGGGGGGGCTCATGGCCCACGCCGCTGATCTGGCCGGCATCCAGTTTCGGATGCTCAACGCCCGCAAGGGGCCCGCAGTGCGCGCCACCCGGGGCCAGATGGACCGGGCCATCTACAAGACCGTGGTGCGCAAGGCCCTGGAGACCCAAGAAAACCTGACCCTGTTCCAGCAGGAAGTCGCCGATCTCGTTATCGAGGGGACGCGGGTAACGGGGGTCGTCACCCAAATGGGCCTTCGATTCCACGCCCGGGCGGTGGTGCTGACGGTGGGGACCTTTCTCTGCGGTTTGATCCATATCGGCCAGTCCAATTACCAGGGCGGGCGGGCCGGCAGTCCGCCTTCCAACGCCCTGGCCGAACGGCTGCGGGAATTGCCGCTGCGTGTGGGTCGCTTGAAAACCGGCACGCCGCCCCGCATCAATAGCAAGACCGTGGACTATTCACGGCTGGAAATCCAGTCGGGGGACGAACCGACCCCGGTCTTTTCCTATCTCGGCGACCCCGGAGCGCATCCCCGGCAGGTCCCCTGCCACATCACCCACACTAACCCCCGCACCCACGAGATCATCCTGGCGAGCCTGGACCGCTCGCCCCTGTACAGTGGAACCATCCAGGGGGTGGGACCCCGTTATTGTCCGTCCATCGAGGACAAGGTGGTCCGGTTCGCCGACAAGTCCGCCCACCAGATCTTCCTGGAGCCCGAGGGGCTGGACACCACGGAGCTATACCCCAACGGCATCTCCACCAGCCTCCCCTTCGATACCCAATACGCCTACGTGCGCGCCATCCGGGGGCTGGAAAACGCCCATATCACCCGGCCCGGCTACGCCATCGAATACGATTTCTTCGACCCCCGGGATCTGAAGCCCGGCCTGGAGACCCGCGCCATCGCCGGGCTCTTCTTCGCCGGTCAAATCAACGGCACCACCGGCTACGAGGAGGCCGCCGCCCAGGGTCTGCTGGCGGGGCTGAACGCGGTGCGGTATGCGCGGGATGAAGACCCCTGGTGGCCCCGCCGGGACGAGGCCTATCTGGGCGTGATGGTGGACGACCTCATCACCAAGGGACTCACCGAACCCTACCGCATGTTCACCAGCCGGGCCGAGTACCGCCTGCTGCTGCGGGAAGACAACGCCGACCGGCGCCTCACCGAAACGGGACGCCGGCTGGGGTTGGTGGATGATGGGCGCTGGCGGGCATTTCAGGAAAAGCGCGAGGCCATCGAACGCGAGGAGGCCCGTCTTCGCGCCACCTGGGTGACGCCGGCCCGGTTGCCGCCGGAAGAGGCGACGCGGGTGTTGGGCCAACCCATCGGCCGGGAATACAACCTGTTCGATCTCTTGCGTCGGCCCGAGGTGGGCTACCGGGCGCTCATGTCCCTGCCAGGGGTTGGTGAGGGCGTTCATGACCCGGTTGTCATGGAGCAACTGGAGATCGCGGCCAAGTACCAGGGCTATATCCAGCGCCAGACCGACGAGATCGCCCGGATGGCGCTCTTCGAGGAGCGGGCGATCCCCCCGGATCTGGACTACGAAGCGGTGCCGGGACTCTCCACGGAGGTCCGCCAGCGGCTGGCCGAGACGCGCCCCGCCACACTGGGTCAGGCCGGTCGGATTCCGGGGGTGACGCCGGTGGCGGTATCGCTGTTGCTGGTGTATTTGAAATGATTCCTATCCATCCACTTGCCTTTTTGTTCCACCGAAACCGGTTCCCTGTATCTTCCGGTCGGTAATTTCCCGGCTGCATTTTGCATGTAAACCGAATCTTCTGTAGCATCGCGCTCAATCATTTCGTCCGGATGATTTCGCCCAGTGAAATCATTGATATTCATTCACGAAGGCCATCCACAAAGGTTGATAACCATGTCTTTGCGCGCTACTTCTTCCACCGAATCCATCAACGGCGGCATTCCCGATACAAAGATCTCGGTCCGGGAGTTGTTCGATATCGATAGCGAACTCGAGGTCCCGGCCTTCAGTCGTCCCACCGAGCACGTCCCCGCCGTGGACGCCTCCTACCGGTTCGATCACGATACAACCCTTGCGATCCTGGCAGGGTTCGCCTACGGCCGGAAGGTCCTGATACAGGGCTATCACGGTACCGGGAAATCCACCCACATCGAACAGGTGGCGGCGCGTCTCAACTGGCCCTGTGTCCGGATCAACCTGGACAGCCACATCAGCCGCATAGATTTTGTGGGCAAGGACGCCATCGTCCTCAAGGACGGTCAGCAGATCACGGAGTTCCGGGAGGGGATCCTACCCTGGGCCTATCAAAACCCCACGGCCCTGGTCTTCGACGAATACGACGCCGGCCGCCCCGATGTGATGTTCGTCATCCAGCGGGTGCTGGAGGCCGAGGGTCGCCTGACGCTCCTGGACCAGTCCCGTGTTTTGCATCCCCACCCGTCTTTTCGGCTCTTCGCCACGGCCAACACCGTGGGCCTGGGGGATACCACCGGGCTCTACCATGGCACCCAACCCATCAACCAGGGACAGATGGATCGCTGGAATATCGTGGTGTTGCTGAACTACCTGCACCATGACGCGGAGGTGGAGATCGTCCTTTCCAAGGTGCCGGAGTACAAGGTCAAAGGGGGGTGGGATACCGTGAGCACCATGGTGAAGCTGGCCGATATGACCCGAACCGGCTTCATGAATGGGGACATCTCCACCGTCATGAGCCCGCGCACGGTGCTGACCTGGGCGCAGAATGCCCGTCTGTTCGGGGATATGGGGTTCGCGTTTCGGCTGACGTTTCTCAATAAGTGCGACGAAACGGAGCGCCCCATCATCGCCGAATACTACCAGCGTTGTTTCGGGGAGGATTTGCCCAGGGAAGGCGTAGGCACGACGCTGGTAAATTTTGACTGACGCTCTTTTCGGAAGTTGGCGGGAATTTATATATTTTTCGTTTGTATGCTGACTTCGGTAGGCCATCCGTTTTGCGCAAAGATCAAGTGGCTGTTCCGGAAAGCCTCCGAGGAAAGCAACGAAGTGCACACACCACCGTATCGCCCTCCGAGAGCGTGTGTTTCGATCTGGACGTAATTATAGCCATATTGAGGATCGGGCATGGTGAAGTACGATTACGAAGCAGGGCAACCGAATAATAAATCATTGTTTGGCCAAGATGTCATAGCGGAAGGCATCATCCCAGGCGGGTTTA
>CAZQHJ010000186.1:0-3718 GCA_964593225.1 uncultured Thiotrichales bacterium
GCCGGCTTTAGCCGTTCCCCGAAGCTACCGCCTTTAGGCGGTAGAGTATTCACTTGATAACATGCGCCTGATCCCGAAAACACGCGTCCATCAGCCGTGGGTGTTTTCGTTGGAACGTGAGATCGCCGGCATTCCCGGTAGGGTGTATATTTTCCCCCTCGAGGTACTGGGCAACATCCGAGGCCGGTCGGTTTTGGGGGCAATTCTCTCCATCGGTTTCCAATCCCGCGGCGATAACCAGGGCCCGGACGTCGTTTTGGTTCGTGGTCCCTCCCATATTTTCGGTCCGTAATGTTAAACAGTCGTTGTTAGGGATGCAGTTGCCGTCATCAGGGTTTTCGTTACTTTGAGGCAGGTATGCAGGCGATGCCGCTACATAGATGAAATGATGCCAGTGGTTGGCTAAGAACCAGGACGGGAAATTCGGTTCGAGGTCGCGTTGAATCCCGGATACCTTGATCTCACCCAGGGTCGCGCCGTGGGTAGTTATCGAGGCATCGACCACGATTCGCTGGTTGACTGTGTCCCTGTCTTGGATGTGGATGGCGTTTCGTTGGGAGAACAGTACCTGGCTTCCCGTTTCCACATGGCGCAGGCCACCGTTGTCGTAGACGGTGGCCTCGCCGGTAAAGGCCAAATCGAATGCGTAACGTCGCTCGTCAACGAATCCGGAGCGGATGACATAGGCGTCGCCATCGGCGAAATGGTTTCCCGCGCCGGCGGCGTCCGATGCGTTCTCCACGCGCAGGGTATCCTGCGTATTGTCGAATGCGCCGGGTTCCCCCACTGCCTCGATAATCCCCCACCACCCTTGGGACCGGTTTTGAATGGCATCGCCCGGTCGCACACCGTTTCCCCAAAAATTGGCGCCGATGTCCACCAACGTGCCGGGGCCGCAGGCGAGGGTAGCCGCGCCATCCCAGACATCGGCGCAGTCTGCTTTTTCCTCCTGAGCGTCTTGCCCCGGAATGCGCTTGGCTGCAACCCGGATTTGGTATTCGTCACCTGTTTCGAAATGATTCTTTACGCCATCGTATAGCGCAAAGGCTCGGATGCCCTGGGCCGTAACCTGTTCGATCACGCTTCGGGAGCCGTCGGTTTGGTTTAGAACGATGTCTCCCTGTTCGACCCCGAACCCTTGGAAATCGGCGCTATCGTCCTGGAATCCCAGGGGGTCGTTTTCATCTGTTTCGGTGATGGTTCCGGTAAGGTACGATATCCATTCTGTTTGTCCCTCGCAACGAACCACATTGATACCTTGCCAAGCGCAGGATCCATCGGCCCATGGTACCGCCTTGGGCAACCGATCCGGGTCGCAGCTGTCCGTTTCCGCCCGGTCCGGCTCGTCCGAGCATTGAATAGCGTTTTCCAGTGACGCCAGGTAGCCGGCATTATCCGAAAGGGACGATTTGTCCGGTATTTCCTCTGGGATATGCCAGGCAATGGTGAATCCGGTCCGGAAGCGCTCGCCCATGGCATGAAAGGGCAGGTGACCTTCCCACACGTCCGGTACGCCGTTGAAGCGGGGGATCTCATAGCTATCACCGGGATCGAACGCCATGGTGTCGTCGGAACCCAACCTGGCCAGCGTTATCGTGTCAGCGGACGGCTGCGCGGCGACAACCCCGTAGGTTTCATCGCTAACGTTTTCCAGGATATCCCCGATCCGGATGCCAAGCGCATCGAAACCGACGGATCGGTTGGTGTCCTCCAACGTATTTCCAGAGCTGCCATCCGTGGCGAGACCCGAGCTGTCCATAAGGATCTCATATCTGTCGTTGTCGTCGGGGTCGCTGATGTGATTGACGTCGAATCGGTTGTCTTCACCGCCGCGCAGACCGTCGGTGGTCAAGGTAAGCATGGTTTCAGTGTTTACGGTCTCGACAATGCCCTTGGAGCCATCGGTCAAGTTGCGAACCACTTGTCCTGGCCGGATACCGGTGTTCATGAAGTCCGCGTTACTGTCGATAAGGTGACGAGTGGTATCCGTGCCGTCTTCGCTGACATCGCTCGATAAGGTGGTCGTCGGATACGCGAATGGACTCATCCACGGATATACGCCAGTGACTTCTTGGCCAGCAGTTTTTCGATAATCATCCAAAACCTTATCGACCTCGTTCAGTACGCGTTTTTCAACCGCCCGCATCAATTCATCGATGGTAATGAATATCAGCTGGTCATTGAACCCTGTATCGGCATCAGCCAGAACGAAATCTTCTCCCTCAGTGCCGTCACAACCCGTGTGATTATCGAAACAGTCATCGGCATCGGCGTTATTGATGCCTGTCGAGGCGTGGATATCGAGATAGTTTTTCGGATCCGGCGCATAGGCAGAGCGGTCTTGATCATTCAATACCGAGCCGGGTGCCAGGATCACAGCCGCCACGCGGTTCGAGATCGATGCGTTGGTGGCGTCGCGCACAGTAAGCCAGGGGAATGGCGCAGTATTTGCAAGGGTGGGGTTGATTGTCGGGTATCCGGCGGGTGATTGGTATCGTCGAATCAGATTGCGCGATACCGCATACCATAAACGCTCTCCTGCACTATCCTTCACATCGATACCGAGTCCCCCGTGTGTTTCCTCGCAGGGGGTTGTCCTGCCCCGCCAGGGGATACGACCCAGCAGGAACGACGGGTTGAACGTTGCATCCGATGACAGGCTTGCGCAATCGCTGTCTCCGTCATAATTGCCATCGCCATTTCGATCCGTCCATGGCATAAGTCCCGGGACATTCGGATGACCGACCGCCCAGCCGATCAGCGCTTGTTTTGCGGCAAAAAGCGCTTCCGTGGTTTTTTGATCCTGTTGTAATCGATGAAGAGCAGCCTGTCCCAGGTGATCGATGAAAATGCCGGACGAGAGAAGCACAATGATTCCCAACAAAAGCAACAATGCCGCGCCTGTTTGGCGTCTTGGAAGCGTAGTACCGCACACCGCAACTTTCTCGATTACAGTGGTGTGGAAAGTCTATAGGTTGAGTTCTTTCCACTTCAGAAATGAGCCTGAAAGAAAGTCAATGAAAGGAGCCTTCAAGCGTCGGATTTCAGGGATTTGTTGATAGAACGAAAAGGTCATCTCTTGCCTGATTGAGGCGCTGTGGGGCCTCATTGTCGCCGATGGCATAAGCCGATTTCATCAAGTTGTTCGAAAGTTGTCCCATAGTTGAGGTAATGAGCGGCGCCGGATAGGGATAGCGCTTGCGTATGCGCCTCTTGTTGTCGGTTACCTCAATAGGAAAGAAGCATGGCCGATGGAAGTTGAGATAAGGCGAAAGAACCTGTTGGGTAAAGATATTTACCTTGGAGGCAAAGCGGCTTGGGATGTGTGCATAACCCAGGTGAGACCATGAAAGTATTCGAGAATGCCCAAAGGCAGGTCGTTTTTTGTCTCAAGAACCCGTGCGAAGGATTTTTTGCATACTCATTATTTCTGTAGAAAAGAGAGAAATTTCCTCTTTTCTAAGCGTATTGAGCCATTTTTAATGCATTTTCCAACCGCTGGACGCAATATATTCGGATTTTGTTCCATGCGTGCTTTGTGTCGTTCCACGACATCTTCATTTACCCAACGGCTTATCTGCCTGAATTTGGCTTTATCAGTCAGGCATTGTGATCGCAGCGGGCAACCTCGGCAATCCGAGGTTTTACTCGTGTAGCGTATTAATTCTTTATTATTTTTTCGCCGGGGATTTCCCACTTGTGTTAGAACGTTTCCCTG
>CAZQHJ010000187.1:0-3715 GCA_964593225.1 uncultured Thiotrichales bacterium
GCGGCTTGTCTCTTTACCAACACTGTAAGGTTGCACTTACGAGTTGAATCCAAGATTTGTTATACGAAAACGTCGATTTTCGAGAAATCATTGTATATCAATGGGTTGAACAAATCCTGAAATCAAATGTCAACAGACTCTAATAGTTTCGAAGACAGCCGGGGCGCTATAAAGAGAAGTCGGAATATCGGGACGATTACCAAAAACCTTTGGATTAAGCCAATACACATGAATCAAGACACACCAACGATGGAAGAACGCATCCTCGCCGCCGTTCGGGGGACCCTGGTGGACGTTGTCCGGGATACCGCCACAGCGCCCGGTTCCGAACATCCCCTCTCGAAAAACACCCGGAATGAGATATGTCACTGCCTGGATCTTATCACAGCGCGCCAGGTGGAGATCGCCGAAGCGGCGGGCCGGCCCCTGAAGGAGCGACCCATTTTCGTCGACCGGAGGTCGTGCGGGAAGGGTGTTGCCCAAGAATGATGACCAATGGCGTCGGAAGGTTTGCCGGAATCGGCATTGGGGACCATCGGACAATATTTCGGTTCCACCGACGAGATCCATCGGGCCGCGGCGGGATATGTCCTCTCAACGGGCATGGATCCCCCCTTTGGGGCGGACAACCCGCCTTTTAGGGCGACGATGAGGCCGATTCGGACACTATCGAGGGGTTCATGACGACCGACCAACCCTACGATTGGCCCATTGCCGCCGCGGCCCGCCGGATCCATGGGAAGGAATCGGACGAACTCTATGATGGGACATGGGATCTCGGCATCGAATCGAAAAATCGATGCCTCGATTTTCGGAATCGATCCGTGAATTTTTCGAATCGACCCGTCGATTCCGGAATTCGAGGCGTTGAAAATAGGATTCGAAACGTCGATTTTATCATTCGAGGCGTCGATGATTATTTTCGAAGCGTGAATGTCGAAAGTCCATGGGACGATTTCAGAAATCCAAGGGTGAATTCGGAAAATCGACGCATCGATTTTCCCCTTCGAAACGACCGGTTCGATTCCGGAGGTGACGGGAAAATAACCGTTCGAGGATTACCCAATAGCCAAGATCGAACGCTTTGGAAGCGTAAATTTCCGGGCCCTGAAGGCGGTGGAGCTCGTGGGATTGACGCCGCTTCGCCGTCATCGGCAGGAATGGCGTCGGCAAGAGCAGCCTCTTCCACGCCTTCGGCTTCCTGGCCGATTGCCTGAAATGGGGGGTGGAGGCGACCTGTGACGCCCGGGGCGGTTTCCAGCGGCTCCGGTGGAAAGGACAAACGGATCCCATCGAGTTTTGGGTCGATTACAGATGAGGACGAAAGCGACCGATTGATGAGTTTTTACCTAGTGCTGCGCACCGCAAATTCCTTCGATTATGATCCTTTAATGAGAAATCAATGGATTGTTGCCGATTTTAATACAGCAAACTTACAACTTGGGGTACTAGCCATCGATTCGGATGGGGACGGACGACCCTTCGCTTCCTGGGAAACCCTCGTGCAAGACCCCCTCGACCCGGAATTCGATCCGGTGAGTGCGCGATGCGGTTCGAGATACCGGTCGAGGACCGTCAGGCCGATCCGGTGGTCCAGACCATGCCCGACGGACTCCATGGACCGGGATGTCATTACCGCCACGGGCTGATGGACATGGACAGGGTGGATTGTCGGTATTCGTTGGAAAAAGATACCCCGGATTCATTAATATTGGCCATTCTTTGCAACTTCGGCGATCATGACCCCCAGGCGGTGGTGAATCACATCCACGCCGGGCTGGGCGAGGATCCGAAACGGTTTCGGGAGTACGCGGAGATGTTGCATGTGCTTTCCGCCAATCGTAACCTTAAGGCGTAAATAGAGGAGGCCGAAGAAATGCTGACCCAAATAGATGTGGAACGTTATGCCCTTCCACCGGCGGGGCATGGAGAGGGGCCTGGAACTGGGACGGGGGAAAAGCGAAATCGCCCTCCCGACACGTCTGCTCGGTTATACTTTTAGCGGCAGATTTCCGAACTTTCCGGCACAACAGGCGCTAATTGCACCAAGTCATATGGAAGCCTTTAATACAGCGGTTATTTGTAATACCACCCGCTTATCGACTTGTCTAAAAATGTAAACGAATCAGCCGTTAGAAGTATACAAATTCGGCGCATTGCCGCCGGCCCTCGCGCAACGCATCGGGAACGCTCGCGCCGACGAACCGGCGCTGTGGGAACAACGGGTGTTGAGCGCCAAGACGCTAGACGAGGTGTTTTTGTGAAATCGGGTCGCGGCCTCCCCCGAACAATGCGATCATTATAGAGAAACCATACACTATGCGTACCGCCTACATTTCACACCCCGTCTGCCTCCAGCATGAGATGATCGAAGGGCATCCCGAGTGCCCGGAGCGCATAGGCGCCATCGAGGACCGTCTGCTCTCCAGTGGACTGCTCGATTTCATGCGATACTACGAGGCGCCCCCGGCCACCACTTGGCAATTGAAGCGCGTCCACACCAAACGGCACGTGCACAAGATCCTGTCGAGTTCCCCCAAGAAGGGACTCTTCCATCTCGATCCCGACACCTACATGAATCCCCATACCGTCGACGCGGCAGTCTATGCCGCGGGCGCCGTGGTGCTGGCCACCGATCTCGTGATGGGCTGGGGAATCGACAACGCCTTTTGTTGCGTGCGCCCGCCGGGACACCACGCGGAACGGAACGAGGCCATGGGGTTCTGCTTTTTCAACAATGTGGCGGTGGGGGCGGCCCACGCCCTGACGAAACACCGTCTGGAACGGGTCGCCATCGTCGATTTCGATGTGCATCACGGCAACGGCACCGAGGATATCTTCGAAAACACCCAAAGGGTGATGGTCTGCTCGGCCTATCAGCACCCCCTCTTCCCGTACAGCGGACGGCCTACCCTTCCCGGTCGCCTTATCAATGTGGAACTCCAATCCGGCACCACCGGAAAGGCCTTCCGCGAGGCCATTACCGCCCGCTGGCTCCCCGAACTCCACGCCTTCCGGCCCCAGATGATTTTTATCTCGGCGGGCTTCGACGCCCATGCCGAGGACGACATGGCCGATATCGACATTTCGGAACGCGACTACGCCTGGATAACCCGAGAGCTCATGGCCCTCGCCGAGGAGTATGCCGAAGGCCGGATCGTTTCCGTCCTGGAGGGCGGTTATGCCCTGAACGCCCTGGGCAGGAGCGCTGCTGCCCATGTGAAGGAGCTGATGGGCCTGTAATTTTTCCCCTATTGCTTCGCGGATTCCACTCGACTATTCACATCGGACGTTGTCCACGCGGGCGCTGGGCGGCCCAAGCCATAACCACCGCTCCAGGGCGGCCACTTTTTCCGCATCGCCCTGGAGCGCTACCCTGACACGGCCATCGTCCAGATTGACGGCCTGGGCGGTGACGCCGAGTTCCGCAGCCTTTTCGTGGGTGCTGGCGCGGAAGTACACCCCCTGGACGCGGCCGGAAACGAAACAACGACGGGATACTTTCATGGCAATAGACTCAATGACAATATATTGAAAACGGGAATGTTGCATCGCATCACCCCCGACAAATGAAACCGAATTTACTAATAACCGCATAAATCAATCACCACCAACCGGAAGTCGGTAGTGATTGATTCACTTTTAATACCCTTGGTAATGTGGAATGAGCCACTAGTGCTTTATCAAGGCTAAGAATTAGGGTTTGAACCAAGCC
>CAZQHJ010000188.1:0-3604 GCA_964593225.1 uncultured Thiotrichales bacterium
GCCTCCATTTGCCAGATTTGTCAATATAAAAATACTTTCATTCGGTTGCCCTGTTTCGGGCTTCTGGAAAACAAGCTCCGGTAGTATTCAGGTATGTAAGAACGAGCCTTATGCAAAAGTCCGGATTGTGTTCTCCAGCAAGGCAAAAATAGGCGAAAAAGTGGAGTTTACTGTAGTAAACGAGCATTTTGAGCCTATTTCGCAGCTGGAGGAGGCAAGCCGGACTTTTGCATAGGGTTCAGAGCATCCGAATCAAGATGTCATTTCCAACACCATCCGGCGTTCCGTCTGTTTTCAACATCCGGAAAATGGCCCGTTCGAAGTATAAAATCCAGATGGGTGGCAGGGGATTTTTTCATAGTCTCTCACAACCTCCGACGAAAAATCCCGGTAAAATAATCAGGTGAAAAAACCAAATCAACCTAGCCGGGCCGAAAAGCCTTGGGGGCCGCCGGCTGAAGAATCGAACGAGGATTCGGCCAAGGATCGGGTACTTATCTATCACCTGCGCGAAGTCGTAAAGACGCGTGAGGCCGAGGGTACGGCCTTTAGGCTGGTGGTGCCCAGCCTCCAAATAGCACTCGGCGAGAAGATTGCCTTGATTGGTCAAAGCGGTTGCGGCAAAAGCACTTTGCTGGATCTGCTGGCCATGGTGTTGCAACCTTCCGAAGTCGGTGCGTTTCGATTTCGACCGGAACCCGGCGCGCCCCCGCTGGATATCGCTCACGACTGGAAACGGGGCAAATTGAACCATTTGGGCGATCTTCGCAGGCAACGCATGGGTTACGTGATGCAAACCGGTGGCTTGCTGCCCTATCTGACGGTACGGGATAATATCAGTCTTTCTCGCCGCCTGCTCGGCATGCCGGACGATGGGACCATCAAGCAACTGGCGAAATCCCTGGAAATCGAACGTCATCTCAATAAGCGCCCTTCCCTGCTTTCGGTGGGGGAGCGCCAGCGGGTCGCCATTGCCCGCGCGCTGGCCCACAAACCCTCTATCGTGATCGCGGACGAACCGACGGCCCCTCTGGACCCCATCACAGCGAGGAAGATCATGACACTTTTCATCCACCTCGTGGAGAAATTCCACATCACCGTCATCGTGGCCAGTCACGACTGGAACCACGTGGAAAAATTGGGGTTGCGCGGTCTCTCCCACCGGACGCGGCAGCATGGCGATCTCACTGAAACCGTGGTGACGGGCTAGTGGTCACGCAGCACCTGCCGAAATATCCACCTGCCGGTGTTATCCACATATTTTGGCTTGCCTTCCGGGATTATGTCCACGAGTGGGTGATGTCGGGGTGTTTTATCTTGGCACTGGCCTCGGTACTCGCGCCGATGATGGTGCTGTTCGGCCTCAAATTCGGTATCGTCGGCTCCATGATCGAGCAACTGGTGGAAGAACCCAGAAACCGGGAGATCCGTTCCGTGAGAAGTGGACATTATGACGCGGATTGGTTCGAAAGCATCGCGAAACAGCCGACGGTAGGTTTCGTGATTCCGCGTACCCGAAATATCGCGGCGACCATTCAGCTAAAAAGCAACACCGCGCCACGGATTATCTCGGTGGAACTGATTCCGACGGCCAAGGGAGAACCGCTGTTACTTTCCGACAAACCCGTTCCAACGGCACCGACCGAGATTGTCCTTTCCGAGTCCGCGGCCGGAAAACTCAATGTCAGTGTCGGCGACATTATCAACGGGAGCCTGGCGCGCCGATTTCAGGGAAAACATGAGCGCGTACACCTGCCTCTTACGCTGATAGGAACGGCGCCCCCGGCGGCCTTCCCTCGCGATGGGGCTTTTGTTTCCCTTCCGTTGATAACGGCGGTCGAGGATTTTCAGGATGGCCACGCCGTGCCGATCTTCGATTGGCCGGGTGATCAGGCGCCACCTGCGCGCACGTTTCCAAGTTTT
This sequence comes from uncultured Thiotrichales bacterium, assembly GCA_964593225.1. GTDB lineage: Bacteria > Pseudomonadota > Gammaproteobacteria > HK1 > HK1 > JABDQX01. The sequence goes on from CAZQHJ010000188.1 coordinate 1,924, forward strand.
CGGCTGTTCGCGCGCACCATCGACGATGTGGTCGTTTTGCGTGATGCGCTGATTTCTCAAGGTATCGACGTCAGAACGCGAGCCGTGGATATCGAGACAGTACAAACCATAGATCGTAATTTTACTGCTGTGTTCTGGATTATCGCCATCATCGGTTTCATTGGCTTTTCTTTTTCCCTGGGCGCCAGTCTATGGGCAAATGTGGAGCGAAAACGCAAAGAGCTCAGCGTGTTGCGATTGGTCGGCTTTCGCACCGGCGATATTGTTTGGTTTCCTGTCCTGCAGGCCCTTTTCACGGCCTCGCTTGGCTGGATGTTGGCGAGCATCATTTACATTGGGGTGGAACAAACCATCAACCGTATGTTGATGCCACAACTTCAGGAAGGACAGATAGTATGCCAGTTAATGATGGAACATTTCCTCATCACCGCGGCACTTACCGTGTTCGCCGCCATATCCGCCGCGGCCCTGGGTGGATATCGCTCTGCTCGAATCGAGCCGTCGGAGGGATTGCGGGATATTTAACAGGTCCTAACCCGATCACATCAAAGCGTCTAATAACCCGACAAAATCATCCGGCAATGGAGAGGTGAAAGTACACGGCTCGTCGGACACGGGATGAGGAAAGGACAAACGACGGGCATGAAGCGCCTGGCGTTTGAAGGTGCTCAGGATAGCCGACAATGCCGCATCCGCTCCCTTCGGGATAAACAAACGACCCCCGTATAGGGGATCTCCCACCAGGGGATGGCCAATGTGGGCCATGTGAACGCGGATCTGGTGGGTCCGCCCGGTTTCGAGGTTCACCCGAATGTAGGTATGGGTGGGAAGGCGATGTCGGATTCGGTAGTGGGTGACAGCGGGTCGTCCCAGGTCGGTGACGGCCATGCGAGTGCGATGGACCCGGTGTCTGCCTATCGGGGCATTCACGCATCCGCCGGATAGCATGGCGCCCACCACCACCGCGTCGTATTCCCGTGCAACACCATGGTCCTTCAGCAATTCCACCAGCCGCTTGTGGGCGCGAAGCGTGCGTGCGACGACGAGTAACCCGGATGTATCCCTGTCCAGCCGATGGACAATACCGGCGCGGGGTATGCCGGCGAGACGCGGATCATGATGCAATAAGGCGTTGATCAACGTCCTCCCCGGATTGCCGGCTCCGGGATGAACCACCAATCCGGCGGGTTTATCGACAACGACGATGTCTTCGTCCTCGTAAACCATGGCCAGTGGCAACGCTTCCGACTCCCACCGACCGTTCTCTTCGGGTTCGGCCACCAACATAACCCGTTCGCCACCTTGTACCGGGTCGCGCCCACGGATGCATTGCCCTTCCACGGTAACCTGTCCGTTCCGAACCCATCTCTGAAGTCGGGAGCGGGAATAATCGGGAAACACCTGGGCAAGTGCCCGGTCGAAACGAACCCCGATCAGGGTATCGGGTATCGTGCATGTGCGGCGTCTTTTTTCCATCCGTACGTATTGTCTCAGTACAAAGCCTAAAAACCAGGACTTACGCATTGACAGCGGGGTAGAAAGGGGTGGGCCGTGTTGTTTGACGAGATGGGGGAAATCCGCATCCTTTGTCAGGACGACTGCATCCGCCTGCCGCGCGGCCTGAGATATTAGGGGCTGTTGATGATTAGGGTTAGGGTTAGGTGGTTGAAAAAAGTGAAGT
>CAZQHJ010000189.1:0-3577 GCA_964593225.1 uncultured Thiotrichales bacterium
AGATCATACGTAACCACATGCAAATGTGGCACTTTTCATTCGGTTGCCCTGGGTGGTAAAAGGATACCATGTCCTTTCGCAACCGAAACGAAGTAGAATCCGTATAGAGACACTTTCACCGTCTCTCGTTTCGACTCAAGCGGAACAATCTCCGCTGCGTAGTCCCCTGGGAGAACAATGCCACATCATCTCTCGCAGAAAAAGGATGCCGTCGGAATCCTGTTGACCAATCTCGGCACGCCCCCAGCGCCGACCCCCGGCGCCGTTCGCAAGTACCTGGCGGAGTTCCTATGGGATCGACGGGTGGTCGATGGATTACCGAGACCCCTGTGGTGGTTGATCCTGCACGGCATCATCCTTCGCACCCGACCGGCCCGGAGCGCGCGGATCTACCGCAAGGTCTGGACCCCCGAGGGGTCCCCGCTATTGGTGATCTCGAGGCGTCAGGCATCGGCCCTGCAGTCCCTGATGACCGAACGGTTCTCGGCGCCTGTTCGGGTCGAGCTCGGCATGCGTTACCAGGAACCCGCCCTGGGAAACGCGCTGCAACGATTACACGCCGATGGGGTTCGAAGGCTACTGGTCTTGCCGCTGTATCCCCAGTATTCCGCCGTGACGACAGCCTCCACCTTCGACGCCATCGCCAGGGAGATGGAACGCTGGCGTTGGGTGCCGGCGCTACGGTTCATCAACGGCTACCACGACGATGAAGGCTATATTGCGGCGCTGTGTAAAAGCATTCATCTGGCCTGGCGGGAACGGCCTGCCCCGGATCGGTTGTTGTTCTCATTCCATGGGCTGCCCGTTCGGCATATCGAAGGCGGCGATCCGTATCATGACCAGTGTCGGGCGACGGTCTGTCGGGTCGTCGAACGGCTATCCCTGAGCAATGGACCCCTTGAGAACAGACAATGGGCGATCGCCTTTCAGTCCCGGGTCGGACGAGAGGACTGGCTGACGCCGAGTACTAATGAATTACTGGGGGAGTGGGGGAAAGCGGGCGTAAAAAGCGTCGACGTGATATGCCCCGGTTTCTCGGCCGATTGCGTCGAGACCCTGGAAGAGATCGGGATCCGCGGTCGGGAGACCTTTTGCTCGGTGGGCGGCGAAGTGTTCCACTACATCCCCGGGCTCAATGATCGGCCGGAACACATCGCTGCGCTTGCCGATCTGGCGCGCACCCATGCCGGTGATTGGTTGGACGAATGATTTCGCCCCCGCAAGGTCATTCGGACTCAAAAGTGATAGAAATGATGGTTGAGATACGCTGTAACGCGATCGATCTCTTTATCGAACCATTGGAGTTCCAGACTGTATTGACAGCGCTCCACCTGCGCCTTCAGGCCCGGAAGCGAAGTGACACGGCGATCTTCCCGGGTGTATAACGAATTGGCGTCCCCATCGTTCAAGGAATTGTGGCATGTGACGCAATTCTCCTCGTGCAGTTTTCCGCCTGCTTCCAGGTCGGCGCCGTAGGCGTGACCGACCGCAAGCAGAGCCGGAAATAAAATACTCAATGGAAAAAATTTCTTTATGATGGACTTCATAGTGTTATTTCTTTTTTATTACGCAGTCGATTTTGCGGGGAGACGGCCACGGTATTCCCGCTAGCTCGCTACGATTCCCATAAATCAATACAGGCTCTAAGGTTTTACATGACGCAAAACACCGATAATCTGATTTGGATCGATTTGGAAATGACCGGCCTCGATCCAGAACAAAATTATATCATTGAGATCGCCACCATTATCACCGATTCCTCTCTGAATATCATTGGCGAGGGGCCCTCTCTCGCCATCCATCAACCCGACGGGATCCTGAACGGGATGGATGACTGGAATACCAAGCAGCACGGCAAATCCGGCCTGATCGAGCGGGTTCGGAACAGCACCGTCCGCGAGGCGGATGCCGAGAGACTGACATTGGCGTTCATCAGTCGTTATGTGGCACAGGGTAAATCACCCATGTGCGGAAACAGTATCTCCCTGGACCGTCGCTTCCTCATCCGCTACATGCCAAAGCTGGAACAGTATTTTCACTACCGAAACCTGGATGTCAGCACCCTGAAAGAACTCTGCGCGCGTTGGGCGCCCGAAGTCTACAAAGCCTTCAAAAAGCAGAACCGCCACCTGGCCCTGGACGATATCCTGGAATCCATCGACGAACTGAAACACTACCGGGAGCATCTTTTCAAATAGGCATTTTGCGCCACGAGATGATATGGTCGCGCTTCGCGGAACGGGGCGCGAGAGGAATCAGCAACAACACCCGCCGCTCCCGCTTCCATCGGCGCTCGCCCCATGAGGCGCCCCTTCCGGGTTGGCAATGTCCCGGATCGATGGTGCACAGACACAATCGAAGGGGCCGAAGTGGGTCGAGCGGTCGCCCTGAACGGCAAAATGATCGCGGTATCGGGTCTCGGCAAGGATGCTGGCGGTATTCCCGCAAACCGGAGTGGGTTTGCCGGTGATAAAGCGATACTGCTCATCCAGGTCGAAGAAATGGGGCCAATCGGCAATCGTGCCGTGGTAAGTGGCCACCTGTCCGTAGTCCTCGCACCGATCCTCCAGGTTCGGAAGCTTAAAGGCCCGGATGGTGAGGGAGTAAAAATCCACCATGCCGATGGTCCGTTCCACTTCCGGGTTGTTCAACGCCAGGGGACGGGAATCGGTCACCCGGTAATCCGGGCAGCCGAGATCCCGTAACAGGCGCCGGAAGTCTTCCGAATACAGGGCCCCGGCCAGGCATTCTCCGTGGAGCAGGGGATCGGCATGAAACCGTTCCGGCACCCTGCGACCCGAGAAGACATCGGAGAAGAACAGCTCACCGCCCGGCTTCAATACCCGAAAGATCTCGCCGAATACCGAACGCTTGTCCAGGGAGAGGTTCAGGACGCAATTGGAGATCACCACGTCGATGGTATCGTCCGAGATGCCCAATGCACCCAGGTCCTCCATGTAGCCCTGGCGAAAATCCACATTGGGCCGGATATAACCGAAACGGGCCATGTGCCAGATCCGATTGTCCCGGGCAATCTTCAGTTGCTCGTCGGTCATATCCACGCCGATGACATAGCCCCCCGGTCCCACCAGTTGCGCGGCGAGATACACGTCCCGTCCCGAGCCGCACCCCAGATCGAGCACCGTGCAACCGGCCAGCAGTGGCGGGAGCGGCGAGCCGCAACCGTAAAAATGGCTAAGGACGCCATCATTGATATTAGAAAGGGCCGCCTTGATTGCCGGGGTCAGACCTTCATCCGTGGAACAACAGGCGCCGGTTTTGAGATCGGCGCTGCCTTTGAGTATGGTACCGTAATATTTTTTCAATTCATCCAGGTGGGTCGATGGGGTGTTCATGGATATTTTTATCGAAAATGAAAAAGCCCGTCGGTACAGGCCTTTTTATTGGTTCGTCGAATAAATAACAGTGGCTACCAGTAACGAAGCGAGAACCCCTGATATGGAAACAAAGATGCCGATGATCCATATTGTAGTGATTCATGTGTTTTTGATCGACTTCCTTGGCAGGGCAACCGAATGAAACTGTTTTCCAATTGCCATTGACGTATTTTGTTGCC
>CAZQHJ010000190.1:0-3563 GCA_964593225.1 uncultured Thiotrichales bacterium
GGAACCCCGTGAATAGGATAAGTATATTTACAAAGAAGGCCGTCTAATCGAGTGCCTCGCCACCCATCAGATAAAGTAAACCACATTATCCATTCACAATAAAAAGGCATTGTTTCCTGAACGTTATTCTTTATGCAAAATACCCATTTCACTCATAACATGTTGAAAAAAAATGGGTTACTCGCCAAATGTCAACAGAGCCTAATGGTCTCACAGGAAATCTAAGAAAAATTCAAGCTATTAGACAACTTCACACACTTAACGCGAACAGAGCCTTAATAAGTCGCAAAAATCCGTCGCCTGAACTCCATACATTCTCTACCCTCCTTTAGGCTCATCTCCGAATTGGAAAGGACTTTTATCGGAAGAGACTCCCCACAGCCGCTAAGAGAGAGTTCGGGTTGTGGCGTGATGAACGGATTGGCATGTGTCCCGTTCCAGGGACAGATGCGCCCCCTTGTGGGCGCCCTATTCCGCCGTTGATGAGAATCGCCCCATCAACCCCGCCCAAATCCTGGAAACCGTGGCCCGCTCCTCGGTAAATAGCCTTTCATCCGGGGTTTCATTACCGTCCATCCCGTCCCCGGTCGTCCCGGAACCCGCTGCCGTTTCTTCCACCGTTTCCGCCACCAGGGGCGGGCGCTCCTGAAGGGCAAGCCCGTGGATCCTGGCGCGATAGCGCCGATAGATCCGGGCCAGGGACTCGGCATCCCGCCCAACCATCACGCCGATTTCGGCCATCCCTTTCAGAAGACGGATGTTGTCGCTGTAGACAAGGGACGTCCCCAACCGATCCGCCCAGCGAAGCGTCGCATATTGGACGATGAATTCGATGTCCGTGATGCCGCCCGGTCCCTGCTTCAGATCGAAAACACCGGGCCGGGTATGGTCGAGTTCCCGGCGCATCCTTTCCCGCATCTCCCAGACCGCTCGGCCCAGCTCGTCGGGGTCCCGGGTTTTGCATAAAATCTCGGCGCGGATCCCGTCGAAACGCCTTGCCAGCCGTTTGTCGCCGGCGACCGGGCGGGCGCGCACCAGGGCCTGGTGCTCCCAGGTCCAGGCCGACTGGTGCTGGTAGTCGGCGAAGGCGTCCATGTTGCTCACGAGGAAACCGGATCGCCCGCTGGGGCGTAGCCTGGCGTCGACTTCATAGAGGACGCCGGCGGGGGTGTGGGCGCTCAGGAAATGGATGATCCGTTGCCCGAGCCTGGCGAAGAATACGTTGTTTTCGACGGGTCTTTCCCCGTCCGTAGACTGACCGGTGGGCGCGCTGTCGTGGAGGAATACCAGGTCCAGATCGGACCCATAGCCGAGTTCTATCCCTCCCAGCTTCCCATAGGCGATGATCAGGAAGCCGATGTTTTCCGTATCCGCGGCATCCGGTTTGCCGTGGCCTTGGGGCCGCCCATGGCGTTTCACCAGATCTCGCCAGGCAAGCCGCAAGACGGCCCGGAGGCAGACCTCGGCAATGTCCGTGAGATGATCGCTGACCGCCATCAGGGGCATTACCCGGCATACGTCGGCGGCTGCGATGCGCAATACATTGGCCTGTTTGAACTGCCGCAGCGCGTCCATTTCCTGCTCGGTATCCCCAAAGGTTATCGACGCCAGCCGGTTCACCAGATCCGCCTCCAATTCCGAAACGCCAGGGGCGGCGTACAGGGTGTCGGGAGACAGGAGCTCATCCAGTAATAGGGGAAAATGGGCGATTTGGCGCGTAATCCAAGGGCTTGCCGCGCACAGTCGGACGAGCTGCGTCAGGGCCACGGGATTTTCCAACAACAGGGAGAAATAGACGCTGCGCCGCCCGATGGCCTCCAGGACCTGGAAAAGCCGTTCCAGGGTCGTCCGCCCCCCGTCCGCCTGCGCAACCGAGTGCAACACCCGCGGCAGCAATTTCTCCAGGCGGCGCCGTCCCCGTTCGGTCAGGAAGCGCAGGGGCGTTTCGTCCATCAGCGTCCGCACTGCCGCCCAGGCGTGGGCGGCGTCCGGGAACCCAAGCTCGTGCAGGCTTTCGATACACTGGCCCTGGTCCATCGTCATCAACGCGGACAGGTGGTGGCACAACGCCTGTTCAGCATCCAGTCCATCGGTGTTTTGTTCAGGGGCCGTTTCGGGCCCGGTCGAGGCGGCCGGCCCCGCCAGGACTTTATCGAAATGTCGCTGGACGTTGTCCCGGTGCCGTTGAATGACCTGGGAGAGGTCTCGCCACTGTGCAAATCCCATCCCTGCCGCCAGTTGTCCGCGGGGCCACTCGTCCTGGGGAAGCTGGTGGGTCTGGCGGTCGTCCATCTCTTGCAATCGATGCTCCACCGTGCGCAAAAAGCGATAGGCCGCCGACAATTCCTCCACCACGGGCGCCGGGAGATGGCCATGTTCCTCCAGTCGGGCCAGCGCGACAAGGGTCGGGCGGACCCTGAGCGCGGGTTCCCGTCCGCCGTGGATCATCTGGAACGCCTGCCCCAGAAATTCGATCTCCCGGATGCCGCCCGGACCGAGCTTCACGTTGTCCTGATGCCCCTTGCGCCGGACCTCCTCGGCAATCAGCGCCTTCATCTCCCGCAGGGCGTCGATGGCGCCGAAGTCCGGATACCGGCGATAGATGAACGGGCGGAGCCGTTCTAGAAGCCCCTCCCCCGCCGCGGTGTCGCCGGCGATGGGGCGCGCCCGGATCCAGGCGTACCGCTCCCAGTCGCGGCCATGGATCTGGTAGTAGTCCTCCAGGGCGTCGAAGCTCCCGGCCAGCGCTCCGGCGGCCCCGAAGGGCCGTAGGCGCATATCGACCCGGAACACCAGGCCATCTTCGGTGCGCCGAGTCAGGAGCTGAACCAGACGCCGGCCCAGCCGAATGAAGAATTCTTCGTTGGAAAGTCCCCCCCGCGCGCGCGCTCTGTTGGGCGCGGCGTGATCGGGGCGGGTGTGGCCGGGATTCGGATACGCGAAGATCAGGTCCACGTCGGAAGAGAAGTTGAGCTCCCCGCCGCCGAGCTTTCCCATGCCCAGGACCACGAGCCGCTGGGGTTCGTCCGTCTCGGACCGGGGCGTCCCGAACCGCTCGCAAAGCTCGCCGTAAAGCCTGTCCAGCGTCTCGTCGATGAGCGCCTGGGCAAACGCGGAGAGATCCCTCACGGTTTCTTCCAGGTCCGCCATCCCGGCCAGGTCCCGCCACGCGATCCGCACCATCTCCCGCTGTCGGAGCCGGCGAAGGGCCATCGATAGCGCCTCCTCGGTGGCGGCGGGGGACAGGGCCGCCCGGCAGCGCCGCCGATGCCCATCGGGCGGATAGGCGCGGAGCAGGTCGCCGCTTTGGATGAGCTCCAAAAGCAACTTCGGGTCGCGGGTACAGGCATTGGCGACAAAGTCGCTACAGGCCCATACCCGGTGTGTATGGCCGGGCAGACCGGAGAGATCCAGGGGGTCCCCAGGGGCTTCGGGGCGCGGCGGCGATAAAGAGGGCGATGGCGGGGCGGTTCGGGCGCCCGCCTGTTCCCGGAAGGAACGGATGCGTTGCAGGGCAACCGAATGAAACTGTTTTCCAATTGCCATTGACGTATTTTGTTGCC
>CAZQHJ010000191.1:0-3549 GCA_964593225.1 uncultured Thiotrichales bacterium
GATGAAGAGCTGATTAACGAGGGGGTTGACTAATGCGGCCTCATAGAAGGATGCGTTACATACGTGTGCGCGGAAACTTACCATTCCTTTTTATGACCCCATCGCTCCATGGGGTGGGGCTGTATAATTTTTCGGACCAAAATTATGGCAAAAAAGGGCTACGAAAAAAAATACTGGGTTGGCGTTGACCTAGGGGGGACCAAGCTGCTCGGCATCGTCTTCGACAAGGATTTCGAGTCCCAGGGGCAGGAACGGATAAAAACCAAGGCGCAAGGTGGAAAGCAGGCAGGCGTCGAGCGAATGATAGCCTTGATTCGAGCGGCGATGGAAAAGGCCAATTTGAAGCCTGAACAGCTATTGGGGATAGGGGTAGGATGTCCCGGTCCCCTGGCACTGGACACCGGCGTCATATTGGAAATGCCGAACCTTGGCTGGAAAAATACGCCGGTTCGCGAAGGCCTGGAGAAGGCCTTCAATTGCCCGGTGGCGGTACTGAACGATGTCGATGCCGGGATCTATGGGGAGTGGCGTTTTGGCGCGGCCATGGATGCGCGTTGCGCCATTGGGGTTTTTCCCGGTACCGGAATCGGCGGAGGCTGCGTATACCAAGGGGATGTCATTCTGGGCAAGAACGGTTCCTGCATGGAGATTGGGCATATCCCTGTCGTGGAAAATGGCCCGCTGTGCGGATGTGGACAGCGCGGTTGTCTGGAAGCGGTTGCCAGCCGCCTTGCCATATCCGCTGCTGTGGCGGTAGCGGCATACCGGGGGGAGGCGCCACACCTGCTTTCAGCCGCCGGCACGGATTTGTCCAATATCCGAAGTGCCCTTTTAGCCGCCTCCATCAAGGCTGGCGATACGGCTGTCGAGAAGATTGTCCGAGATGCCGCCAGACGCATCGGTTGGGCCTGCGCGGGCGTCGTAAACCTGCTTGCCCCGGATATCATCGTATTGGGGGGCGGCTTGGTGGAGGCATTACCGAAACTCTTTCAACAGGAAGTGGAAAAGGCCGCGCGCGATAGAGTGATGCCGGCTTACCGCGAATCCTTCCGGGTGGTGCCAGCCAAACTCGGCGATGATGCCACGGCTCTGGGTGCCGCCGCATGGGCCGGGCACGTGCTGAGGAGGTCTGTCCGAAAATGACCCGGACATTCAGTGGATCTTTTTTGACTGCTTCGGTTACGAGTGGACAAGCCCTAACGGAGTCATCGTTACTATGCAAATTTTCAACACATTCCTTTTTGCCTCCGACATGGATGGCACGCTTTTACCCAACGGTACCCGGACCGCAGCGGCGGGTTGTCTGGAGCGAACCCACCGATTGTTGCAACAACTCAAAGAAGCGGCCTGTCCCGTTGTCTATATCACGGGTCGTTATTTGTCATTGGCCCAAGAAGGGCAACGAACCTTCAAACTCCCGAAACCCGACTACTGGGTCTGTAATGTCGGCACGGAGATCTACGATGGCGAAGGGCGCCTGGATACGGGATGGGAGAATATGATAGGACCTGCTTTCGATCGAAATAAATTATCGAATGCCTTCACGGCGATCCCTCGGCTGACGCCGCAAGAAGAGGAAAAGCAAGGACCCCACAAGTTCAGTCTGTACCATCGGGGACCGGTGGACGACGCCCTGCGCGCCCGGATACTCACCCAGGCCGAACAAATCGTGGAGGACATCCGTCTCGTGGACAGCGTGGAAGAATCGTCCGGGCAGACTTTGCTCGATCTCATCCCTGAAAACACCGGGAAGGCATCCGCGCTACACTACTTGTCGGCGAAGCTCGGCCTACCGGAAAAGCGCGTGTTCTTTTCCGGGGATTCCGGCAATGACTTCGATGCGCTGATATCGGGGGTATCCAGTACCCTGGTGGGGAATGCGCTGCCTGCGGTTCAGGCGCAGGCGCGCGATTTGGCGAAGGATCTGGTCAATGCCCGGCTCTCCGTATCCCGGGGCTACTATGGCGATGGCATTATCGAGGGGCTCATGGTTTACGGGCTCGTGGGGCAATGACGCGGATTCTGTCGATAAACCCCGCCAACGGTCGGGAGATCGGACGCTTCCGGTGTTGGGACGGGGCGCGGATCGACGCGGCGTTCTTCGAGACTTCGAATGCCGCCGTTCACTGGGCCGCCCTGCCATTTACGGCGCGGGCGGCTTGTCTCCTCAAGGCGGCCCGGATACTGCGCGATCGCGCGCCGACGTTCGCCCGGCTCATCACCGACGAGATGGGCAAGCTCATCGGCGAGGCGCAATCGGAAGTGGAAAAGTGCGCCCTGGTCTGTGAGTACTATGCCGAACACGGGGCGGCATTCCTGGCCGATGAACCCGTGGATTCCGATGCCGACCGGAGTTTCGTTACCTTCCAACCCCTCGGCATGGTGCTCGCGATCATGCCCTGGAATTTTCCCTTCTGGCAGGTCTTCCGTTGCGCCGCACCCGCATTGATGGGCGGCAACACCGTATTATTGAAGCATGCGCCCAATGTCCCCCAGTGCGCGGCGGCCCTGGAGTCCATCTGGCGCGATGCCGGCTGTCCAGCGGGCGTATTTCGGAATCTGCCCGTTTTGGTGGATGAGGTGGCGATGATCATCGGCGATCCGCGCGTACGCGCAGTGACGCTCACCGGCGGCGATGCCGCCGGACGGAAGGTCGCCGCCCTGGCGGGCGCTCACCTGAAAAAGACCGTGTTGGAGTTGGGGGGGAGCGATGCCTTCGTGGTGTTGGACGACGCCGATCTCGACGAGGCCACGCGGGTGGCTGTGCAGTCCCGTTTCCTCAACGCCGGCCAGAGCTGCATCGCCGCCAAGCGTTTTATCGTGGTAGAACCCGTGGCCGACGCCTTCCTGACGCGTTTCCGGACCGGCATCGCCGGCCTGCGACCCGGGGATCCCCTGGACCCCGCCACGACCCTCGCCCCCATGGCGCGGGCGGATCTCCGCGACGCTCTGCACGCCCAGGTGCAAGAGAGCATCGCAAAGGGGGCAAACCTCCTGATGGGCGGCGAACCCCTAAAAAGACCCGGCTGGTACTACGCCCCCACCCTCCTGGATCGGGTCCGCCCCGGGATGCCGGCCTACGAGGAAGAACTCTTCGGTCCGGTGGCCGCCGTGATCCGGGCTCGGGATGAACAGGACGCCCTGGGGATCGCCAACGATTCCCGCTATGGTCTGGGGGGCAGCGTCTGGACCCGGAACGCGGGGCGGGGCGAGGGTTTCGCCCGGGGACTCGCCTGCGGCTGCGCCTTCGTCAACGGCCTCGTGAAGAGCGACCCGCGATTACCCTTTGGGGGAATCAAGGATTCCGGCTATGGGCGGGAGCTTTCGCTGGCGGGCATTCGGGAGTTCGTAAACGCCAAAACGGTGTGGCGTAAGGACCCTCCGCTTTGATCTTGGATCCGTTGTTCCTCACCCACTCCACCTGATCGCCATAGGTTAAGATCCGTCCTGTCCCCTCCATCTGCGTTCTGCGTTAAAAATGGGAACTATATACATTACTAGTGGTCTGTCCATGAGATAAATTAGGATGCCGGATTAAGCCAGCTTTTC
>CAZQHJ010000192.1:0-3522 GCA_964593225.1 uncultured Thiotrichales bacterium
GCAACAAAATACGTCAATGGCAATTGGAAAACAGTTTCATTCGGTTGCCCTGGGGATCCGGAAAAAGTTGCACACGGAATTGGAGATCGATATGACTTCCAGCTGTAGCAAATATCCCAAGGCAGCCAACCCGATGATCGATGATCCGCCCGGCACCACCAAGAGTGCGGGCAGCGGCAGGGTGGCGCCCGCATTACCGGGGACCGATTGGATTCGAATGAAAGCCGAGATCGATGCGTGTCTGTACGGTCCGGGTGGCGAGGTATCGGAAAGGGCCAGGGCGAAGGATCTGGGAAGGCTGTACCTGGATCTTCTCGACGCGGAAGGGCGCAAACGCTTCTTCCAATTGCTGGCGACCCAATATGATATCGATCGAACGGCGCTTGCAAAGACGATAGCGGGGTGGAACGAGTTGTCCCAACGTCCCGAATACGGGGAGGGGCATATCGATGGATTGCATCTGGCCGCAGAGGAGGCCCTTCGGAAAGGATTGACCCCACCCAGGCGGCTGCTGCTTGCGCGGTTCAATGGCTTGCCCGAGGGCGTCAAGTTTCTGGTAGACATGCGCGCGGAGTTGATCCCGCTGGCTCGGAAAGACCCCGTATTAAAAGGGCTGGATGACGATCTGAAGGCGCTGCTTGCCGGGTGGTTCGATGTGGGTTTCCTGGAGCTTGAATGCATTACCTGGGACGCCCCGGCCTCCTTGTTGGAAAAACTCGCCGCTTATGAAGCGGTCCATGCCGTGATCTCCTGGAGCGATATCAAAAACCGATTGGCGCCGCCGGACCGGCGCTGCTATGCCTATTTCCATCCCCAAATGTCCAGTGAGCCCCTGATTTTCGTCTGGGTTGCGTTGGTGAAAGGGATATCCGGTAACGTTCGAGCGCTGCTCGACACCAAAAGGCAATACATCCGGGATCCCGCCGATGCGGACACCGCGATCTTCTACTCCATCTCCAATGCCCAAACCGGTCTCGCTGGGATCAGCTTCGGTAACTTCCTCATCAAACGCGTGGTGGAAGACCTGGCAAATCATTACAGACATATCAAGACCTTTGCCACCCTATCCCCCATCCCCGGGTTTCGCGGCTGGCTGGCCGAACGGATCGCGGAGGAAGGGGACGGCCTGTTGGAGACGGACGAGTTGCAGGCGATTTCCTCTGTGGCCAGCGAGAGCCAGGCCGGGGAGATCCGAAATCCCGTCCGGGGCGCCCAGGCGCTCGCCGCATTGTGCGACCGAAAAGGCTGGCACCAGCGGCCCGAGATAGCCCGAATCCTGCGGGGACCACTGGTCAGGCTTTGCGCCCGTTATCTGACAAAGGCCAAGCGGGGCAAGCACGCCCGTAATCGGGTTGCGCACTTCCACTTATCCAATGGCGCGCGCATGGAGCGGATCAACTGGCTAGGAGATACTTCAAGGAAGGGTCTGGAGGATTCCGCAGGCATGATGATTAACTATCTTTACAAATCGGACGATATCGAGACAAACCACGAGGCGTATACGGGTGCGGGTAGCATCGCGACTTCCGATGAGTTCGGGAAAAATCCGTGAGTACCCCGCCGCAGCCAAGGCTGCAATAGCATTGCAATGGACCGGTTTCCCCCCCATATAACCGACTCCGCAACCCATTTCGCATCATTCGGATAGGCCCTGAAATACCGCCCTCATTAAAGCACAACCCCTCCCCCCGCGCAGCGGGGCCATGTCATTTTGCCTCGCGTGACCGTTTTCGCGGGGCAAAGTGATTCCGCCGGACAAAATGATACGCACAGCCACCATCGAACGGAAAACCCGCGAGACACGAATTCGGATCTCCGTACACCTGGACGGCACCGGAAAATCCCGGTTCGCCATGGACATCCCCTTCCTTGCCCATATGCTGGAGCAGGTAGCCCGCCACAGGCTCATCGACATCAATATCGAGGCCGCCGGTGACATCGACATCGACGCCCGTCACACGGTGGAAGACACCGGGATCGTGTTCGGGCAGGCCGTCGCCAAGGCCCTGGGCGAAAAGATCGGCATTGCCCGCTATGGCCACGCCTATGTTCGGTTGGATGAATCCCTCTCTCGGGTGTTCATCGAACTCTCCAGGCGGCCCGGTTCTTTCTGGCATGTAAAGTTCCCTAAGGAAAAGATCAGCGCCTTCGATACGGAACTCTTTCAGGAGTTCTTTCGTGGTTTTGCCAACGGCGCGGCCGCCACCGTGCATATGGACAATCTGCGGGGCGAAAACGCCCAACACATCGCCGAAAGCCTGTTCAAGGCCTTTGGAAGGGCGCTTCGCAGGGCGGTCGCGGCGAATACCGCTGGTCCCGAAACCGTTCCTTCCACCAAGGGGATTCTGTGAGGGCCGGAGCGCACATCGACCTGGCGGCCATGGGCCGCAACCTGGACAGGGTGCGCGAACTTTCCCCCGGCGCACGGGTGCTGGCCGTCATCAAATCCAATGGATACGGACACGGTCTCATACGGGCCGCCAATGCCCTTGGCACAGCGGAGGGTTTCGCCGTCACCAATGTGGAAGAGGCGCTCGCATTGCGCGAGGCGGGCGTCAGTCAGCGCATTCTCGTCCTGGAGGGGTTCTTTTCCCTTGAGGAACTGGACGCCCTCAGGACCCATGGCGTGGATACCGTCGTCCACCATGAGGCGCAGATCGAGATGCTGGAGCGGGCGGGGGCGGGTCCCCCGGTCACCGTATGGCTCAAGGTCGATACCGGCATGCATCGCCTCGGCATACCGCCGGCGCGCCTGAATCGCGCCTGGGACCGATTGCGCGGCTGCGCCCACGTACCCCCCCCACCGGTTCTCATGAGTCACCTGGCCAAGGCCGATGAGCGGGAAAATCCCCATACCCGGGCACAGATCCATCGTCTCCTCTCTCTGGCCTCGGGGCTTGGGGCAGTGCCCAGCCTCGCCAACTCCGCCGCCGTTCTCGCCTGGCCGGCGGCGCGCGTCGGATGGGTGCGTTCCGGCATCCTGCTCTATGGCATCTCCCCCTTTCCCACCGAGACCGCCGGGGCCTTCGGACTTTTGCCGGTCATGACGTTATCGACCCGTCTTATCGCCGTCAATCGAATCCCCAGGGGCGAGGCGGTCGGCTATGGCGGGACCTGGGTCTGTCCAGAGGACATGCCGGTGGGGGTCGCCGCCATCGGCTATGGCGATGGCTACCCGCGCCACGCGCCCTCGGGGTGTCCGGTCCTAGTCAATGGCGAGCGTGTCCCGCTCATCGGGCGCGTCTCCATGGACATGATCACCTTGGACCTGAGGACCCAACCCGACGCCCGCATCGGCGACCCGGTCGTCCTGTGGGGTAAGGGGCTTCCCGTGGAAAAAGTGGCCCGATTCTCTGGAACCATCGGCTATGAACTGGTTTGTGGCGTCACCACGCGGGTCGGGTTTATGACTCGGGATGCGTAGTGGCACTTGGGCTGGCCATTTACCCTGGTTCAACAGTTGTTCTCCTAGTGCTTTGTCATGACTTAATTTTAGGGTAAACGGATTTCAGTTTTCTCCGA
>CAZQHJ010000193.1:0-3403 GCA_964593225.1 uncultured Thiotrichales bacterium
TGGCATTACCATGTAGCTTTTTTTGGCTACCTATGTGAAACATCAACAGCCCCTACTACATTCACCAACCTCCCCGGCACCACGATGACCTTCCTAACGGCCTTCCCCTCTGTGAACCGCCGCACGTTTTCATTGGCCAGCGCCGCCTGTTCCATGGCTGC
Source organism: uncultured Thiotrichales bacterium (assembly GCA_964593225.1). Taxonomy (GTDB): domain Bacteria; phylum Pseudomonadota; class Gammaproteobacteria; order HK1; family HK1; genus JABDQX01. The sequence goes on from CAZQHJ010000193.1 coordinate 162, forward strand.
CCGGTCCGCATCGGCTGGCACGGAAACGGACCCGCGCAGCTTGCCGTTGACCTGGAGCACCAGCCGGATCTCATCCCGTTGCAGGGCCGCCGGGTCTGCCTCGGGCCATTTGGCGTCCAGCAGGGGCTGCTCATGTCCCAGCGCCCGCCAGAGCACGGTGGTGATGTGGGGGACGATAGGAGAGAGCAGGAGCAGGACGGTTTGGATGCCTTCTTGCAACAGGGAACGCGCTATCTTGTTCTCGGCGCGTTCCTGCCAGCGGGAGAGTTCTTTGACGAGTTCCATGACGGCGGCAATGGCGGTGTTGAAGGTGTAGCGCCGCCCGATGTCGTCACTGACCTTGACGATGGTCTCGTGGATCCGCCGTCTCAGCACCTTTTCGGCGTCGTTCCAGGCGAGGGTGTTCGGATCTTGGGATGGTGCCGCGCCGCCGTTTTCCAGGTGGGTAGCTACGAGCCGCCACAGTCGGCGCAGGAAGCGCGCGGCGCCCTCGACAGCGCTGTCGGACCACTCCAGGGCCTGATCGGGGGGCGCGGCGAACATGACGAAGAGACGCATGGTGTCGGCGCCGTATCGGGCAATCAAGGTCTCAGGATCGACGGTATTGCCCTTGGATTTGGACATCTTGGCACCGTCTTTGAGCACCATGCCCTGGGTGAGAAGGTTGGTGAAGGGCTCGTCGGATTTGACAAGCCCCTGGTCGCGCAGGAGTTTGTGGAAGAAGCGGGCATAGAGGAGGTGGAGGATGGCGTGTTCGATACCGCCGACGTATTGGTCTACCGGTAGCCAGTAGTCGGCCCGCCGGTCCAGCATGGCCTCGCTGTTGTCCGGGCACGCATAACGGGCGTAATACCAGGACGATTCCATGAAGGTATCGAAAGTGTCGGTTTCCCGCTCGGCCCTGCCGCCACAGGTGGGGCAGGGGGTCTCGAAAAATGCCGGGTCGCTTTTGAGGGGCGAGCCACCATCGCCCAGCTGCACGTCCTCGGGCAACAGCACGGGCAGGTCCTCGTCGGGGACCGGCACCGTCCCGCAGTCCGGGCAATGGATCACCGGGATAGGGGCGCCCCAGTAGCGTTGCCGGGAGATGCCCCAGTCCCGCAAGCGGAAATTGGTCTTGCGCTCGCCCTTGTCGCGTGCTTCCAGCCACTCGGCGATGCGTCCGAACGCTTGGGTCGAATCGAGGCCGGAGAATTCACCGGCGTTTTGCAGGATGCCTTTTTCGGTAAAGGCCCCCCGCTGGAAGTCCCAGGGCTGGCCGTCCTTGGGGAAGACCACCGGGACGATGGGGAGATCGTATTTCCGGGCGAAGGCGTGATCCCGCTCGTCGTGAGCCGGGACAGACATGATAGCGCCCGTACCATAGCCTTGCAGGACGAAATTGGCCACCCAAACCGGGACTTTCTCGCCGGTGATGGGATGGATGGCTTCGATCCCGAGGGGCATACCCCGTTTTTCCAGGGTCTCCAGGGCCGCCTCGGAGGTGTCGGTGCGCTGGCATTCGGCGAGGAATTCAGCCAGTTCCGGGTTGCCCTGGGTCATATTACCTTGGGCGGCCCGGCGGGCCAGGGGATGGCCCGCCGAGACGGCCACGAAGGTGATGCCCATGATGGTGTCCGGCCGGGTGGTGTAGACTCGGATCGATTTCTGCTCCCCAGGCCGTTCGTCATGGATGGCGAGGGCGAATTCCACGCCTTCGGAGCGTCCGATCCAGTTCCTTTGCATCGTGCGCACCGCCTCCGGCCAGCCCGCCAAGCGTTCGATGTCCGCCAACAGTTCCTCGGCATAGGCCGTGATGCGCAGGAACCACTGAGGGATCTCGCGCCGCTCCACGATGGCCCCGGAACGCCAGCCACGACCGTCCACTACCTGTTCGTTGGCGAGGACGGTTTTGTCCACCGGGTCCCAGTTGACCTCGGCGTTTTTTTTGTAGACCAGTCCTTTCTTGAGAAGCCGCGTGAACAACCACTGCTCCCAGCGGTAGTAATCGGGGCGGCAGGTGGCCAGCTCCCGGTCCCAGTCGTACCCGAAGCCCAGGCGTTTCAGCTGGGCGCGCATGTAGTCGATGTTTCGATAGGTCCAGGCGGCGGGGGGGACCCGGTTGGCGAGGGCCGCGTTCTCGGCGGGCAGTCCGAAGGCGTCCCAGCCCATGGGTTGGAGGACGTTCCTTCCCAGCATGCGCTGGTAGCGGGCGATGACATCCCCGATGGTGTAGTTGCGTACGTGTCCCATGTGCAATCGCCCGCTGGGATAAGGGAACATGGACAGGCAATAAAATTTTTCCCGTTTCGGGTCCTCCGTTGTCTGGAATACGCCCGCCGTTTCCCATTGCCGCTGCACCTCGGCCTCGACCTGTTCCGGGGAATAGTGATCTCTCATTCTACTCATCCTCGGCATTCGCCCCCACGACATCCACGTCCTCGGGTGGTGTGAAGGAGAAAAACATGGGATTCAATTGGTTATTTATGTTAAGCTCTGAAAGCATGAACCAAGTTATTTGCCCGAAACTGTCGAGCAATTTCATTACTTCGAGTCCTCTTTTTCCAAAACCCACTTCGGCAGTCACGAAAGTGGCATCCGGGGATTTGGGCGTCAACCTGACCCATTGCCAGTCGGACAGGCCGCCCTTGTCGCCTACGTCTTCGACCTGGAAGATCTCTTCCAGGGGTTGACTCATGGTCAGGATGGCGGCGGGGGTATCCACGGCGAAGGCACCCCACGGTTTTACGATGACCTGGGCCAGTTCGTGGTCATGAAACCATACCCGATCCCCATCGGAGACGATGGTTTGTCGATAGGGGTCCTGGTACTCCCAACGGAACAGCCTGGGACGCTTCAGATAGGCAATCCCCGTAAAATCCTCCAGGACTTTCCCTTTTTCATCGATCAGGGTCTGTTTGAAATTGACTGTCAGAGTATTGACATCTCTTAAGAATCTATCCAGGCGTTCACTCGCGCTCGGGTGTCCATGGACGGTTTCCCCGCCGACGATGGCGGGCCACAAGGCGCACAGCAGAAGAGCCACCGCCGTACGCAGCGACCTCGTTAGCCATAGATCCCGCGCGAGACGTTGATTTAAGATTCGAGTCATATTCGCTCCTGGAATATAATACATAAGCATAAGTATAACGTGAAGATTTACGAGAGTTGCACGAAGTATACTTCAGTAGTGGCCATATTTTCGGGCTTCAGGGCAACCGAATGAAACTGTTTTCCAATTGCCATTGACGTATTTTGTTGCC
>CAZQHJ010000194.1:0-3398 GCA_964593225.1 uncultured Thiotrichales bacterium
TAGTTTTGTCTCAAAGATTATTCTGGTTGTGTGGTTTGCGTAAAAGTTCGTTTTCTGTGTCCTGTACTGAGATATAAGTCCCATAATTTTGATTTCAGGATTTGTTCAACCCATTGATATACAATGATTTCTCGGAAATCGACGTTTTTGTATAACAAATTGAAAAATAAGGGATTCTTGCCAAATGTCAACAGAACCTAACAATGTGTCCAGCAAATCGGGGAGAAGATCAAGCTTCTACTATATTCGTCAGGCCGTATTTGAAGACGACTTGGCCCTGATGCGATTGATCGACGAATATCACCTAATAAGCATCCGTACTACGGCTCGTCACGAATCCGGGACTGGCTCAAGGACCAGGGGCAACCGACCAATCGCAAGCGGGTGAAGCGACTGATTAGGGAAGACTCTCAAGATTTTCAAGGAAAACGATGAAGTGGCCGCACCACCCTTTCAATCCATGGGCTTCGATTCAGGCGTGTCGTGGCCGTAATCTTCTGGAGCAAAATGATTGGAAACAAAAACCGAACGACTTCGCCGCGTAACGGCCGCGACCTGTCGCGCCATAGCAAGACGCGATGACATCATCGTCTCTTTCGAAGAAGACCGGAGTGTTCCATCCGGGGCCAAGATCCGACTCGGCCCTCCCACCGAGGACATCCATCCCCAGGAGATAGCGCGGATCCGCAGTGATGCCGACACCGGCGCATTACGGCTTGCCCACCACGACACCCGTTTGCATGACACCTTGGCCCCGGTCAACGAAGCGGCCCGGACACTCTTCGACGTATTGGAACAGGTCCGGTACGAGGCCCTCGGCGCACGTCGGATGAATGGTATTGCCGTTAATCTGACCCATTCCTTGGAGAGATATTGCCACGCGCGCGAGCTCAATGCGGTGACCCAACGCGAGCCGAGACAGCTCCCGGAGGCCGTGAGGTTATTGGCCCGCGAGGCCATCGAAGGCGTGCCACCGCCCGATGCCGCCCGACATTTTGCCAAGTTATGGCGTGAGTTCCTCCTGCCGGAAATCGGCGAACTTTTCCCGGATCTCGCCCACGCGATGGATAACCAATCCGACTTTGCCCTGGCCTCCCGCGCCATCCTCGGAAAACTGGGCTTTCCCATGGAGGCTACCGGAACACGGGAGGAGATAAAGGCCGAACTACGGGAGGGGGGTGAAGGCGAAGCGGACCGGAAGCCGGAACCCCGTCCGGGGGAATCACCGCCCGAGATCGATCCCATGGAGTCGGTGGACATAATGGAGGGCACCACGGAAGACCCCGGCAGTGGCGAAATGCCATGGGACGAATCCGATGCCGCCAGGGAGCACACGGAACATGATTCGGACGAGGAGAAGGAAGAACACGCCCGGCACGGTTTCCGTCATAACAAACCGGCGGAAGAATACCGCGTGTACACCACGGAGTTCGACGAGATCGTCGAGGCGCCCGAGATCTGTAACGCCCGGGAACTCGTTCGTTTCCGACTCGAACTGGATCGGGAACTGGCCATGTTGCAGAGTGTGATCGGACGGCTCGCCAATCGCCTGCAGCGTCGATTGCTGGCCCGGCAGGCGCGATCCTGGGAATTCGACCAGGAAGAAGGCCTGCTCGACACGGCGAGGCTGACACGCATTATCGCCAATCCCGCCTCCTCCCTGTCCTACAAACGGGAAAAAGAAACGCCGTTTCGCGACACGGTGGTCACCCTCTTGATCGACAACTCGGGCTCCATGCGGGGGCGGCCCATCACGCTGGCGGCCATCAGCGCCGATGTGTTGGCCCGCACCCTGGAGCGTTGCGCCGTGAAGACGGAGATCCTGGGTTTCACGACCCGGACCTGGAAAGGCGGGCGCCTCCAGGAACATTGGACAGAGGCCGGGAAAAAGCCCAACCCGGGTCGGCTCAACGAACTTCGTCACATCATCTACAAATCGGCGGATATCCCATGGCGCCGCGCCCGGAGGAACCTCGGGCTAATGCTGCGCGAAGGGCTGCTCAAGGAAAATATCGACGGTGAAGCCCTGTTATGGGCCTACCAGCGATTGATTGCCCGAAACGAACAACGGCGCATCCTGATGGTGATCAGCGACGGCACACCGGTGGATGATGCCACCCTCTCGACAAATTCGGGCGACTACCTGGACCGCCATCTCCATCAGGTCATCCAATACATCGAAAATGAAAGCCCCGTGGAACTCCTGGCCATCGGAGTAGGGCATGATGTCGCACAATACTACCGGCGCGCCGCCACCCTGGTGGATGTGGAGCAGCTCAGCGGCACGATGATGGAGGAATTGGCCAATTTGTTCGATGGGAAAGCTGAAAGGCTGCATCCGTACCGCTGAAAACAATGGATTTGGGAAAAGCTGCATACGAGGCAGTCATCCTCTCCCGATACCCCTGGATCTCCTATACCCGGTCCTCACCCTATCGCTGCGTCCCCTCGTCGCGGTTGAGACTGTGAAAGTATTCCTAAATCGATTCCTGGATTCAACTCCCAAGAGCAACAATTGGATTAACTCATCGTTTGCTCATTTTATAAGCCAGTTCGGCAAATTTGTCTGAGATTTTCCTAGCCATCATAAAGTTTATATATTACAGCGTATTATGTTCTGACCACATAAGCTGAGTATTTGAGATGATGCTTATGCTCTTCGTTTATATTGGCCCGATACAGTCTTCATGTTATAACGTAAATTCAAAATACCAATGCCGATTTCAGTCATTTTTTGGCTAATTTTAGGCTTGAACTGACCTTTGGGGCAGACTTATATAGTCTCGTGCGGTGTAAATTTGCAAAATTTCCTCACGAAATGAGCGAACGATGAGGATTAATGTTAAAAATAGGTGTATTCATGCCAAGGCACTTTCCAGGACGGTTGTTAAGTTTATCCATAACGGTCTGAAAGTCTTGGTGGGTAATAGAGGTGAAATCGTACCCCTTGGGAAAGTACTCTCGGATAAGACCGTTGGTGTTCTCATTGAGCCCTCGTTCCTATGAGGCGTAGGGGTGAGGGAAGTAAAAATCAGCGTTCAAGGTTTGAGCAATGCTTTCGTGACGAGCAAACTCCTTGCCGTTATCGGAAGTGAGCGTATTATACCTCACACGGTCGACAATTTAATTTGGCTCTTATTGGATTCCGGGTTGATATCTTTTCAGTAGTGGCCCAGTTTGAAATTTACATTGTTCCATGCCCCGAAGGGGCTATGTAATGCAGGGCAACCGAATAATAATTAGTTGATTTATAGCTGATTCACATAGCATAGCCTCGGATAAAGTCTACCTTGTCTTTAAGGAGCCTGAGGCATGAATTCAGATTTAGTTTCCGTTTTATCGACACGCGGATTCAACTTCGAAGTGCAACGGTCAATGAAGTTTTGGTTTTAGAGAAG
>CAZQHJ010000195.1:0-3391 GCA_964593225.1 uncultured Thiotrichales bacterium
ACGCCTCGACCGGATTCGGTTTTGCGAATCCGAGTTTGGATCTACCGGATCCGAGTCCGGTTTTGCCAATTCTGGATTTGGTTTTATCGGATCCGAGCTTGGTTTTACCAATTCCAAGCTTGGATCTACCGGATCCGAGCTTCGGTTTACCGACTCCGAGCTCGGGTTTCCCACGACCGGATAGGGTCCCCGTCCGTGGGGCGCCCAGGGCAACGGGCGGGCATCGGGTCCTATGGGGTGTTGACGCGGATTCGACGACATCCGAGCCTCCATCATACGCCAAACGCCTCGAATTCCGAAGCTCGAACCTCGAATCGGGTAGTCCCGGTCCGAAATTTCCGGTTGGCGTTCCCCCTGCCCCTGCGGGGCATGAAACCCTGAAAATTTCAAACTGAGACACGACCACACTTTGATAACGGTTGAATTTTGGAGTTTCCGCGAAACGTGCGCTGATAGTATTGAAGTATGTAACATCACCTGTCGTCAGCGTAACGTTATCATTCCATCCGGAATTTTACCCGCTTTCAAGGCTAAAGAAGCAGCCCGTTCGAGGTATAATATCCCTCGTAACCTAAGGAGACGCCTTTTTGCGTCGCGGCGACGGCGATTGATCTCTTCCGACCCCACAACGGACCGTGAGTCACCCGCTCGATCTTCTCCCCAACGAAGACGGAAGTATCCTGCAAGACTTGTAATCATCGCAAGCGTTTCCGAAGCGATTCCTCGATATTTGGCAGGGTTTGCTTTATGGGATGAGAGAAAAAATTGCATCAGGGCCCACGATTGGGCGTCGACTGGGGTTGGATTCGACGCAATTGATCGATAAAGTGTGCTACCCATGGAGATGAACCTTGGGCAATAAGTTCCGATTATGCTCGAAAGCCAAGGCGAAAGCCTGCGAGAAGCGGCGTTTTACCCGGAATCAATGGGTATTTTCAGCGTAGCCGGCCGGAATGGGGCGCTGGGATGAAAGAGATTAGGAGCACGGCATAATCCTACCCCTACTTACCTTCGAACGGCGCATAATGGTCTTAAGTTTGGCTTTGTATTATTTTGGCTTTGTAGAAGTACGTTTCGTTTTCACACAAAGCCCTCACGCGAATTAGCCGAATTTCTCGGCTTATGCTATCGAATATTTGTGTGTTTGGTCCTCGGTAGCTAATCTCAATCAACACACACATAGGGCGTATATAGAGCGCCCAGAGGAAAATATATGAATATCTATGTTGGAAATCTGCCATACAACGTAACTGAGGACGACTTGAGAGAAGCATTTTCAGAGTTTGGCGAGATATCGACCGTCACGATTATCAGTGACAAATTCTCGGGTCAGTCGAAAGGATTCGGGTTTGTCGAAATGCCGGACAACTCCGAAGCCGACGCGGCAATCAAAGCCTTGAACGAAACGGCTTTCAAAGGCAGAAACATCAAAGTCAATCAGGCCAAGCCAAAAGGAGAACGCCCGCCACGCAGACCAAGATATTAAGCGTGTCCGAACATCCCCGATCGTAGCGAGCTAGCACTACGCGCCGAGACTTCACTTACGATGAGCGTTTTTGTAAAAGTCCGCAGAGGGTTACCGGTTGTCGAACAGCGTATTGATACCTGGGGTGCTCGCAGCCTAGCCTGATTGGGGCCGACAATGCGCGCAAGGTGCGCGGAATATGTAAGCATGAGCGGGCTACGGAACGCCGAACATCATGACGAACTTCGCACCTTGCCCAGCGCCAGCGGGCCACAATTCCAGCGCCCGCCCCGGACTGGGGATTTTCCGAACACACCCCAACCCGACAAAGCCGGAACCAAAAAGATTTCCGTCATCGAGAGGAGGAATCGTTGGAGTCTCCCCCTCACCCCATGACCGATTCTCCCTCGCCGGCCAGATTGATGGCCACCACGTAAAACCCCGACAGTTTCCCCTATTCCCGGCCCGACAGGGCGATACCCGTCGCCATTCGTCATATCCGCATCAGCTGCTCTTCCCGGCGCGGGATTTCATAGGCCGTAGCCGGCTCCGCCACCGGCGGCGTCGGATAAATCGCCGCTTTTTTCCCTGACCTTCCCTGACCGGATTATGGCCGGTATTTCCTTGGGCCCGCTGACCCGGGAGGATTCCGAGAGGGTGTCTGAAAATCCCCGGGCTAGCGCCTCGCTACGCCGGGAATTTTCGGACACCCTCTGAAATACAGCCGTTGAGAGTATACAATAGGTATCCGTATTCGTTTTGAACCCTCTCCACGATCCCATCGGCGCCCTGACAAGATGACAAAACAAGATTTCGACACAGCCCCCCCCCAAGACAACCCTTCCCCCACCTGGGAGCGTGATCTCCTGAACCGACTGGCCTTCGCGGCGCTCAAGGAACAACGCCGCGCGCGGCGTTGGGGGATCTTCTTCCGGTTTGCGCTCATCGCCTACCTCCTGTTGCTCCTCCTGATCTACCTTCCGGCGAACCTCCACCCGTCCCATTCCGGGGGGGAACATACCGCGCTCGTGGAGATCCGGGGCCCCATCGCCGAAGGACACGACGCCAGCGCCGATCGGGTCATCTCGGGCCTGCGATCGGCATTCGAGGATAAAAACACCAAGGGCGTGGTACTGCGCATCAACAGCCCCGGGGGCAGTCCCGTGCAGGCCGGTTACATCAATGACGAGATAGCCCGACTGCACGAGAAATACCCGGATATCCCGCTGCATGCCGTCATCATGGACATTTGCGCATCCGGCGGATACTACGTGGCCGTGGCGGCGGACCGGATATACGCCGACAAATCCAGCATCATAGGCTCCATCGGAGTGCTCATCGACGGATTCGGGTTCGTCGAGGCCATGGAAAAGCTCGGCGTCGAACGGCGCTTGCTCACCGCCGGGGAACACAAGGGCCTCCTGGATCCCTTCTCCCCGACCGATCCGGCGGCGCGCTCCCATCTCCAGTCCGTGCTGGACGAGTTGCATCGACAGTTCATCCAGGAGGTCAAGGAAGGCCGCGGGGACCGGTTGCGGGGCGGGGAAGACGAGCTCTTCAACGGCCTTGTGTGGAGCGGGAAACAGGCCGTCCGACTCGGACTCGCGGACGCCCTGGGCAACAGCAGCTACGTGGCCCGGGAGATCATCGGCGCGGAGAACATCGTCGATTTCACCTGGGAACGGGACTACCTGGAGCGTTTTGCCGAACGTCTCGGGGCGGTGATGGGCCGCGCGCTGGTCACGGGCTTGGCGACGGGGCCCGGGCATTTGCGATAGTTATACTTCGAACGGGTCGTTTGTTTAATTTCGAAAGCCGTCGAAAGGTCGGATGGCATTGGAAATTATGCTCACCATCAATGGTATTACCTATCGCGAATTCAAGTCGCAAGTGCAACAGTTGGATCGATGTTGAAAAATAGCTGAT
>CAZQHJ010000196.1:0-3389 GCA_964593225.1 uncultured Thiotrichales bacterium
GTGATGATGCTAACGCGGCTTGCCCTCTATTCCGAACTGATGAGTTGCACTTACAGGTTGAATCCAGGTTTGTCAATAGAAAAATATTCTCCCCGCCCAAGGAGAACGGCAAATATCCGTTGAATCGGCCTTCTAAGAAACAATGACCGACAAAATGACCCCGCGCGGCGCCGCTGCCGCCCCCCACTCCCGGCCGCCCGTCACCCCCGGCCTTAAAAAGGTTCTGTTCGTCGTCTTCGGTCTCTTTGCCGTCCTTGGCGTCAATTCGGTCTATCTTGCCGGGATCACGGGGCTCGAATGGATAACGGGCAGGACGCTTCAGGACCACTTTTATCCGATCATGTTCCTGATGCATCTGGTGCTGGGGTTCCTGTGCATCGTCCCGGTGGTGGCGTTCGGACTCGGCCATGGACGCAACGCCTGGCTGCGTCCGAACCGACGGGCGGCGCGGGCGGGCCTGGCCTTGTTCGTCACGGCGATGGGGTTGCTGGCGAGCGGGCTCGCCCTGACCCGCCTGGGGTTCTTCGAACTCAAGGACCCGCGGATCCGGGAGGGGGTCTATTGGATCCACGTCATCGCCCCCCTGGTGATTATCTGGCTGTTCGTGCTCCATCGCCTGGCGGGCGCCGGGATCCGTTGGCGAACCGGGGGCATTCAAGTGGGGGTGGCGCTGGCCGTTTGGGTCTTGGCGTTTTTGCTTCAGTTGCCGATCTCCTCGGGCAACCCCCTTCCGCCAAGCCTGTCCGTATCGGAGGCGGATTTCCCGAAGGGGTCTCTCGCCCCTTCGCTGGCCAGGACGGCCGATGGCAATCGAATCCCCGCCGGGGTCTTGATGATGGATGTGTATTGCCAAGACTGCCATGCCGATATTCACGCCCAGTGGCGCCACAGCGCCCACAGGCTGAGCTCCTTCAACAACCCCGCGTATCTTTTTTCCGTGCGGGAGATACGGGCGTTTTCACGGGAGACGACGGGCAGCCCCCAGATGGCCCGTTTCTGCGCCGGTTGCCACGACCCGGTCCCGCTCTTCAGCGGCGCATTCGACGATCCGAATTTCGATGACGAGAAACATCCCACGGCAAACGCCGGGATTACCTGTACCGGTTGTCACGCCATCACGGGGATCAATAGTCCCCGGGGCAATGGCGATTACACCATCGAGGCCCCACGGCACTATCCCTTCGCCTATAGCCAAAACCCCTTCCTGCAATGGGTGAACCGCCAACTGGTCAAGGCGAAACCCGCCTTCCACAAGGCGACCTTCCTGAAGCCCTCGCACAAAGACCCGGCGTTTTGCGGGACCTGCCACAAGGTCCATATCCCCAAGGCGGTCAACCAATACAAATGGTTGCGGGGGCAGAATCACCAGGACGCCTACCACTTGTCCGGGGTCTCCGGGCATGGGGCCATGAGCTTCTATTACCCGGACAAGGCCGTTCACCGATGCAGCGCGTGCCACATGCCGCCCACGCCGTCGGAGGACTTCGGGGCCTTCCCGGATGGCGCGGGGGAACTCGCCGTGCACAATCACCGGTTCCCCGCCGCCAACACCGCCCTGCCACATCTCCTCGGCTTGCCCCAGGAGGCCATCGAGGCCCACCAGGGATTTCTGAAGGACGCCCTGCGGGTGGACATCTTCGGCATCAAGGAAGACGGCCGGATCACCGGCGAACTGACGGCGCCCCTTCGCCCGGACGTCCCCGCCTTGACCCCCGGCAGGCGCTATCTCCTGGAAGTGGTGATCCGAACCCTGCGGGTGGGCCATCTCTTTACCCAGGGCACGGCGGATTCGAACCAGATCTGGCTGGATGTGACCGCCAGCACCCCGGACCGTGAATCTTGTCCACCCCATCCGAATTCCCAATCCACAGCTTGCCGGGAATCCCCGGCCAGCAAAGTTCCCGCGCGCAGGGCCGGCGACACCCCCATCGGACGCAGCGGCGCGATGGACGAGCAGGGCCGGGTGGACCCCTGGTCCCACTTCGTGAATGCCTACCTCCTGGATCGGGACGGCAACCGAATCGACCGGCGGAACGCCCAGGACATCTTCACCCCGCTCTATAATCACCAGATCCCACCGGGCGCCGCAGACGTTGCGCACTTCGCCCTGGCGGTCCCGGCGGATAGCTCGGGACCGGTGACCGTGACCGTCAAACTACAATACCGGAAATTCGACACCACTTATCTGAAACATTTCCAGGGGGCGGATTTCGCCGGCAACGACCTGCCGGTCACCACCATCGCCGAAGACAGCGTGACCTTCCCTGTGGTGGGATCGCGCCCTTCGACTTCGCTGGGGGATCCTTCTTCACGGTTGCCCAGCGGTCCTCGAGCGGCGTCGAGAGGCGGCGTTGAACCATGGGAACGCTGGAACGACTACGGGATCGGACTCCTCAGAAAGGGGAACAAAGGCGCCACCAAAGGCGAGCTCCGTCAGGCCGAACAGGCCTTCCTCCGGGTGGAGGAATTGGGGAGGGCGGACGGCCCGTTGAATCTCGCCCGCGTCTACCTGAAGGAAGGACGCCTCCTGGAGGCCGGACAGGCCCTCCGCCGCGCCGCCCGTCATGAGCAACCCGTCTCGCCCTGGGTCGTGGAATGGCTGACGGGTCTGGTGAACAAACAAAACGGCCACCTGATGGAGGCCATCGCCAACTTCACCCGGATCATCGAGACCAATTTCCCCGAGGCGCGCCAGCGGGCGTTCGACTTCTCCCAGGACTATCGGGTCCGCAATGAACTGGGACAAACCCTGTTCGAACGGGCCAAACGGGAACGGGGGGCGGCAAGGCGCGAGAGCAAGGAATTCTTCCTGCGTCGGGCCAGGGATCAGTTCCTGTACACCCTGAAACTGGACCCGGAAAATGTCACGGCCCACTACAACCTGGCGCTCATCCATGGCCAGCTCGGCGAACGGGAACGGGCGACTGCCCACCGCGCGTTACACATGAAATACAAAATGGACGACAATGCCCGGGAGCGGGCGGTGGCGCGCCACCGCCGCCATAACCCGGCCGCCGACCACGCGGCGGAGAGTATCGTGATCTATGAGCTGAAATAATTTTGCGGGCGCGAGGCGCTGGCCCGGTTGTGGCCGGCAAGGCGCACAAGATTCAATGGATGTGTCGAATCGGAGGAGTGTCCAGCATGACGCCAACCCTGAACAAACCTTAGACATTTCGTAGCGTTGACAGACGCAATTCGGGGGCAGTCGCGGTAGGATCCGGGATTTTTTACCAGAACTTACGCAAAAAGGAACTTGATAGAAGGATTTCTGAGCTATGCTGAAAGATACTCGTCAAGTAAGCGGTATTTAAGCCGGTAGAGGGTACAAGGGATTAGGAGAGCTGGAGTTTTGAGGAAGCCGCAAACCAAAAACGCAGCCCCGATAT
>CAZQHJ010000197.1:0-3346 GCA_964593225.1 uncultured Thiotrichales bacterium
AAGCTGGCTTAATCCGGCATCCTAATTTATCTCATGGACAGACCACTAGTGGTCTTTCATTTTGATAATTTAGGATAAAATCGCTTTAGCTTGACTCGTGCATCGTTGGTAGTGAGGCGCCAATGGACAGGCTCTGTTGATTGATTCCGTTTTTTTGTCCAGGGGATGATTTCGGAATAGGCTGTATCAATATCCGCCAGTCGTTGTTCGGTACACTGACGGCTCGAGACACTCAATTCACACTCGGCCATGTTGAGCCAGCTTCCGTGTTTTGGGGTGTAAACAAACTGGGCTCTTATTGGATTTCAGGTTGATCGGTAAATGTATACAACAAGTCGAATTTAAGGTGCTTTTTGTCTAGCATATGGTTGGCCAGGTAGGATCTAAAATGGACGGAAAACACCTGGTACCGTCCACGATACTCATAATACTCAGCATGTTGCGTATTTTCGCTCCATAGCTTCTTCACTCGAGGTTCTCTGGATATCCTTCTTTTGAAGACACAAAATAGCCAACCTAATACGGGGTATTAGCCTTCTGCTGACTATCAACCCGGAATCCAATAAGAGCCTTGCAAAAATGCGATCCGGTTAAGCCGATCAGCGCAAGATGTATTTTGTCTATAGCGCGTTAGAGGACGTCGCATAATGCGCGCGGGGGCGGTCGCCTTTCCGGTCGGCATCCTCCTTCTCGTCAGCTTGCCGAATCTGCCGGATACCCTTTTTGTGGGGTTCCTGCCCGTCCTGGTCCTGTTTGCGGTATTTTCCCCACGCTCGGTCCGGGTCCTTGCCTGGTTGGGCATGGGATTTCTGTGGGCGCTGTTCCGGGCCGGGGTCGACCTGGCCAATCCCCTGCCCGCGACACTGGAAAACCGGGACCTGGTGGTGGTGGGCGTGGTCGCTTCCCTTCCGGTTCGGGCCGAGCGCAAGACCGGGTTTTTGCTGGACGTCATCAGGGTCGAGGACCCGAGCATCGCATGGGGGCGGGGGCAGCGGATTCGCTTGAACTGGTACAGGGATGCCCCACGGCTTTTGCCGGGGGAACGGTGGCGTTTGACGGTGCGCCTCAAGAGGCCGCGCGGATTCCATAATCCCGGCGGGTTCGATTACGAGAAGTGGCTGTTCCGACAAGGGGTCCGCGCCACGGGTTATGTACGATGGGCCGAGGGGAACGGGCGGATCGCGGCGGGCAACAGGATGTCCCCGGACCGGGTGCGTCATGGGCTGGCGGTAGCAATTTCGGAGGCCTTTGGCGATTCGACATACGCGGGCATCGCGAAAGCCCTCGCCATTGGCGTCCGGGATGGCGTTACGACGGCCCAATGGACCACCCTGCGCGCTACCGGCGTCGCCCACCTAATGGCGATCTCGGGGCTGCATATCGGCCTTGTCACCCTGCTGATCTTTTTCGTCGCCCGCCGATTGTGGACGGTGTTGCCCGACATGGCGCTCATGATTCCGGCCCAGCGCCTGGCGGCCCCGGTGGCGATGGCCAGCGCCCTGGGTTATGCGGCCCTGGCGGGGTTTTCCCTGCCCACGCAACGCGCCCTGGTGATGGTCTGCGTGGTGATGGCGGGGATATTTTGGCGACGCCATACCTTGCCGAGTTTTTCCCTTGCCCTGGCGCTGTTGGCGATCCTGGTGTTAGACCCGTTTTCGGTATTGTCCATGGGGTTCTGGCTGTCGTTCGCAGCGGTGGCGGTGATCCTGTTCGGGATGACGGGGCGTCCGGCGCTGCGCCCGGTCGTGGTTGACGATTCTTCCGGTCACGGGGGCGGGACCGGACAGATAGGCGTGTGGGCCAAGGTGTTATTACGGGTTCGCGAGTTGTGGTGGCGCTGGGGTCGGGTGCAGGTGGTCATCGCCATCGGTCTTGTGCCGCTGACCATGCTGTTTTTCCACCAACACCCCCTGATCGGCCCCCTGGCGAATCTGGTGGCGATCCCCTGGATCGGTCTTGTGGCAATCCCGCTGCTGCTGGCCGGAACCTGCCTGATCACTCTGTTGCCGGATGCGGGGGGGCTTTTGCTGAACGGGGGGGCATGGGCCATCGCGGCGCTCTGGCCATTCCTGGAAGCGCTGGAGTCATGGGATTTCGTGTATCGGCAGAGCCTTGCGCTGCCGCTTTGGACGGTTGTCGCGGGGGGGATCGGCGTCTTTCTGTTGTTAATGCCCCGGGGTATGCCGGGACGCTGGCTCGGGGTGGTCTGGTTGTTGCCACTGTTCCTGACCCCACCGCCCCGGCCGCCAGAGGGGGCGGTCTGGTTTACGCTGCTGGACGTTGGGCAGGGACTGGCCGCGGTGGTGCGCACCCGGGAACACGTTCTTGTCTACGACACGGGACCGGCTTATGGTCCGAGCTTCGATGCCGGCAGGGCCGTCATCGCGCCCTTTTTGCGGAGCCGGGGCATTGAGTCGGTGGATCGGGTCGTCGTGAGCCATGAAGACGCGGATCACGCCGGTGGTTTAAGAAGCTTGCTGGCTGAGTTTCCTGTCGATAGGCTTTTTGCCAACACATTGATGGGCAACGGACATGCCGATCGACAACCGGCAATCGACTCGCTTTCGAAGAGAAAACCAACGAAGAACATTGCCCTGCGCAGCACTTGCAGGGATGGCGTCGAATGGCGCTGGGATGGCGTCGACTTCAGATTCCTGCATCCGCCCTCGGGCAAGGCAGCATCCGGGAACAACGGATCCTGCGTTCTCGCCATCACAAACACCGAAGGGACCATCCTGCTGACGGGCGACATCGAACAGACAGCTGAACGGCGTCTCGTCCAAAATCACGGCGACCGACTCCGCGCCGACATCCTCGTGGCGCCCCACCATGGCAGCGATTCCTCTTCGAGCGAAACATTCCTGACGGCGGCAAGGCCGCGTTACGCGTTATTTTCTGTGGGATATCGGAACCGATTCGGGCTCCCTTCGGGAGCCGTGGTGGCCCGCTACAGGCAAGCCGGGGCGCGACTTCTGTTCTCGGACCGGGATGGCGCCATCGGCTTCCAGCTGACGCCCGGACGGGGTGTGTCGCCACCCACGTTACATCGGGCGGAGAGACGGTATTTTTGGCATGATGATTTCACGGAGTGAAATCATCTGGCCGGCCTACACCGACGCATCCATGCTACCGGCCCTTTGGACAAGCTTTCCCATGCGACCCCGAGCCGATATGGCCATCCGCTCAAGCAACCGGAGCGGATTCGATTTACCCGACGCATCAAGGCTGATAATACACTTGGATTCAACTCGTAAGTGCAACCTTACAGTGTTGGTAAAGAGGCAAGCCGCAGTAGCATCGTGGCTTTCTCGTACCGACCAAAGTAAGAGGAGCACGGATGAGTTAC
>CAZQHJ010000198.1:0-3325 GCA_964593225.1 uncultured Thiotrichales bacterium
CGCGGCTTGCCTCTTTACCAACACTGTAAGGTTGCACTTACGAGTTGAATCCAAGTTTTTTATTACGAGATCATCAGCAAACGAATTGAAATCATACGTACGCTTCAAGAAAAGGTAGACAAGAATGCCCTCGAAAAGGTCATTCAGCGGCACATATTCGATCACTTATGGCTGCTCGATCCTTCCTGGGAACGCGCCGCGACTTCCGAATACATGGAACGGCAGGTTCGGACCGAGTTCGACGAGATAGCTGATAGTCTTACGGAAGAGGAAAAAAATGCGCGGTTGGATATCAAATACCAAACCACTTCCGGGAAACACATGATCATCGAACTAAAACGCGCCAATCGGCAAATTGGCGTTGATGTTTTGATTGGGCAAATCAGGAAATATAGAAACGCAATAATCAAATTACTGGAGACTAATGGATTGCAGCATCAATCTTTCGAATTCGTTTGCATCGTAGGGAAAGAAGGGCTTACGGACTGGAAAGAAACTGATGGTCACGAGATGGTTGATAAGGCACTAGAACCTTGGAAAGCGCGGGTTATTACGTACCAGGAGCTTCTAACCCGAGCCTACGCCTCGTACTCGGAATTCATGAATCAAGGAGAAAAATTTGGGCGTCTAACCCGTTTTCTCAAAGCCATCGACGAAAGCTGACGATAGGATCTCTCCCACATTGATTCCCGATCCACCCCCAACCCCCGAACGCAGCCGCCTCATGTCCCGCGTCAAGGGCGCGGATACAAAACCCGAATGGATCGTGCGTCGTCTGCTCCACAATAATGGGTTACCGGTATCGGCTACACAGGAAGGACCTACCGGGGACTCCGGATATCGTGTTCCTCGCGCGGCGCAAGGCCATCTTCGTCCATGGTTGCTTTTGGCATCGTCACGAAGGATGCAGGATGACGACTACGCCCAAGACCCGGGCCGCTTTCTGGAACGAGAAATTCGAGGCCAATGTGGAGTGGGATCGGCGCAAGTTCCGGGAACTCGAAGACATGGGTTGGAAATATCTCCTGGTATGGCAGTGCAAAACCCGGGACGAGGGGGACTTGAAACCCAGACTATCGGAATTCCTCGGTCCGACATCGATTGTCCGTCCCTTTCCGTAGTCTCTCCATGGCAGAATTTCGAGCAAAACGATCGAAAAACTTCCTCGGGTCGATATGACTTCGCTCCGCGAAATCGTGCCTCCCGCTCGTTCCCCGATATCGGATGTTCGAATCCCACATCGCACTGATCATCGCCGCCTGTCTCCTGGACGCCGTATTCGGCGATCCGGTCTATCCCCTGCACCCGATCCGGCTGCTAGGGGCCTGGAGCCTTTTCTGGGAGCGCGGGTTGTTCGCCATCGGTCTCGACGGGTACGCGGGCGGGGCAGTCCACTGCTCGCTGGTCGTGGGCGGCGCGCTGGCCGGCTGGTGGGGAATTCGCTACGGCCTGGATGGGCTCGCCCCCTGGGCGGCCCGGCTCTGGGATGTGTTTCTGGCCTACAGCCTGCTTTGCATGCGCGACCTTCTGATCCATGGCAGGCGGGTGCTCGATGCCCTGGATAACCTACCCGCGGCGCGGCGGCGGGTCGCCATGCTGGTGGGGCGGGATACCGAAGGCCTATCCCGGGCGGGTATCGTGCGCGCCACCATCGAGAGCCTGTCGGAAAACCTCACCGACGGCGTATTGACGCCGTTATGGGCCTTGTCTCTCTTCGGCCTGCCGGGGCTTATCATCGTCAAGGCGGTATCGGGCCTGGATTCCATGGTGGGCTATAAAAATAGCCGTTATCGACGCTTCGGCTGGAGCGCCGCCCGCCTGGACGACCTGGCGAACTGGTTACCGGCCCGGTTGTCGGTCCCGCTCATCGCCCTGGCCGCCGCCCTGTCGGGGTTTCACCCACGGTCGGCATGGCGAGCGGCATTGTCCTATCACGCCATGTTGCCCAGCCCCAATTCCGGTTGGAGCGAGGCGGCCTGCGCCGGCGCCCTGCGGGTGCGGTTGCTCGGGCCGAGGCGTTATGCCGGCACGTTGGTCAGCGAGGCGTTCATGGGCGATGCCGACTGGCCCTCGGCGCTGGACGCCGCCCATCTGCGCCGGGCATTGCGGTTGATTCGGGTCTGCTGCGTGCTGGCGCTGGCCGTGGGTATCGGTCTTGCGCTGGGTATCGGTTTTGCGCAATGAACCCCCTTTCCCTCCTGCCTGCTACTTGGCTTCACTGCCGGGGGCAGGCCTTTGCATATTCAGGTTACCCGTCACCCCGGGCAGCCTCGGCTGAAAATCATCACATTTTACGAACCCAATCCGGTGGAATGGGCCGATTTCGCCGAAAGGAGATAAGCAACCATGTTCCAATGTGAAATCCGTGGCGGCACCGAATTCCGTCAAGAGCAGGTCGAACAGGTATTTCATGTGGATGAGCGCTACATCCCGGTCGAGCATATCCCGGCAACGGTCCGCGCTCGCCGGGGCGGGAAAACCTTCGACGCGGAAACGGCGGAAGGCATCCGGCGGCGCCTGCATGACGAAGACAGGCCCCGGCAACGGTCGGTGGAGATGGCGGTCCTTGCCTACTGAACGCGGACCCATGAGAAAAAGAGACTCCATCGATGGTGTTACATATTTCAATACGATCAGCGCTTGTTTCGCGGGAAGTTCAAAATATGGCCGTATGTGGTTGGGCGTCGTGTAGTCCACTACAATCGCTCCCATCGCGCCTTGGGGGAGCCACAATCGGGGCACCGCCTCTACGATGCGAATTTCCAAACAGCTTCTAAAAATCCACTGAATCCTTGGGACCGACGGAAAAAATCACCCATGGATTTTGCGGATAGACGCGTCGATTCCATGGAACTATCGATTGTCTATGGAAATCGATCGGTTAAATTCGGGAAACAACCGGTCGTTTTTCGAAATCGACCGGTTAAATCCCAAAATCGACCCGTCGATTTGGAAAATCCACGCGTCGATTTCAAGAATCGACCCGTCTATTTCAGTAATCGACCCGTCGATTCGAGGAATCGACCTGTCGATTTTGGAAATCGACAGGTTGTCCATCAAAAATAATGATTCACGAAGGACAGAGCACCCCGCGAGAACGGTAGGTAACCCAACGATGGAAAAATCCCGCTTTGGATCACACCCCGCCCAGGGGGAGGGCGGGTGATGATAACCTCGAAAACGGAAAATCACGGGAGGAAACCAATACCGTGCGTATTTTACTCATTGCAACGGCCTACAACGGTCTCACCCAGCGCGCCCATCTGGAATTGGCCGCCTTGGGTCACGAGGTCTCCGTCGAATTATCCCTATCCGAGGCGGCCAT
>CAZQHJ010000199.1:0-3253 GCA_964593225.1 uncultured Thiotrichales bacterium
AATTCGGCGATCTGCCCCGCCTTCGCGGCTTTTCCGTGGTGGCGGTGGGGTTCGAACGATTGGTCCCTTCGGAATCCCAATGACAGACATGAAACCCCTCTCTCCCTCCGAACCCGCGGCCCCCATCCCCCGCCTCTACCTCTCCGCCGCCCACAAATCCTCCGGCAAGACCACCGTCACCGTGGGGCTCTGCGCCGCGCTGCGGGCCCGAGGGGTCCATGTGCGGCCCTTCAAGAAAGGCCCCGACTACATCGACCCCCTCTGGCTCGCCCTGGCCGCCGGCCGCGCGTGCCATAACCTGGATTTCCACACCATGAATCGGGCCGAGATCCGGGAGGTGTTCCTCCGGGAATCGGCCCGGAGTAGCGCCATCCCCGGCGACGTCATCCGGGGCGACGCCGGCGGGGGCGTTAGCCTCATCGAGGGGAACAAGGGCCTCTACGACGGTTTGGATCTCGAGGGCAGCAACAGCAACGCGGCCCTCGCCCAGCTGCTGGACGCGCCGGTGGTCCTCGTCATCGACACCCGGGGGATGACCCGCGGGATCGCGCCGCTCCTTCTGGGCTATATGGGGTTCGAACCCAAGGTGGGGATCGCCGGGGTGTTGCTGAACCACGTGGGCGGGGCCCGCCACGAGGGGAAACTCCGGGCGGTCATCGAACACTACACGAACCTCCCCGTATTGGGCGCCATCCCCCACGACACCGCCCTCCAGGTCCCGGAGCGGCATCTGGGGCTGGTCCCCGGCAACGAGTTCGGGGACCCGGAGGGCTTCATCGCCCGGGCCGCGGGGACCATGGCGGAGCACGTGGCCCTGGATCGCCTGCTGGCCATCGCCCGGGCCGCCCCGCCGCTTCCCGGCGAGCCGCCCACGGCCCCCCCGACGGACCCTCTCCCCCCTCGCGTCGTGGCGGGGCGCGAGGCTGGAGAACCCGAGCCGTCCGATGAAGACCCCGCCCCCACCGTGACCCTCGCCATCGCCCGGGACTCGGCCTTCGGTTTCTACTATCCCGGCGACCTCACGGCCCTGGGCCGGGCCGGCGCGGAATTGGTCTTCTTCGATACCCTGTCCGACGCGGCCCTGCCCCCCGCCGACGCCCTCTTCATCGGCGGGGGCTTCCCGGAGGTCCACATGGCGGCCCTGGAGGCCAATGTGGCGCTCCGTCGGTCTATCCGGGCCGCCCTGGCGGGCGGCATGCCCGCCTACGCCGAGTGCGGGGGGCTCATGTACCTGACCCGGGGGATCGCCTGGCGCGGGGCGCGGCGCGAGATGGTGGGGGCCATCCCCGCCGAGACCACCATGCACCCGCGTCCCCAGGGCAAGGGCTATGTCCTCCTGCGGGAGACGGGCGACGCCCCCTGGGGGTTGTCGGGGCCGGAGGGTGAACCGGCGGAGATCCCGGCCCACGAATTCCACCACGCCAGCGTCGCGCCCTCGGCGGGGGACGAGGGGCTCCGGTTCGCCTATGAGGTCCTGCGCGGCCACGGGATCGATGGCCGGCGCGACGGGATCGTGCATGGGAACCTATTGGCGGGGTTCTCCCACCTGAGAGATGTGGCGGGGAACCCTTGGGCGGCCCGCTTCGTGGGGTATATACGAAGGGTCATGGGGCGCGCGCCATGAGGCCCGTCGCCAACATCGTCACCAGGACCGTCGTCAGAACCCTGGAAAAAGATCGCTTCAAGCGCCTGCTGAACACCGACGGCTTCGCCCTCTGGTCCTTCCACGGCCCCAGCGGCATCGGCAAAAGGCTGCTTGCTGGCGGAATTCCGGCGCATGGCGGACGAGGCCCCCCGGGCCAAGGGCCGGGGAAAGACCCTCTGCCTGAGCCTGGACTGGGAGCGGTTCGGCAAAAACCATCCCGAGACCACCCTGGAGGCCTGGCGGCTCTGGCCGGAGATGGAGACCGATTCGGAACGCCGGGCCAAGGACGACCCCGCCCTCGGCGGTCTTCTCTCGTCGCTGTCCGGGCTCGCCGCCCGGCCCCGGGCCTTCCGCCGGATGTGCCGGGCCCTTGCCGGCTACCCGGCGGAGGGCGCGCCCACCACCCTCGCCCCCTTGATCGAACAATTCCCGGAAGGCTACACCCGCGGAATCCTCGCCGCCCTCTGGTTCGTCTGGGACCGGTTGTTCCATTCCCGCCGGCGGGCCATGGCCCGAAACCCGGAGCGGGCCCTCCTGGAAACCCTCCGCGGAGACATCCGCAAGGGCGCCCTGGTCCTGCTCATCGACAACCACGAACGCGCGGCCCCCTATGAGCTCCGCACCCGGCTGGACGAAACGGGGGTCTTCGCCCACGACGCCCCCCGGCCCGTGGGGTTCAGTGATTATCTGCGCCGGGCGCAGCTCGCCCTGGGGGCGGACGCCGGCCCGGACGCGGCCCGAAGGCCCAAAAAGCCCATCCCCTGCCGCCTCACCGTCATCGCCGGGCGCGGGCCCTTCGACACCCGCCCCATCACCCGGGACATCGCCGGGCTGAAGGTGGACACCCCGGCCGCCCTGACGCCCTTCGGCATCGGAGAGACCGCGCAACTGTTGAAGCGCGCCCTCGCCGCCAGAGGCCTGCGCCAACCGGGGGAGGCCCTACCGGGGGAGGACGCCATCGCCGCCGCCATCGCCGGCCGTTGCGCCGGCAACCCCCTCTACATCGCCATGGCCGCCACCCTGTGGGCCGACCGTCTCCGCCAGGCGGGCGACCGGCAACGCCCCCTCGGCCCGTGGCGGGAAATCGAGGCCGAGTTCGCCCGGGACATCCACGGCGACTTCCACCACTACCTGGAGACCCGGCGCATCGCCCACATCCCCGGCCTGGAACCCTGCCAAGGGACGCTCTGGCGGCTCGCCCTCCCTTATCGGCTCGCGGACGACCCGGCCCTGGCGGCCCTTTTGTTCCCCGCCGACGGGGGGTCCCTCTTCCAACGGCTGGCCCAGGCGGTCGTGTCTCAGTTTGAAATTTTCAGGGTTTCATGCCCCGCAGGGGCAGGGGGAACGCCAACCGGAAATTTCGGACCGGGACTACCCGATTCGAGGTTCGAGCTTCGGAATTCGAGGCGTTTGGCGTATGATGGAGGCTCGGATGCGGTCGAATCCGCATCAATACGCCATAGGACCCGATGCCCGCCCATCGCCCTGGCAGTCCGACGGACCGGGACCCTATCCGGTCGTGGGAAACCCGAGATCGGAATTGGTAAACCGAAGCTCGGATCCGACAGAATCCGAATTCGGTTTGGTAAAACCAAGCTTGGGTCTGAC
>CAZQHJ010000200.1:0-3227 GCA_964593225.1 uncultured Thiotrichales bacterium
TCACTTCACTTTTTTCAACCACCTAACCCTAACCCTAATCATCAACAGCCCCTAGCTCCGATGCCCTCGATAATGCCCTGTCCCGGTGATCGAAAGCAGCCCGTAGACGCAGACGCAACTCATCCGGTTCGATCTCACGAAGCAGCAATAGACGATTGACCTCGCCGAGGCGGGGGAGCGCCTCTGTTTTGGAAGTAGAATGGTCAGAAGGTTGGATAGGTGACTGGAAGAGGCACATCTGCCGACCAAAATATACCGCGTTGACGAAGAGCAATAAATAGAAAACCCATTTCACGGGTCTACGAGTTTCCCACCCGAGTTGCTATCAGAGCGCCATCGGGTTCAAAAAGGAGAGTCGATGCGATCTGGAAAGGACATGACTCGCTCCCCCAAGAACCGGGGCCTTGTCAAGTATCGATATCGCCCACAACAATAGCCAATCCTTGTAGAACCAGATCCGGCTCACAAATTGCCTGACGAGCCAATAATGGGCAGACAGCCTGTGCATCGCCCCCTGCCAGAATACACGTGACACGCTGATGGAGCTCGGTCTCCAGATCGGCGACCACGCGATCGATAAACGCAACCGCTGCCCACATGGTGCCAGCCATAACGCCTTCCTGGGGGCTCCGACCAAGCCAGGTGTTTTGCGCCGCCGCAGACATGGTGTTGTTCTCCGGCATCTTGCCGATGCGTCCGGTGCCCCGAAATAGCCCCCGGCGCATCAATCCGATACCCGGTACGATCAACCCGCCCAGATGGTTTCCATCCGAGGCCAAGGCATCGACGGTAATCGCCGTCCCACAATCGACGACGCAAACCGGTCCCGTATATTTCTTACGGGCGGCAATCAAGGCCACCCATCGATCCGGACCGAAGGCAGCGCAATCCCGATAGGCACAGGTAACCCCCCAGGCTTCGTGCTCCACCGTGACATATTGGACCTCCAGCGCCCAATTTTCCGCTGTCCACTGCGATATGGCATCCGCCACGCCGGCTTTACCGACATTGGATACAACCACTTGGCGGGGTGGTTTGGATGCATTCCATTTCTTGGCGAGAATCTTCGGAATCTGGGGAACGGTATAGGTCACTCCGGCATGGTCGACAAGCACACCATCGGCAACATATGCCCACTTCAGGCGGGTATTGCCAACGTCTAAAACCAATACCGGATTCGATGAAGGCATGATAGTTTTATTATTCAATTCTCAAACTCAGATCACCGGACAATATTTTTCGCATTCGACCGTCCACCGATAACAATAATGCACCTGTATCATCCACCCCCCGCGCAAAACCACGGGTTTCTTTGTGCGGTTCCTTAATCACGACAGGGCGATCGCGGGTCACGTCGAGGTTTTCCCAGAGGGAACGGAAGGGCGCAAAGCCCTGCCCGGCGAATCTCTCCAATTCCAATAAAAGACCCCGGAGGATCCGACCTGCAACCGCATTACGCCCCGGATCATGACCGACTACGGCGCGCAGATCCACCCAGGGTTGATCGATGGGCCTTGCCGATTCGGGCCTAAGACCCAGATTTACCCCAAGACCGACGATCACCTGCCAGGGGCCACCGGGTTCACCGGCCAACTCCAACAGGATGCCCCCCAGTTTCCGCCCTTTCCAGACCAGGTCATTGGGCCATTTCAGCCCCACATCCGTTGCGCCGACGGATGCCAACGCCGAGGCAACAGCGACACCCACAGCCAGACTGAGGCCTTGGGGACCATCGGATAAGGTGGCAAAACGCTGCAATACCGAGAGATAAATATTGGCCCCGAAAGGGGAGACCCAATGTCGCCCTCGGCGCCCTTTCCCCGCGGATTGGTATTCGGCAAAACAGGCATGGCCATCGTGGAGCCCTTTCGGTGCCCGCGCAGCCAGATAGGCATTGGTGGAATCGATCGCCGGTAATATCTCAAGAGTCCCCAGAAGCGCCGTGGCCTCCCGATCCATTTCGGCAAGGATTCGTTCCCGATGGAGCAATTCAATGGGCGTTGCCAGACGATAGCCCTTGCCGCGAACGGCAAATACATCGATACCCATGACATCCAGTGAACGCGCGAGCTTCCAAACAGCGCTACGACCGACGCCAAGGGTAGAACCGAGCTCCTCGCCGGAATGAAAACGGCCATCGGATAGGAGATCGAGGAGGCGATAGCGTTGTTGCATTGGCGAATTCTACCATTCAACCGGTGGTAGACTACACCCGTTCCCTCACATTACCTAAACATAATCGACGAACCAAGGACCCAATTATGGCTCAAGCCCCCGGTTCTCCCTTTTCCCTGGCCGCCAATCATTCCGAACCCCGCGCCCTGGAAAGCGAGGCGTTGGAGAAATTCTTCGTCGGCAGGTTCTTCGAGCCCTTCATGCTGGAGCTCGTCTCCGCCATCAATACGTCGGAGAGTTACCAAAAGCTGCTCCTCATCGGCCATCGGGGTTGCGGCAAGGCCACCCTCCTCAACTGGATCGCCGAGGAATTGCGGACCCGCTACCATCTGGTCTATTTCTCCGCCGGGGAGGTCCTGAACATGACGGACGTGGAGACGGTGGACATCCTGCTGGCCGCCTATGGCAAGGTAATCGAGTCGGTGGAAGGAGAATTCCGGGAGAAAAGGCTTCTACCTGATTTCAAGGAGTTGATAAACCGTGGGAAAGACAAGCTGCAATTCGACAAAAAGATCGACGCTCTTATGGGATTCCAGGTCGATGTATTGTACTCGGGTCCAATACCACCTCCCAAGCACCCATGCCTAGGAAAAGCCTAAACGGGGTTTTCCCGAAATAGCCCTCATAATATACTGAATATCAGAGCGATTATGGATGATGCCAAGTGTTTTGGTACTGTGCGTGAGCTACGCTGGTGGCCGGAGGGGATACGTTGTACGCACTGTCGGTCCGACAAAGTAGTCGACCATGGGCATGATGAAACCCACCCGGAGCGTCAACGGTATCACTGTGGAAACTGTAATGGGTATTTCGATGACCTGGCGGGTACGATTTTCCAGGGGCATCATAGAGCACTAAGCGTTTGGATATTATGCCTATATTTCATGGGATTGAATTTGTCGAACAGCCAAATTGCCCGTGAGTTGGAGCTGAATATAAGTGACGTTCAGGAAATGATCGGACAACCGCGCCAAGGGGTAGTACTCCGGAAGCCGCCGGCAGAACTTCATGGGGAAGTCGAATGGGATGAGGTTTATGTGCTAGCCGGGCAT
>CAZQHJ010000201.1:0-3199 GCA_964593225.1 uncultured Thiotrichales bacterium
AGGCTAATCTGTTCCGGGCTCCAGTCCTCGTGTAGCAGCGGTTCGATAAGGTTCCGGGTTTCCCGTGGAATGCGGGTGCTCACTACCTTGGTCAATTGGCGCTCGGAGGCCAGCTTATGTGCTTAGCCTGGGCCGGTAACCCTTATTACCACGATTACGATGCGGCTCCCGAGTAATAGTGGATTTGTGGACTCCTACTGTATCGGCGGTCTCTCTCCGGGCATGGCCTGCTTTCATCAGGGCCGATATCCGGTATCGTTGCGCTCGGGTAAGCTGCGTGTATGTGCTCATTTGTGCCTCTCATTCCAGTCGGAACGAAAGGTGATGATGCTAACGCGGCTTGCCTTCTATATCCGAACTGATGAGTTGCACTTACAAGTTGAATCCAGGGTTTATTAAACTTCTTAGAGAAGTAAGGAAACAGAACTCAAAAACATCATACAAGGAGCGGGCCATGCTCGCGATTGGGCTTGCCCATGGCCAGCCATGTTATAGAGTTCCTTTTTTTGGGGCCACCGCACCCTTCGGATCACAGCCGCTCGGCCAATTTCGTCAGGCGATGGACGGAAGGGATGTTTCTGACCGCCATGGCGAGGGCTTTGCTCTGGCAAACGATCACCACCAGCCCCCGGCCCCGGGTGATGGCCGTGTAGAGGAGATTTCGGGCCAGTAGCGTGTAGTGCTGGGTGGCGAGGGTGACCACCACGGCGGGATATTCGGAGCCCTGGGCCTTGTGGATGGTCATGGCGTAGGCCAGGGACAGCTCATCGAGCTCGCCGAACCCGTAGGGGATCTCCCGGCCGTCCATGTTCACCGTCATCCGTTCTTCTTCCGTGTCGATCCGGGCCACATACCCCACATCGCCGTTGAAGGCATTCTTGTCGTAGTTATTGACGCGCTGGACCACTTTATCGCCCGGGGCAAAGGTCCAGCCGAAGCGGGTGACGGCAGGCCCGGCGTCCGGGTTCAGCCGCTCTTGCAGCGCGGCGTTGAGGGCCTGGGTGCCGAGTGGGCCCCGGTTGGTGGGGGTGAGCACCTGTATCTGGCGGATCGGATCCAACCCGAAGCGCCGGGGGATGCGCTCGGCGACCATATACAGGAGCCTTTCCCGGATCGTCTCCGGGGCCTCCATGGCGAGCACATAAAAATCGCTGGACGGGGCATCCGGCGGGGAACGCTCGGGGATGACCCCTCGGTTGACCAGATGGGCGTTGGCGACGATCTGCGAGGTGGCGGCCTGACGGAATATCTCGGTGAGCCGGACGGTGGTGACCCGTTGCGAGGCGATCACATCGGCCAGCACCGAGCCGGGGCCCACCGGCGGCAGTTGGTCCACATCCCCCACCATGATCAATCCCGCCCGATCCGGGATGGCGCGCACCAGTTGACTCATCAACACGATATCCACCATGGAGGCCTCGTCCAGGATCACCAGATCGGTTTCCAGGGGATGATTTTGGTTGCGCTTGAATCCCAGGATGGCCGGATCGAATTCCAGGGCGCGGTGGACGGTGCTGGCGGGGAAACCGGTGGACTCGGACAGGCGCTTGGCGGCCCGGCCGGTGGGGGCGCACAGGAGGGGGTTGGCGCCCTTGGCGCGCAGGATGCGCAGGATGCTGTTGACGACGGTGGTCTTGCCGACCCCCGGCCCGCCGGTGATCACGGTCAGTTTGCTGCTGACCGCCGCGAACACCCCCTGGCGCTGGGAGTCGGAGAGCGCGAGCCCGGTCTTTTGCTCCACCCAGGTGGCGGCCTTTTCGGTATCGATGGTCCCCCAGGGGGCGGGATGGCCCAGCAACCGCCGGATATTGTCGGCGACGCCCACCTCGGCGTTCCGAAGGGCGGTGAGAAAGACGCAGGGTTCGTCTCCGATGGGTTCCAGGGTCAGGCGCTTGTCGCGAATCTCGGTCTCGATGGCGGTCTCGATGACCGGCGCGGGGATGGTAAGCAACGTGGCGGCGTCGGTGACCAGCGTGGCCCGCTGCCGGGCGCAGTGGCCCTCGGCGGAGAGTTCCTGGAGGAGGTGCAAGACCCCGGCCCGGGCGCGCATGGGGGCGTCCCGGGGGATCCCCAGGCGTTCGGCCAGGGCGTCGGCGGTGGCGAATCCCATGCCTTGGATGTCCAATGCCAGGCGATAGGGGTTTTCCCGCACCCGGGCGATGGCCTCGTTGCCGTAGGTCTTGAAGATGCGCACCGCGCGCGCGGTGCCGAGACCGTAGGAACGCAAGAAGACCATGATGTCCCGGACCGCCCGCTGTTCGGCCCAGGCCGCGACGATGGCGGCCCGGCGCTTGGGGCCGAGACCGGGGAGTTCCGTGAGGCGTTCGGGTTCGTTTTCGATGACGTCGAAAACTTGTTCGCCGAAGGCCTTGACGAGTTTGCGGGCAAAGTGCGGGCCGATGCCCCGGACCATCCCGGAGCCGAGATAGCGTTCGATGCCTTCCCGGGTGCCGGGTGGGACGACCTGTAGATGCTCGGCCTTGAATTGGCGCCCGTGGGTCCGGTCGTTGGTCCACTGTCCCTGGCATTCCACGTACTCGCCGGGGGCGACGGAGGCGGCGCTGCCCACCACGGTGGCGGGATCGGCGTGTCCGCGCACCTCGACCCGCAGGACGCAGAAACCGGTTTCCTCGCTATGGAAAACGACCCGCGCTACCTGGCCGCTGAGGCGCTCACCGGTCATGGGGCTCCCAGAGGGCGGTGCGCGGTGGGAAAGGCGTCCTTTTCATAACCGGTGCGTGTCGGATGTGTTTTGTATACGGCTCGGCCATGCGTGCTGCGCACCACAAATTCCTTCGGTTGGGGTTTGTATCCGACTTTCCGCACGCCGTTTCTTACTTTCAGGATTTAGTACTCATCGTTCGCTCATTTTATAAGCCAGTTCGGCAAATTTGTCTGAGATTTTCCTAGCCATCATAAAGTTTATATATTACAGCGTATTATGTTCTGACCACATAAGCTGAGTATTTGAGATGATGCTTATGCTCTTCGTTTATATTGGCCCGATACAGTCTTCATGTTATAACGTAAATTCAAAATACCAATGCCGATTTCAGTCATTTTTTGGCTAATTTTAGGCTTGAACTGACCTTTGGGGCAGCTTATATAGTCTTGTGCGGTGTAAATTTGCAAAATTTCCCTCAATACAGGACACGAAAAGATACTTTTACGCACTTTATAGATGACAAATATTTTCTAT
>CAZQHJ010000202.1:0-3186 GCA_964593225.1 uncultured Thiotrichales bacterium
TAGTTTTGTCTCAAAGATTATTCTGGTTGTGTGGTTTGCGTAAAAGTTCGTTTTCGTGTCCTGTACTGAGCGAAATGACACAGAATTTCTAACACTCCCTATTACGACGCCCAAGAGGTTTTCCTTATGTCACTCACAGTCTCTATTCCCCGTCTCGATAGCGCACAGGACGACTTCGAGGCGCGCCTTACGCTGCTTACCGCCTCGACAGCGAAGCCGATCGGGCGGTGGAACGCGCCGCCCGTGGCGCACTGATTGCGGTGCGCGACCTTGATGAGGCGGCGCGCATCGTGAACCGGATTGCCCCGGAACACCTGGAGCTGTCGGTGGCGGACCCGGAAGGGTTATTGACCGAGATCCGCCACGCCGGGGCCATCTTCCTGGGACGCCATACGGCCGAAGCCCTGGGGGATTATTGCGCCGGGCCCAATCACGTCCTGCCCACCTCCTGCACGGCCCGGTTTTCCTCGCCGCTGGGTGTGTATGACTTTCAAAAACGCACCAGTCTCATCGGTTGCTCGCCGGAAGTGGCCCGGCAACTGGGCAAAACCGCCTCCATCCTGGCCCGGGGGGAGGGATTGACGGCCCACGCCCGTTCGGCGGAGATGCGGTAGATACCCGCCGTATCGGTCCCCAATGGAGAGGTGGCGGGGGGGGGGGGAACAGCGTGCGCGGCGTCAAACCCGCGAAAAAGGAAACGCCAGCACGCTGTCCAGCCGCCTCGCCCCCCCCGCCAGCATCACCAGCCGATCGACCCCCAGGGCGACGCCGGCGCAGTCCGGCATCCCGTGGGCCAAGGCCCCCAGCAATCGCTCATCCATAGGAACCGCCGGTAGCCTTCTTTCCCGGCGTTTTGCCCCATCGGCTAGGAAGCGGGCGCGCTGTTCCCGCGCATCGCCCAGTTCGTGGTAGCCGTTGGCCAGTTCGATGCCATCCACGAAGAGCTCGAACCGCTGGGCCACGGCGGGATCGTCCGGGGCGAGCCGGGCCATGGCGGCCTGGCTGGCGGGGAAGCCCGAGAGGAAGACGGGGCCGGGACCCAGGGCCGGTTGCACTACCCGGCTCAGTATCAGGTCCAGGCAATCGTCCCTATGGAGAGAATGTGCGTCCTCTGGGGTCAGGCCAAGCCCTCGGGTATGGTCTTGCAACGTCGATAAGGGCGCCCGGAAGGGGTCCAGGCCGGCGTGGCGTCGGAAGGCCTCGGCGTAGCCGATGCGCGCGCCGGGACCTATGCCGAGGGTCGCGCGGAGCAGGGCGTCTATCTCATCCATCAACGCGGCGCGGTCGAACCCCGGCCGGTACCATTCCAGGATGGTGAATTCGGGGTTGTGGCATCGCCCGACCTCTTCCTCCCGGAAGGCTTTGCAGAGTTGGTATATGGGCCCGCTCCCGGCGGCCAAGAGGCGCTTCATGAAGGATTCGGGGGAGGTCTGTAGGAAAAGCGGCGCTGCGCGCGGCGATGTCCCTTGATGGTCTTCTTCGATGGGATTTGTCGGTGGTTGCCGGTTGTCGAGGGGCGCGCCGAACGGCCCGGGATGCACCTGAAGGCTGGCCAGATGGGGTTCGGTGGTGGTGGTGGACGCCAGCAGCGGGGTTTCCACCTCCAACACATCCCGCTCGGCGAAGAAGGCTCGGATGCGTTGGAGGAGCGCGGCGCGCAGGCGAAGCATGGCCAAGTCCGCGACGGGCCGCCAGGCCTTTTCTTCAGTCGACATGGGGTTCGGCCATTACCCTTGGGATTCCCGGAAGCGCTTGCGCAGCGCCTCCGTGATCCTTCGTTCTTCCGCCAAGGCCCTGCTTTGCTCCGTCAGGGCCTTGTCCTTCTCTTCGAGGGTCCTGTCTTTCTCTCGAAGGGCCTTGTCTTGTTCCTCGATGCGCTCGTCACGGCGCCCGATCCGCCGTTCCAGGTTGGCAAACTCCTCCAAGATCTCGTCCTCGGCGTCCATGGTGTCCTTGATTCGTGTGTTCGAGGCGGCGCGGTGGAGCAGGCGAATCAACGCCCGATATTTTTCCGGGTACGTCTCTTCATCGATCTCCAGGATATGCTCGTCGCCCGACGTGGCGCGACGTTGGTCGAACAGGCCGAGGAGCTGCTCCACGTCGGTCTTGCGGTCGGGACGAAGGCAGGGGATTTGGATGATAAAGGCGTCGTGGGTGAGGCTTTCGATGAATTCTTCTTCCCCGAAGAGCCGCTCGCCGGTGGTGATGTCGTAGGATTGCCGGGCGACCTTGATGACCGGGGCGGTCATATGATCCAGCCGATAGCCCAGGAAATAGATGGCGACGATGGGTAGGGGCTTTTTTATCTCCTCTCCACCCATGCGAACCACGAAGGTGTTGTTTTTTCTTTGGTACTGATTCCCCAGATAACGCCGGAACCGCATGATGTCGGCGGCGAATTTGGCCTTTTGGATCTCAATGATGACCTGCTCGAACCCGCCGTCGGTTTTTTGTATCCGGGCGGCGTAATCCAGCCGGTACACGGTGAAGCTGCGCTGTTCGAGATCGAGGGTCCTTTCCTGGGGCAGGGGGGCGAGCACCGTGATCTCCCGACCCAGGATGGTGGAGATCAATAGTTTGGCGGCCTCGAAGTCTTCCATGAGGTGCTTGAACACCACGTCGTAGAGGGGGTTTGCGATTTGCATTTTTCTACAGGGGACTTTATCGAAAAGGTTGGTTCGCTGCTCCCGCATTCGGTTGCGGCCTTGCCGCGCCCTTTGTGGATGGGGACGAGGGTATAAGCGTATATCAGCGCGTGCAATCCCTGCAATCGTGGTCGGGGAAGCCCGCGACAGCCGATGGCATCGCTTACCGCCGGGCCGGAGAGGCTACAATAGAGAGATGTCTCCCTTGCTTTGATCTTCATGACGCTTACCGGGATCCCGGTAACGCGAATATCGAGCAAAGGATCATATCCATCGATCTGCGTAACACGTCCCGGTTACCGCGTTACGCGATCCGCGTCGCCAAGATGGTTTACCGGAATAAGGATACAGGCGTTCAGCTGCTAATCGTACGCTTGCCACGGTACCCCGTAAGCGATCGTTGGATCATTGCGGGCGAACCATTGTCGGATGTAGGCGTTCCGTCCTCGACGTAACGGGGGCCGAGTGGCTGTGTTTTCATGGGGCGCGCTAGTGGTCTGTCCATGAGATAAATTAGGATGTCGGATTAAGCCAGCTTTTC
>CAZQHJ010000203.1:0-3161 GCA_964593225.1 uncultured Thiotrichales bacterium
AGCTGGCTTAATCCGGCATCCTAATTTATCTCATGGACAGACCACTAGCCAACATCGAGGATAACCGTTGATTGGGTTCCCGGAACGAAAGGCGTGCGCCATTGATATGACGAGCGGAATCTATAAGCAGGCCAGTGAGAATCCCGGGCATGGCCCGCTCCTACCGGATAGAGCGTCCATTGATCAGGTTCCAAAATCATGAAATGCCCGGATTAACCAACCGCCTCACCCAGTCCATCAGATCCCCCGCCAGCATCCCCCGTTCACCGTCCTCTGCCGCAGCCAGATCCGCAGCCCGGCCGTGCAGACAAACCCCAAGCCGGGCGGCCTCGCCCATCGTCATCCCCTGGGCCATGAGACCGGCGATCACGCCCGTCAGGACATCCCCCATGCCGCCGCTGGCCATGCCTGGATTGCCTTCCCATGCGATACACGGATCGCCCCGTTCATCCAGGATCAGGGTACCGGAACCCTTCAAAACGACGGTGCCGCCAAAACGCGCCACCAGCGCCCGCGCGGCCCGGAACCTGTCGTTCTGCACTTGTGCCGTCGTCTGCCCCAGCAAACGCCCGGCCTCCCCCGGGTGCGGTGTCAAAACAAAATTATGTAGAGCACTTTGGCGATCATCGGGTCCATAACCCGGCAATGTGGCGAGCAGATTGAGCCCATCGGCGTCGATGACCATGGGCAGGTCGGTCTCGAGCACCGTCTCCAGCATGGTTCGTCCCCAACCGGACTGCCCGAGTCCCGGGCCCACCGCGAGCACCGTCGCACGTGGCAACAGCGCCTTCAGATCCGCCGCGCTCTCGACCCCGTGGCACATCAGTTCCGGACGCGAGGACCCGACGATGGCCGCGTGGACGGCGCGGGTGGCGATGCTCACCAATCCGGCCCCGGCGCGGGCCGCCGCCTCGCCGGCCATGCGCGCCGCCCCGGCAAAACCGGTCTCGCCGCCAAACACCAATACGTGGCCGAAATCCCCCTTATGGGCCGCGCGGGCACGGGGTTGCGCAAGCAAATGGCGCATCGCACCGTAGTCGACGCGCCGGGCGTTCGGTGGAAAGCGCCCGTAGACCGCCTCGGGCACGGCAAGATCATCGAACAGGAGACGACCACACCGATCGCGCCCTTCCCCCGTGAGCAGCCCCTGCTTGAGGCCGATAAAGGTCACGGTAAGGTCAGCCCGCACGGCGCATCCGAGCACCTGGCCGGTGTCGGCATGGAGCCCGGAGGGGATATCCACGGCCACCTTCGCGCCGGGTGAGGCATTGATCGCCGCGATGGCCTCGGCCCAGCGGCCAGTCACCTCGCGGTCGAGCCCGGTGCCGAACAGGGCATCGATCACGACATCCGCGTCTTCCAGCGCCGCCTCCAATCCCCCCACTTCGAATTGCGCCGGCGCAAGGCCCGCACCCAACATGGTGTCGAAGGCCCCCCGGGCCTCCCCGCCAAGATGAGCGGGGTCCCCCAGGGAAAAAACCCCGACGTCCAGGCCCGCGCACTTGGCATAACGGGCGATGACAAAGCCATCGCCGCCATTGTTACCGCCCCCGCACAGGATCCGGATGCGCCGGGCATCGGGCCAGTGGCGGCGCATGGACTCGAAGGTCACCGCGCCCGCCCGTTCCATGAGCCGCGCGCCCGGAATACCCAGCTCCTCAATGGCAATACGGTCCAGTTCCCGTACTTGTTCGGCCCGGTAGAGGGCAGCGGGTAATTTGAAATCCTGCTTTGCTTCGCGCTGCGAAGTCTGGGAAACTTTTTTTTCCAACTGCATAGTTTCTTGTCACCAGAATCTTGTCACCGGAATCTTGAACAAGATGATTTCGGGCAGCGAAATCATCTTGTTCCCCCTTGTATTTATGATTGTAGCTACGCTCGTGTTCCTGCACGGAATCTCTACAGCAGCGTATGGAGGCGACGTAAACGTAATTATCCTCGATCCAAAAGATGGATCATCTATCTTTCTCAATAGTGGCGAATCTATGCCAGCAAGAAGGCCGATTCGAGGACACATAACGAGCATAACGAAGGAAGAACTCGAAGACGAACAGCTGTTGGTTGATGTTTCTATCAAAACCGACAAATGGTACCGGCAGGGAGTTTCAAGAGTTAAGACTGATGGATCATGGGTAATTCGCACTGCACACTTTGGGGGAGCGGATCACTTGGTACGAGCGGATTTGAAAGACAGAAATGGAAATATTATTGCCACAGCAGAGTCGACGGTATTGATTGTGCAGTGAGCAAATGATCTTTAGGTATGGATGGCTTTTCAGTTATCACCTGATAAGCCATCCTAACGATGTTGAGGATGGAAATGTCTGTGACCATTAGATCAAACGAAGATAGCAGCATGAATATCCGTTTAGAGTATCTAAAGCTTGGCCCTGAATATATCAAAGTCGTTTTTTGGCCTGTGTTTGCCATTTTCCTACTCTTTTTCTTTAAAGATGAACTTACAACGATCGTTAAAGACCGTGAAGTTTCCTTCGGAGGAGTAAAAATTGGGCAAAAAGTTAAAGACGTAAACAAAAATGTTCAGGTCGAGTTGGCCGATATTCATCAGATGACAAATGAGCTGGAAGCCGCAGTTAAGCATGACCCTAATGCTTCGAGAATCTCGATAGAAATAGGAAAAAAGCTTAAGGCTCTTAGCGCGAATCTCAACAAAGATATTTCTCAATTAGATGAGGCGAAGGTTGGCAAAGGACTAAAAATAGACAGCCGTAACGAAATAGATGGTTCACGAACACAGGCAAAGTTATGGGAGCAAAAAGGCTTCGAATACATCATCGCCAAAGATATAGATAAAGCGATAGAAGCCTTTGCAAAAGCGGAAACAAATTGGCCTGAATATCATAATGTATCGGAAATTCATAAAGCATTGGTAGAGAGAAGGCAAGAACTTGTTGGTTCACAGTCGGGAAGTAATGATGACGCGTGGCGTCAGCTCGGAGGCTGTAAAATTTTTTGTGTAAATGGCGCTGGTTCATAGTGTGAGCCGTTCCCCGAAGAGTATCGAAAACTGACTCATAGCTTGCTTCCAATCTCGGATTGGCATGGTCCACTTTTTCCATATCTCGTGCAGGGCCAGATAGAGCACCCCTGGATTCAACCTGTAAGTGCAACTCATCAGTTCGGATATAGAAGGCAAGCCG
>CAZQHJ010000204.1:0-3145 GCA_964593225.1 uncultured Thiotrichales bacterium
TTCTATTAAGAAACAAGTTTAACATCCCAATTTATTTTGTGGATAGACCACTAGCGCGTCATCAGCGAGGTTAACCCGGCGGGTTACAAAAAATCGCCCGGATGGGGTTGTCGTTGACGGTGATCTATTGGTTTCCTGCTCACGAAACGTTACCTTTGTTGGTGGAATGGATGCTTCACCCAGTTAATTGGAGGCATAATCTTTTGAAGAGGGTGGTATTGTACATGGGTTGGCTTCCACGATTGGTGGATTCTTTCTGATTCCCCATGGGATGCTCTGAGCAACTCTTGTCGCGTCCTCGGTGCGGGCAAACTTGGCTGCCCTGCGCGTTCACGCTTCGGAAAATCCCGCCCTTGGAAAAATGGCACGGCTCGGTGCGTTGTTGTCTCTTCACGATCGTACGACGGGAACCGCTTCAAGGAAGGCTTAAGACGAGCATTGCGATGCCTTGGTTCGGATCCTCGACAAATGGACGCGGGATTTCCATGTGCCGCAGCTTGGTCAATATAGGGTCGGGCAAACAGGACATCTCGAAAGAATCCCGGATAAGGCGCAAAATCGCAATAATCTGGTTGAGCTTACCTGTGGATCCGAGCAATGTTGGAGGAAAGCCTGTAGAGGCTGTAAAAAAAACCTCGATCTACTGCGGCGGCCCCCAAATCGCGTCTATCGACGTTGCAAAACGTCCAAGGCTTGTTCAGGCTTGGCGTCATGTAGCACGCTACATTTCCCCAATTTCACACACCCGTTGCGCAATTCGTGCCTTCCCAGCCACGTTCAGTATGGTCGAGAGATTTTTCACAGCTTCTGTAGCAATCTTTTCAACCCCTTTCAGTTCGCCAAGCAAAATGGCCGATTTTTTGATACCGTGGATAATCTTCGTTTAATCCTTTTTATCTCAGGCATTCTTTTGATTGCCGCGATCTATGCCTGGGAAATATTTCGCGAGCGTCGCGCCAATGCGCAGCGGCCGGATATCTTCGATGATGATGCTTTGTTACAGCAAAACAACCCAGGTGATGAACACCATGCAGATACGGACCGGGATTACTCATTAGATCGCCACTCATCGGACCGGACAGAGATAAGAGATAAGGTTGTATTAGGTGACCTGGATGCACTCGATAAAAACGATGCGCGAAATGAACCCTCTGCTACTGTATCCGATGACGCGCAAACGACTCCGATAGAGAGGGCTCCCGTAGAAATGACCGGTACTGCCGAAGAGGCAGCGGTCCTAAAAGTAACGGCCAAAGACATAACGGATCCCGAACCATCAGCCGGGGCCGATATTCTTGCCCCCTCTGCTGAAAAAAGCCGGGCCGGGAAGGGACAGTCGGACAAGGGTCGCGCGGGAAAAGGTCGTCTCGGAAGAACCACCGGAAAATCCGCCCGTGCGGAAAAGCTTGTCATCGCACTAACCATCATGGCAAAGGCGGGTCGCCGGTTTATGGGGCCTGCAATTCATGAACAGTTCGAAAGCGCCGGGATGCATTTCGGGGAAATGCGGATTTTCCATCATTTCGGCATAGACGTTCAGCAGACCGACCAACCGATCTTCAGCGCTGCGGATATATTGGAACCGGGGACCTTTTCCCTCGACAATCTTGAAAACCGTACCACCAGCGGGTTGGTCCTCTTCATGCAACTGCCTGGTCCGTTGGACGGTCTCGTAGCCTTCGATCTGATGTTGAACGCGGCACAAAAGCTTGCCAAGTCCTTGGATGGGGAGCTTTGCGACGACACGCGCAGTACACTCACTACGCAAGCGGCCAATCACCTACGTGAACGTATCGAGGAGATGAAGCGCAAGCAACTGGTTTAGGACAACATCGGACGCGCGATATCTTTGATAGATGCGTCAGCTTTATCGGGAACGCTGTATGACTCATCCATGATGACTACTACCTCACGCCATAAACATGCCGTTCGACAACCGACAACAACCGACCGATTTTCATGAAGGCTATAATCCGGGAAAGTTGCGCCGCTCAACTACCCGTTATCCGGCGGCACTATCCCTCGTGAGTATCACTTGCCTATACACTCGTCTATAAAGGGATTTTGAACCAACCATCGGCTAGCCTGCTTCAATAACGCTTTTAACCCATTATGGCATGAAATATAAGGATTATTACCAACTGCTCGGCGTATCGCGCACGGCAACGCCCGATGAGATCAAGCGTGCCTATCGGCGCCTTGCACGCAAATACCACCCCGATGTCAGCCAGGAACCAAACGCGGAGGCGTGTTTCAAGGAGGTACAAGAGGCCTACGAGGTGCTCAAAGATCCCGAGAAGCGGAAGGCATATAACCAATTAGGCTCCGATTGGAAGACGGGTCAGGATTTCAGGCCACCGCCCGGATGGGAGGCCCGATTCGATTTTGGCGGCACCCCCTTTGGTCATAACGGATTCGGTACCGGCGGCGGGTTCAGTGACTTCTTCGAGTCCTTATTCGGCGGCGGATTTCAACACGGATCGAGGGGATTCCATTCCCGTGGCGGGCCAACAAGGCCAGGCCCCCAGCGCGAACAGGATGAGCGCGCAAAAATACACATTACCCTGGAAGAGGCCTACCGAGGCGTCGAGCGGGCCCTGCAACTTCAGGGACAAGCGGCCAGTAGCCACGCAAAAACACCCTCATCGGGCACAAACCTGAAGGTAAAAATTCCCCCAGGTGTTACCCGGGGCCAGCGAATTCGGCTCGCAGGACAAGGAAAGGCGGGGACCGTGCGCGGCCCCAGGGGAGATCTTTACCTGGAAGTCGAGTTTCTGCCCCATGCCCTGTTTCGGCCCGAGGGCAAAGATATCCACCTGGAACTCCCCATCACCCCCTGGGAAGCGGCCTTGGGCGCCACCATCGGCGTTCCTACCCTAGGGGGGCGAGTCGACGTCAAGATTCCCCTCGGCTCTCAGTCGGGCAGGAAACTTCGCCTCAAGAACCGCGGATTGGGAAAGGCGCATGCCGGTGACCAGTACATTGTATTAAAGATCGTCACGCCAGCGGCGGATTCCGAAACGGCCCGTGCATTTTACGAACGCATGGCGCGCGAGATGCCGTTTCATCCCCGTGCGTATATGGAAAAGTAGCGCGGATTCAACTTCGAAGTGCAACGGTCAATGAAGTTTTGGTTTTAGAGAAG
>CAZQHJ010000205.1:0-3104 GCA_964593225.1 uncultured Thiotrichales bacterium
TGACAAACTTAAGCGTAATTATAAAGCTATGTTGGCATTAGCATGTAGCTTTTTTGGCTACCTATGTGAAACATCAACAGCCCCTAATATTAACCAAAAACATGGAATTTCCAAACAGCCTCTAAGAGAGGAAGGCGTGAAAAACAAGTCTTCCACCGGTAGTGGCTCGGTTTGAAATTTCTATGTTTCCATGCCCCGAATGGGGCTAATGTACATAGCCCCATTCGGGGCATGGAAACATAGAAATTTCAAACCGAGCCACTACCGACAAATAAAAGACCTATCCGAACGCGCAGCGTTCGGATTGATGTCCCGAAGTAAAATCACCGCCACCCGCACGCATAGATAACCTCGTAGGTCGCCGGGATATAGCCGTCATTGCGATGGCGTTCATAGGCGTCCAGCATGGCCTGAAAATGCTTTCGGCCCGTGAGTCCCCGGGGTCTCGTTGCGGTGGCGTTGTGGGCGCCCAGCGTCTTCAGCTCCCGCATCAGGGCGCGCACCTCATCATAGGCGCAGACCACCGTCTCCCGGTCCATGACCACGCCGGTGAACCCGGTCCGCACCAGCATATCGCCGATATCGTGCATATCGACAAAGGTGCTCACATGGCCGTTGTCATCGATCCCGCCCCAGCTATCGCGCAACTCCCACAGGGTGTCCGGACCGAAGGTGGAAAATACGGCCAGTCCGCCCGGGCGCAAGACCCGCGCGAATTCATGACAGGTCCCCGCCAGATCGTTACACCATTGCACGGTTACGTTGGAAAACAGCAAATCGATACACGCATCCCGCAATGGCAACTGCTCGGCGTCGCCGCAGACAAAAAGGCCCTTCTCGGAAACCCGCTTCCTATGCCGCGCCTCTTGCAGCATCACGTTCGCGAGATCCAGGGCGATAACCCGCGCCTCGGGATAGCGTTTTTCCAGGGGGGCGAGGCAATACCCGGTGCCCGCGCCCATATCCAGCACGGTATCGGGTTCCAGCGCGATGGGGTCCAAATGGGTGAGGAGACGATCGCCGATGTTTCGTTGCAGCTCGGCGATTTCATCATAACGACGGGCGGCGCGGTCGAAATTCTCCCGCACCTTGCGTTTGTCCACGCGGATGCCGCGCGCGGCAACGGGATCGAACGGGGGCTCCTGGCAAAGGATGGGCCGGTTGCAAGAGGGTTCATGGTGTAAAACCAATCGATCGAACTCGGGGTTCGTGCTAAGGGGGGAATCCATAGTGGATAGGCGCCTCATGGTAATGATTTTTATACCTGCTCGAGAAACGGTTTCAACACTTGGAGGAATGCCGCGGGATGGGAAATAAACGGCGCATGGGCGCTGCCTTTTATGACCGCTACCCGGCAATCGCGACAGAGGCTCTCCAGGTCTTCGGCAACGGCGCTGGAAAGCAGATTGTCCCGCGACCCTAAAATAAAAAGCACCGGGCACCGGATCGTCGGCAGAACATCGCGATAATCGGTCTCCCGCAGCAATATAAGGCCCCGCTCCAGCGCCGCCTGGTCCGGGACGCCATCGCGAAATAATAGGGGTTTTAGTTTGTTGACGGTGATGCGCCCGAGATCCGTGCGTCCGGCCTGTATGATCAAGAAACGGACCAGCGCGTGCTGGCGATGACTGGTCACCG
This sequence comes from uncultured Thiotrichales bacterium, assembly GCA_964593225.1. GTDB lineage: Bacteria > Pseudomonadota > Gammaproteobacteria > HK1 > HK1 > JABDQX01. The sequence goes on from CAZQHJ010000205.1 coordinate 1,639, forward strand.
TTTGCGAAAAGGCATTGAGGACCCCGGGCGTCACGCCATGGGGCCAGTCCCCGGCTTTTGTGAAACGGGGGCTGGATGCCACCATCACCAGCGCCCGGGTGCGTTCCGGATAGCGGCGGGCCACCTCCAGGGCCACCAGCCCGCCCAGTGACCAGCCCATCATCACGGAAGGTTCCGGTGCGGCCTCGACTACGGAGTCCGCCAACGTCGGCAGGGTATATTCCCCCGCCGGCATGGGACGCTTCCCGAAGCCCGGCAGGTCCACGGCCCTCAAGCGGTATTCGTCCGCCAATTGCCGACCCGTATCCTCCCACACCGCGCTGTTGAAGCCCCAGCCGTGGATGGCGACCAGGTGTTTGGGGGGTGGTCGGAGTGGGGCAGGTAAACTCACGATATGCTTCTTTTTACTTTACAAAAATTCCAGTGAACTTGGCGCGGACGTGGAATCCCTTCCGCTACCTTGACGGTTTATCCATCCTGGCAAACTCTTTCTCGGAATGCTTGATGTCTCCTTTCACTTTCCTGATATCCTCCGCTGGCGGTAACTCTTCCGGTACCGTTCCGCTTATTCTCTTCATGGTATCCCTGACTTCTTTACCCACATCCTGGGCGGCTTTTTCAGCTCTCTTTTGTCCCTCGATGCCTTCGTTACGGATTTTCTCCTCCGTTTGCGTCACCCGGAACAGATTGGCCGCGAGCTCCACTTTTCCCATAAAGTCCAAAGGACTCCTGTTGGCGGGAACGCCTTTCAGATTTCTCAAGGCTTTTATCCCCATGTTATACATGCCCAGATAGCCGGCATTCTGGAAGAAGGCATATTGCTCCACGCCTGCCTGTTTCGCGGTGCCGGCCAACGTCTTCTCGTGATCGGTAATTTCCTCCCTAACGAGGATGCGCTCGATTTCTTCGGCCTCCTCGACGTATTTTCTAAAGGCTTCCGCAATCGTTGCGAAGTAGGCCTGGGCGCGGGCAACTTCCGTTTTTTTGGAATCCCCATTCATGGCAACCAGATAACACGCAAAACGGGACAGCTTGAAATCGTCCATCTCCTTGCCGTGGATTCTCCTTCTTTCCTTAAGGAAATTTTCGGCAATATCGATATTGTCAAGTGCCATGCAGGCAGCCATGGCTTTCTGAATCACTTGCCGGAATGAGCGCCAGTCCTGATAGCCAAGCAGACGCATCAAATCTCTTCCATACCAACAAACAAACCCATTCTGCCTTGAGAGAGCGTTGAAATCCGGGCGAGCCTCATCGAAGTGAAAGGCATCTTCAGCCTGAATCGGTAGCATTGATTGATTGGAAGACACGTCTATTGCTCCTTAACTTTGAAATTATTTACCCGGCACACTCCATATCGTAAGAAGCTGTTTGGAAATTCGCAATCTACTGCGGCGGCGCCCGAATTGCGCCAGGGCAACCGAATGAAACTGTTTTCCAATTGCCATTGACGTATTTTGTTGCCG
>CAZQHJ010000206.1:0-3068 GCA_964593225.1 uncultured Thiotrichales bacterium
TAACCCTCTTCTTTATTCAAGTCGGCTGTCGGATTTAGTCTGAACTACTACAGTGTGTATGACTGGAATTCCTCGCTGTCGCTGTTCGGTAATAAGATGCGTCCGGCCTCTTCATGTTCCCCTTCTCCATCCTCGACGGACGAGTGATAGCTGAACCCCGCCCCTGACGCCTTGTTTCCGGTTTGCCGAATATTTTCCGCACCGGCACTGTTCAGGAGCACTTCCAGGGCGCTCAACGCCTGGTGCAGGCCCTTCTCCGCCACTTCGGTGGAAACCTGTGGGAGATCGGTAGGATTGGGTGGTTCCTTGGTTCATGGTTTCTGCAAGATATCGTTACAAACGATGCGTGTTCAGACTACAACCCTTCTCGCGGTACAGGCGATAGCGCTGCCGACTCGATTCCCGATCTTCGGTGCCGGCCCCGACGATCTCGACGATTCGGTCGCAACGCGCCAGGAACGGGGGAACGGCATCCCCCAGGTTGACAACCACATCCAGCGCCCCCTCGGGGTCCGTGCCATCACCGATCGATACCGGATATTTGTCACCGAAGGCGTCTTCGTTGGCGAAAGTGCCGTACACGGCGTGGGGTACGAAACCCTCCGCCCGGAACGTCCACAGCAGGTCGTCCATTTGGGAGGCCGTGAATCGGGCGCCGGTGTGGACGAAGACCCGGTGACCGCTTTTCCAGGCCTTTTCCGTGATCCGACACGCCATGTGGGGCACGTCGGAAAGGCCGGTGGTGTCCAATACGTAAAAATCGACGCGAGGTGATGTCATTGAACCTTGGAAGGCAAAATTATTCAGGCTGCGCGCGATGGATCAAATACTGGGCAAGCAGCGCCGTCGGTCGGCCGGTGGCGCCCTTTTTCTTGCCGGAAAGCGCGGAAACCCCCGCGATATCCAGATGCGCCCAATGGTAGTCCCCGGTAAAGCGCGACAGGAAACAGGCTGCGGTAATCGCGCCGGCAAGGCGTCCCCCGACATTCGCCATGTCGGCGAAATTGCTCTTGAGCTGATCCTGGTATTCTTCCCACAGGGGCAGGGGCCAGAGACGATCGATACTCTCGCTGCCCGCCTTGAGGAGCCCAGCGACCAGAGGCTCATTGTTGCTGAGCAGCCCGGCGGCGTGGGCGCCCAGGGCAATTCGGCAGGCCCCGGTCAGCGTTGCGATGTCGATGACCACATCCGGGTCGAATTGCGCCGCGTGGGTCAATGCATCGCAGAGGATCAAGCGCCCTTCGGCATCGGTATTCAGGATCTCCACGGTCTGCCCGGACAGGGTGGTGATGATATCCCCCGGTTTGATGGCGTTGCCGCCGGGCAAGTTTTCGGTGGTGGGGATGATCCCCACCACGTTGATGGGCAGGGAGAGTTCTATGGCCGCGCGCAGGGCCCCCAACACGCTCGCCGCCCCACACATATCGAACTTCATCTCATCCATGGCCGTCCCCGGCTTGAGGGAGATCCCCCCGGAATCGAAGGTAATCCCCTTACCCACCAGTACGATGGGTTTGGCCTTCTCCGGGCCCCCTTTGTATTCGAGGGTGATGAGTTTCGCCGGCTCGCGGCTCCCCCTGGCCACCGCCAGCAGCGCCCCCATGCCACGCTTCTTCATCTCCTTCTCTTCCATGACCCGCGCCACCACCTGGCGCCGGTTCTCGGCCAATGCCCTGGCCCGATCCGCGAGATAGGTCGGGGTGCAGATGTTCCCCGGCAGGTCGCCCAGTTCTCTGGCAAGTTGAACGCCATTGGCGATGGCGACTCCTTCCCGCACCGCCGCCTCCACCGCCGACGCCCCCACATCCGCCGGGCTATCGATCAGGACTTTGTTCAGCTTGGGGGGTCGTTTCTTGGTCTGTAAGCTGTCGGACCGGTAAGTCGCATACCGCGCGGTCTCCACGATTTGCCGAACCCGCCAGAGGGGGTCCCTGTCCGTGGTTTCGATCTCGGCCGGAAACACAGCACAGTCCACGGCCCCCGTGCGACCCAACGTTTCGAATGCCTTCAAAATGGCGCTTCGATAGCGTACGCCATTGCGTTCCCGTTCCTTGCCGAATCCTACCAATAGCACGCGTTCGGTGGGGAGATTGGGGAGCCCGTGGAGCAGTAGGGTTTGTTCCGACTCCCTCTCGAAATCGCCACTTTCCAGAACCCGGCCGATGGCGCCATTCGTTATCTCATCCACCGCCTGGGCCGTGCCCGTCAATTGGCGGGACTCGGTGACGCCAAGGACGAGACAGCCGTTCGGTTGCCGTTTGAAATCGATACTTTCTACGTTGAAATCCATTACGATACCTTAATGTCGCGGTCACGATTGTGGTCCGCCTGGGATTTTGCCTCGTAAAATCCCAGTGCTGCGCACCGCAAATTCCTTCGATGATTGCTTCTATCATCATCAATGGATGATTGCCGGTTGTTGAGCGAGTTATTTATGGCGTAGAGGCCGATCCCTCAAGTGTATTCGGTTTGGCCTTATCCCGCAAAAGGTTGCGTCCTGGGCCAACCCCAGGGTGTGCGCCCCTTGTATGATAAATCTCAGTGGTATTTCGTAATTTCTGTGGGGAAGATAGTCACTTAAAATGTCATGGAGGGATAGACTACTGAAAGTCTCAGGGAAGCCGTTAGCCCCTTAGGCCCAGAGCCTGCACGTAGATTGGCTCCCTGCCCTCTTCTTCGTGATCGAAGCACCGGATGGATGGCCGAAACCTAGTGGTTCGTCAATCTGATAATTTAGGATACTGGAGTTTGTTTACATGCCGAAGTAGAAAAGCTGGCTTAATCCGACATCCTAATTTATCTCATGGACAGACCACTAGTGCCTCATTCCACTCGATTTTGCAGGTTCAGAGTCCGTCAGGCGTGTCAGGCAAGACATGGCCCGCGGGCAATAGTGGACTATTGGCAAGGGCCATAACGCCGCTTTGGCGCGTTTTGGCGGGCTCTGAACCTGCAAAATCGAGTGGAATGAGGCATATAGTTGGCCTTGGCAAGGAGGATCGATAAATCGACAACGCTCTTATTGGATTCCGGGTTGATGATTTGTAATCAGCTTAATACTATTTCCT
>CAZQHJ010000207.1:0-3052 GCA_964593225.1 uncultured Thiotrichales bacterium
CCTCTCATTCCAGCCGGAACGAAAGGCTTCCATGCTAACGCAGCTTGCCTTCTATTCCGAACAACAGATCAGTTGCACTTACGAGTTGAATCCAGCGTATATCAATGGGTTGAACAAATCCTGAAATCAAATGTCAACAGAGCCTAGTCGAACGGCTTCCCGAACCCCTCCAGCAAACGCTCGAATTCCCGTGGCGGGACATACTGGAATATCTCTTTCCCCCCCTCGTTGAGAGCGATATCGAGGCCAAGGTACGGGTAAAGCCAATGCACGACACCTTCGGCCTCCCGGTCCGGTATTCGCCGTTCGGGTTCCCCAAACCTTTGCTGAATAACAGAGGCATCCAGGTCGGTGGTGGGCAGGTAAGTGATGGCGCCCACCGGCGTATACCGCAGTTGCGCCCGGTCCTCGGGGTGTAGACTGATTTTCCTTCCACCGTCGGGCATGGGTTTGGTTCGCGTGCCCCGCTCCAACATGGCGCCCAGGGTCTCCTCGCCAGGGTCGAGAAGCAACACGATCTTCCCGCGTATCCCGTCGAGATCAACGCTTTTGAAGAATACCTCGACGCTGACCCGGTTGAAGGGAGAAACGAACATTCTCATCTCGCCGCCATCCCGAAAGTGTGTTTGTACGGTACCGAGCGTCGTCTCCCCCAAGGTAATGCCAAAAACACGGGATAAACCATCCGGACGAACCTCGATCTGCCAGGGGCGGGTCGTTGCCAAACCTGTTTCCTGTTGTTGTAGCGATGAGTTCTCCAGCTGGGAATTTATAAACAGCAACAATGCGACGATACCGATGACAGTACCGCCGACGATGCGTTTTTTGGTGCCTGTCGTCATCACGGGTATACTCTCGACTCATGAATACTCAAAAACACAACCCCTTGTTGAACCATGAGGGGCTCCCGGCATTCTCGCGAATTCGCCCGGAACACGTCGTGCCGGCCGTGGAACAGTCGCTAGCCGAAGCGCGGGCCACCGTAGCCGTCTTGGAGACTCGCGCCACGCCAGGACCTCGCTGGGACGATCTGATCCCGCCTTTGGAGGCGCTGGACGATGGGCTGAACCGGGTCTGGTTACCGGTGGAGCATTTGCACGCGGTGGCCGATAATCCGGAATTACGGGATGCCTATAATACCTGTCTTCCCATGTTGAGCGACTATAGCACGGAGCTTGGCCAGAACGGGCAACTGTTTCATGCCTGTCGTCGCATTGCCGAAGGCGAGGAGATGGCAAATCTCGCCCCCGAGAAACGCAAAATACTGGGAAATACCCTGCTGGACTTTCGTCTGTCCGGGGTTGCCCTGGCGGCTAAGGATAAGGCCCGTTTCAAGGCGCTCTCCACCCGGCTCTCCAAACTGGAGAGCCGGTTTGCCGAGAATGTCCTGGATGCCACCGGCGCTTGGGAGAAACACATCACCCAACACGAAGCGCTCTCCGGTCTCCCCGACACGGCCCTTGCCCTGGCCCGTAAAACCGCTGAACGCGAGGGACGCGATGGCTGGTTGCTGACACTGGAATTTCCCGCCTATTTATCGGTCATGACTTTTGCCGATGACCGGGCGCTGCGCCGGGAGATCTATGAGGCCTACACCACCCGCGCGTCGGATCGAGGTCCCCACGCCGGGCAATGGGATAACACAGCGGTGATGGAAGAGATCCTGGCCCTTCGGGATGAGAAGGCCCACCTTCTGGGTTTCGATAATTACCTGGACTATTCCCTGGTCAAAAAGATGGTCCCCAATGGGGCGACGGTATTTACCTTTCTCCGAGACCTTGCCCGCCGCGCGAAGCCCATGGCCGAACGGGAGCTGCGCGAGGTGCGCGCCTTTGCCGGTGACGTGGACGGTATCGGGATGCTGGAGGCCTGGGATATCCCTTACTATTCGGAAAGGCTCCGCCAACACGCATTCGCTTTTTCCCAGGAGGAGCTCCGTCCCTATTTCCCCTTGCCAAAGGTTCTATCCGGGCTTTTCTACATTGTGAATCGGCTATTTGGTCTCCATATCCGGCCGGCGGAAAACGAAGAACGCTGGCACCCGGATGTCGATTTTTATGAGATTCGGGATGGCGATGGCGCGTTACAGGGGAGTTTTTTCCTCGATCTGTACGCCAGACCCCATAAACGCGGGGGCGCGTGGATGGGAGAATGCCTAACTCGCAAGGCCCTGGGTCATGTCCCGGGCGGCGCCCGTGGCGATGATATTCAACCGCCGGTGGCGCACCTGGTCTGCAATTTCAGCCCGCCGCTCGAGGGGAAGCCGTCCCTGTTGACCCATGAAGAGGTCCTTACCCTGTTCCACGAGTTCGGTCATGGCCTGCACCACTTGCTGACGAAGGTGGACTACCCCAGTATCGCCGGGGTCAATGGGGTGGCTTGGGATGCGGTGGAGCTGCCGAGCCAGTTATTGGAGCTATGGTGTTGGGAACAGGCGGCGCTGCAACAGTTTTCGGGCCACGTCGGGACGGGTGAACCGTTACCCGATGCGCTTCTCGAAAAATTGGGCGCCGCCAGGAACTTTCAGTCCGGCATGGCCATGGTCCGGCAACTGGAGTATTCATTATTCGACCTTCGCATCCACGGGGAATATGACCGTGCTCGGGGGGCGCGAATCGGGCAGTTTCTGGACGAAGTGCGCGAAGAAGTGGCCGTCCTGAACCCACCGCCCTTCCACCGCTTCGCCCATTCCTTCTCGCATATCTTTGCCGGTAGTTATGCCGCGGGTTACTACAGCTACAAATGGGCCGAGGTGCTGGCAAGCGACGCATTTTCTCTGTTCGAGGAAAATGGGATCTTCGATGGGGATACGGGCGCCCTGTTTCAACGGACCGTTTTGGAACAGGGGGGCGCGCGGGACGCCATGGATCTGTTCGTGGCATTTCGGGGCCGGGAACCTACCATCGATGCCCTGCTTCGCCATCATGGGATTAACGACGAATAGCCGTTTTGAGCATTAATGAGGGTGTTTAAAAAATCCAAAATTTTGAGGTTCGGATAACTCAACCACTACCAGATGAATCCGGTAGGTTGTGGCCGCTAAAGCGGCCCG
>CAZQHJ010000208.1:0-3002 GCA_964593225.1 uncultured Thiotrichales bacterium
GGCAACAAAATACGTCAATGGCAATTGGAAAACAGTTTCATTCGGTTGCCCTGGCAAGGTAGACACATCATTGACAAGCCAGCAGCGTCGTGTTTCCACACGACCGTGGCCGGCGCTGATTTGCTCATCGTAACTTACTGGAACAGAACAAAAATCTGCAACCTTGGCTGTTTCAAAGTAGTCTTTTATAGCCTCGTGCGGCTCGGGTTGATTGCCCTTTACGGCAAAAATATAGTCCGCTCCCTGTGAGGCGATCTGCTGTGCGATTTTTTTTGGCAACCCATGGCGTCAGTGCTAACGATGGCCCCTTCAATGTCCAACATTTCCAGTAATTTTTGGAATCGCTGTAATTTCATTCGTCCAGGTTACAAAACACTCCTGAAATTCCGGCGGAGAAAGTCTTGCCATTACCCACGCAATACAATCCTCCGAGGGAATTGCATTTTGAAATTCAAGAAACTCACGTAGCCAATCGAGTTTTGCGCGGCCAAATTCCGCTATGCTTTTCCAACCATCGGCGCCGCTGACAACCGCGGATATGCATAACAGAAGAATTTCCGGCAGCGGATACAATTTGTTTTTATCTGTTCGTGGGTCTTTAACTATCTGTAAACAGAAAACTAAGTCTGAGTTCATATCTCAACCTTTTCCTCATCCGGCTTCTATTACGAGGTATGATACGTAACATCATGCTATATCGGTATTTTTCATTGTCCCAAAAAACTTCAGTCCGCCGAAGGCGGATAGGGGTTTGAAACCTCCATCCGCCTTCGGCGGACTGAAGTTTTTAAAAGACTATAAAAGACCTATCCGAACGCGCAGCGTTCGGATTGATGTCCTCTTTCGAATCACTCGCCCCGCCAAACGGGGCCCTATCATTTTGCTTCATGAATCATCACTACGGAGCAAGATGGTTCATGGAGCAAAATGATGTGGACCACCAAACTCATCGATAGCCTCGAAAAAGACCAATACCAAGTCATCAACGATTCCAAAACCCCCTCCGGCCGCGTGCACGTGGGATCGCTTCGGGGCGTCCTGATCCACGATGCCGTCTATCGGGAAGTCAAACACCGAAATCTCCCCGGCATCTATATCTATGGGGTCGATGACTACGACCCCATGGACGGGTTGCCCGCCGATGCCCCGGAGGATGTACGCGAGCACATGGGCAAACCGCTCTGCAACGTCCCGACTCCGGCCGGTTTGGTGGCCACCGACATGGCCGATCACTACATCTCGGAATTCCTGGCGGTCTTCCGCGAACTCGCCGTCGACGCCCGAATCTACCGCATGCGGGACGTCTATCGCGGTGGGCTTTTCAACGAGGTTATCGATACCATCCTGCGCAATGCCCACAGAATCCGGGCCATCTATGAAGACATCAGCGGCGCAAAGCGTCCTGACCACTGGCACCCCTTCCAGGTCATCTGTGAGAACTGCGGCAAGATCGGCACCACGGAGGTCTCCGGTTTCGACGGCGAAAAAGTGCGCTATCACTGCAAGCCCGACCTGGTCACATGGGCAGTGGGATGTGGCCACCAAGGGGAGGTCTCTCCCTTCGACGGCCATGGCAAATTACCCTGGAAACTGGAATGGGCCGCCAAATGGCATGAATTCGGCATCACCATCGAGGGCGCGGGCAAGGACCATTGCACCAAAGGCGGCTCCCGGGATGTGGCCAGCCGGATCATGCGGGAGCTCTTCGGCGGAGAGCCGCCTGTCAACATCCCCTATGAATTTTTCCTGGTCGAAGGCACCAAGATGAGTTCCTCCAAGGGGGTAGGTTCTTCCGCCCGGGACATGGCGGACTTTCTGCCCCCCGAGATCCTACGCTTTCTCATGGTCAAGACCGACCCCAAAAAGGCGGTCAACTTCTCCACGGATGGTGCCTACATGCTCAAAACCTTCAATGAGCATGACCGCCTGTTGGAACGGCTTGCCGAGGGAGATATCACCGAGGACCAGTCCGCGCTGCTGCGGGGGGCGAAACGGGACGCCTCCATCCCCGCCTACACCCCGGTTTCCTTCCAGCTGATCACCTCGCTTCTTCAAATCCCCCACGTCGATCTCCACGACACCGTCCGGTCGAGGATGGGCCGCACACTCACGGAAGTGGAAAACCATTACCTGGCGGCCCGCATCGCCGCCGCCCGCTATTGGCTCGCCAATATCGCCCCGGAAGAAGACAAATTCGAGATCCGGGAGACCCTGCCGGCCATCGCCGGTCGAAACGCCTCGGCCCAGCAGCACTTCATTGCCAGTCTCCGGGATCGCCTGTCATCGGCGGAATGGCGCGAAGACCTCCTACAAACCGACATTTTCGATGCCGCCCGCCTGACGCCGCTCCCCGCCAAACAGGCGTTCGAAGCCATCTACCGCCTGTTCCTCGGCAAGGAGAGCGGCCCCCGAGCCGGCGCGCTGCTCTCCTACCTGGATCGCGCATTCGTCATAGAACGCCTGGAAACGGCCATTTCCATTGCCGGTCCCTCGGCCCTGGACTTCATCGGTTCGGTGGGTATTTCCCAAGAGGCGTTTATCCAACAGCTGGAGACCGGGAAATTCACCGGCACCATCCGGCAAATCGTCCCGGAGGTCTATGGGCGCACCGCCTCGGAAATGTCCTTGAATGATGATTGGCCCCGTGAACAAAATGGCGCGGAAGGAGTTTGCGCGCTCAAGATCCTATCGGAAGATAAAAATCGTCTCTCGGCGACGCGGGTGATCATGATGGCGTTCGGCGGGGATGAGGAGATTGGCGAAACCGGCGGAAAAGAGGCGAACGCCATTCGTCGCAAGTTGGAGGAGAGAATCGCGACGTTTTGTTCGCAGGTTACGGGGAAGGGGATAAGCCTCCCGGTGATTTCTTCACTCGCCGCTGGGGCAACAGGTGGAGAGATGACGTAAATATAGGGACTTATATACTTAACTCCATCGCATGCACAAGATCCCCTGGATTCAACTTGTAAGTGCAACTCATCAGTTCGGAATAGAGGGCAAGC
>CAZQHJ010000209.1:0-2958 GCA_964593225.1 uncultured Thiotrichales bacterium
CCTCCATTTGCCAGATTTGTCAATATAAAAATACTTTCATTCGGTTGCCCTGGGCCTACAATGGACAGGCTGTCGGGTAGGCCGGGCCATGCCCGCGATTGGGCTTGCCCATGGCTAGTGCCTCGTTTGATCTAAGTTTGCGGCTAAACCGTTCCTGTCATCCCGAGCGAAGCGAGGGATCTTAGGCGATAAAACAGACACAGGGTCGCAAGATTTCTCGCTTCGCTCGAAATGACAACTGGAAAAATAAGATGGAACGGGGCGGTGGGGAGGGAACCTGCGGCGTGGGCGGCGTTCCTGGAGGAAAAGCGGTAGGTTGAGGTGAGTATCCGTTGCCGCAGGCAGCGGACGCGAACCCCAACACCGGTTCAAAAGCGGTTCTTATCGGCCCGGGAGGCGCAGAGGCATCGCGGATGAAGAAAGAAAACAACGCTGTTGCGGCCCGCTGGGAGCGCCGCTCTCCAGGGCGGCTCTTTGAATTCACGCCGTTAAATGCCGCCCTGGAGAGCGGCGCTCCCAGCGAGGCCGAATAGCATCACAGAAGAGAAACAGGCAGTTATACTTCGCACGGGCCATTTATTTAATTCCGAAAATAGCCAAAACGCTAGATAGCATTAGAAATTACGCTTACCTTTGAAGATGTTACGGACTTGAACACCATCAGCGCCTGTTGCGCCGGAAATTCAAAATACAGCCGTTAAAAGTATACGATGCGGTTCGCGCTACGCGCTCACCGGCATCCTACGAGGCACTAGCGCCTCATTTCTTCATCGGTTCTCCCTGATTCCCGTCCCCAATGGCGGGCCACGACCCCCCCGGCCAAGACGATCCCCCCCACCTGAAACCCGACAAAGGGCGTCACGGCCAGGAGTGCGGCGGCGAGTCTCAGCAACCGTTCCACGGGCCCGAGGTTCGACCTGTCGTATCCCGCGAACGCCGTGCCCGCCAGCCAGATCATCAGCACCGTCCGCGGCAGCGCCCACAGGAATTCCCCCCAGGAGAACCCCGCCATGAGCAGCAGGCTGGGATAGGCCACGAAGACGAAGGGCAGCAGATATTTCGCCGCCCCCAGCCGGATGGCCATGAGGGAAGTCGCAGTGGGATGAGCCCCCGCGATGGCCGCCGCCGCGTAAGAGGTCAGGGCCACCGGCGGCGTCATGCTGGAGGCCACGGCGTAGTAGAGGACGAAGAGATGAATGACCAGGGGTTCCAGGCCGAGCTGGCCGAAGGCCGGGCCCATGATGGCCACGATGATGAGATAGGCCGGCAGGGTCGGCATCCCCATCCCCAGCACGATGGCCCCCAGCATGGTGAGGACCAAGGACAGAAACAGCGAGCCCTCGCCGATCCGCTCGATGAGACCGGCAAAGCGCAGGCCGACGCCGGTCATGTTCACCACGCCGATGATGACCCCGATGGCCGCCACCGCCACCATCAACTTGGCTGCGCTCAAGCCCGCCTCCCCTAGGCTCGCCAATAGCCGCTGGGGCGCGCGCCGGAATTCCGGATTCACGAACCCCACCGCCACCGCCGTCAAGGTCCCGGCGAACCCCGCAAAGGCCGGGGAGAATCCCCGGATCAACGCGCCGATGATGACCGCAATGGGAACCACGAAGCCCAGGGCCGCCAGGGCGTCGTTCCGGGTCAGCCTAGGGGTCTCCCCCGGCCCGGCCGGCGCGATGCCGAGCCGGCGCGCCTCCACCTGCACCGCCAGGAAGAGGCTGAGATAATAGAGCGCGGCCGGGATGATGGCCGCCATGGCCACCGTCAGATACGGAATCCCCGTGATCTCCGCCAACAGAAAGGCCGCCGCCCCCATGATGGGCGGCACGATCTGCCCGCCGCTGGAGGCCGTCGCCTCGATGCCGCCGGCGAACGCCGGGCTGAACCCCCGCTTTTTCATCATGGGGATGGTAAAGGTGCCGGTGCTCACCACATTGGCAATGGAGGCCCCCGACAGGGCCCCGAACAGACTCGACGCCACGATGGCCCCATGGGCCGGGCCGCCCCGGGTGCGGGCCGTCAGCGCCAGGGAGACCTTGAGCAGGGCGTCGCTGGCCCCGGTCCCCTTCAAGATAATCCCGAAGACGATGAACACCCACACCAGCTCGGCAATGATGCCGATGGGCGCGCCGAACACCCCGGCGTAGTTGTACCAGAGGGCGTCCACGATCTCCGGGAGGCCGAAGCCCGTATGCCCCAGGACGCCGGGGAGGTATTGACCGGCCAGGGCGTAGAGGACGAAGGCCCAGACCACCAGAAAGAGCGACATCCCCCAGACGCGCCGGGTCAGCTCCAGCAGCACCGCCACGCCGACGCAAGCAATCCCGATCTCCAGGCCCTGGGGTTCGTAGATATCGGTCTCCATCTTGATCTGGACATTGGAAAATGCGGCCACCGCCAGCCCGCCCAGCGCCAGGAGCGCGGCGATGACCCCTTGCCGGAGGACGCCGTCACCGGCCTCTCGGGCCAGGGCGATGAGACTGAGGGAAACCAGGATGACCGAAAAGAAGACCACCCCTCCGCGGAAGAGCGATGGGGTGAACGAGCCGAAACCCGCCACATAGAGGGCAAAGAGGGCGAGGGCACCGGCGAGTAGGGCGATGAGGCGGTGGAGCATCATTTGAAGTGTAAAGACATAATGTTTTGACCTGCCCAAGCTCAAAGTTCGTAGGTTACGTTAAGGGTTTAATTCCTGAAACATACAGAGTCACATTGTCCCCTAAGGGCCTCTGGCGCGAGGACCACCGGCGGGCGTGGGAAACCGAAAAGCAAGGGTGAAGTTGAAACGCGCCGATTCAGGCTATCCTTGGCGCTTCACCTTCACACTTCACCCTTCGGAAGGAAGGGGGCGCTAGTGGCTTATTCCATCCGATTTTTGGGGTTAGGCAAAGACACTAAGTGGCCATCCGCTGTGTTGCACACGCTTGAAATAGTTAACTATTCCTGCGCATGTGC
>CAZQHJ010000210.1:0-2952 GCA_964593225.1 uncultured Thiotrichales bacterium
CGCGGCTTGCCCTCTATTCCGAACTGATGAGTTGCACTTACAAGTTGAATCCAGGTGGCGATAAAAGACTATAGTTCCCGTCGATGTCCGAAACCGAGTGCTTCCATTGTAGCCTTTCCCTACCGTCACCCGACGAAGTCGTCACCGCTGCCATCCGGGGCGAGCGGCGCCAGTTCTGTTGTCACGGCTGCAAAGGGGTGTGCGAGGCCATCCACGCGGCCGGATTGCAAGGTTTCTACGATCGCACGTTGGACGATATCCCACTGGCGCCGCCACCGACGCCGGTCAAGGACCTCGCGGTCTTCGATCTGGACGATGTGCAGCGGGAATACGTCTCGCATCTTGGGGAAGAACGGGAGATCGACCTCATGGTGGAAGGGATCCACTGCGCGGCCTGCGTGTGGCTCATCGAGCGCTCTCTCGGCCAGACCGATGGGGTGGAGCAGGCCACCGCGAACCTGACCACCAAGCGCCTCAAGGTCCGGTGGCGCAATGGAAAGGTGCATCTTTCCGACATCATGGGCCGTTTGGGCAGTATCGGTTACACCGCCTTGCCCTTCGACCCGGAGGCCCAGGAGAACCGCCTCCAGCGGGAGAACCGCAATCTGCTCTTGCGCATGGCCTTCGCCGGCTTTGCCATGATGAATCTGCTGTGGATTTCCATCGCCCTCTACGCCGGCGCGGATGAGGGCGAGTTCCGCTCGTTATTCCATTGGGCTGGCCTCGCCCTGGCCACGCCGACCCTGCTCTACTCGGGTTTCCCGTTCTTCCGGACCGCCGCCATCGGGCTGCGCTACGGGCATCTCGGCATGGATTTGCCCATCGCCATCGGCGCCGGGGTGACCTACCTCTATTCCCTGTATGTGACCATCGCGGAACCCGCAGCGGGGGCGGTCTATTACGACACCGTCGTGAACTTCCTGTTCGTCATCCTCATCGGGCGCTACCTGGAAGCCATTTCCAAACGCAAGGCCATCGGCGCTACCCAGCGCCTGCTGGACCTGCAACCCCGGGCGGCGACGGTCATGCGGGACGGCGAGTGGTGTTTCGTCTCCATCCGTTCCTTGGCCTCCGGTGAGGTGGTGTTGGTCAAACCGGGCGAGCGAATCCCCGTGGACGGCGCTGTCGTCAGCGGGACCAGCACGGTGGATGAATCCATGCTGACGGGGGAGGCCGAACCGGTGGCAAAAGGGGAGGGGGACGGGGTATCGGCCGGCACCCTGAACATCCACGGCGCCCTGGAGGTTCGGATTACCCATCTCTTGGGCGACACGGCCCTCGGTGGGATCATCCGGCTGGTGGAGTCGGCGGGGGCCGGCAAGGCGTCCATTCAGCGGCTCGCAGATCGGATCGTGCCCTGGTTCGTGGCGACGACCCTATTCCTGGCCCTTGTCACCTTCTCCTGGTGGATCGGCGCCGGTTTCGAGGTCGCCCTCATGGCCGCGACGGCGGTGCTCATCATCACGTGTCCCTGCGCCTTCGGTCTCGCCACTCCCATGGCCATTGCCGTCGCCGCCGGGCTCGGCGCCCGCCACGGCATCCTGATCAGAAATGGCGCCGTGTTGGAAACCCTCTCCGCCGTCGACTATTTCGTCTTCGACAAGACCGGGACGCTCACCCACGGCCAAATGACCCTGACCGCCCTGCACACCGAGGCGTTATCCTGGGTGCGCGACGAACCGGGCCGGGACGGCCCAGCGCCCTGTCCCCGGACACTGCAACCACTCCTGGCCCGGATCGCCGCAGTGGAACGCTACTCCGAACACCCCCTTGCCGCGGCCATCGTGGCCTGCGCCGAAGAAATGTCCCCTCCCGATGCAAACCCCAATGGGCCCGGTGCCGACTCCGACAAACCCGGAACCAAACACGCCTCCGTGACGAATTTCGCCTACCGGCCAGGGGCCGGCGTTCGGGCCGACGTGGATGGGGAACCTGTGTCCATCGGTACGGCCGATTGGCTGAAAGATAACCGCATCGCGCTCTCCCCGGTATTACAGGCCCATGCCATCCGGTTGGAAAAACAAGGCATCACCTGCCTGCATTGCGCCATCGGCGGGAAAGATACGGCCCTGATCGGCATCGAAGACCGGCTTCGGGAGGATGCCCGGGGGCTCATCCATGCACTGCGCCGCCAGGGGATCGAAATAACGCTCCTGAGCGGTGATCGGAGAACGGTGGCCAAGGCCGTGGCCGAGCGGCTAGTACAGCCTGGTATCAGTGCGCCCCCCAACAACCGCCAACCACCGGTTGATTTCTCATCGGAAGATAATCGAAGGACATTGCCGTGCGCAGCACTGGCGGTGATTTCCGAGGTGCAGCCGGAAGACAAAAACCGGGTAATCTCGCGGATTCAGGCGGCGGGAAAGCGGGTCGCCATGGTGGGCGACGGGGTGAACGACGCCCCGGCATTGGCGCTCGCCGACGTGGGCATCGCCCTTGGCTCGGGGACAGATATCTCCGCCCAAAGCGCCGACATCGTGCTTATGCACAATAAGCTCAGCGACGTACTGGCGGCCAAGGCCCTAGCGCGCCGAACCTTGCGCACGATTTACCAAAATATCGGCATTTCGATTCTCTATAATGTGATCATGGTGCCCCTGGCCATGGCCGCCATCATCACCCCACTATTGGCGGCCATTTCCATGCCGATAAGTTCATTGCTCGTCATCGCCAATGCCGCGCGTATTCGGAGGTTGTTCAATGGAAGTCATCTACGGGTTGATTCCGGGCATGGTGCTGCTCGGTCTGATCATGGTTAGCGTCTTCATCTGGGCCGCCAAGAACGGTCAGTTCGACGACATGGAGGGCGATGGGGCCCGGATTCTTATGGAAGAGGATGATAATGATGGCGATCCGGATCCACGAGTCGAGGCCCAATCTCGTTAGGCACCGGGAAAACCTGGATTCAACTTGTAAGTGCAACTCATCAGTTCGGAATAGAGGGCAAGCCGC
>CAZQHJ010000211.1:0-2891 GCA_964593225.1 uncultured Thiotrichales bacterium
ACCAGGCGGTCGGGAGTTCGAATCTCTCCGGGCACGCCATTTTCCTTTAAGAATCAAATGGATATATAGCAATGACAGGGAGACGTCAAGCGTGAGTTGTACCATAAATTCACGGTTGTACCACAAATTCACCCCTATCCCTCCCCATCATCCCCATTTTTAGGGGATGAATCGTGCCTCGAAAGTGTAACGGGGCACTTGGCGAGCCTACCCGATCCCCTTCCCTGGCCTCACCCGTTCCGGTTTTCGGCGGTAGACCCGCTGGGTCGTGCGCGAATCGGCATGGGTAAAAAGCGCCCTTGCATGCTCCAGTGAATCGGCATCGGATGCGCACTTGGCCCGGAGATCATGTTCGGTGAAGCGGTTTTCCACCTTCGTTTCGGCCAGCACTTTATTTGTTTATCTCCGGCCATGAAACGCTGCCATAGGGACGCCCACCCGTTGGCCGTTCCCTTCTCCTAGTTGACGTACCCCTGGCTGTTCCGGGTGCAGAAAAGGAAAGGCGCGATGTCCACCGGACGGGCCTTCAGCGCCTCGTCCACGGCGGCGCGCGGCTCCGGCGTCCATTCGTAGTGCCGCGCGCGGCAATGCCCTCCGATTACTATCCATAAAATCACCGGATTACTACCGGTTGTTGAGTAGCACTTGTGATTGGGTAAAAGATGCGCTTCCCGGTGGTGTTGGCGGTCTGTGGCGCTGCACCAGAATACCATCCTCCCGGAAATGCACGCCGGGCTGCAGGCGCGGCAGACGCCTAAGTGAAAGGCCGGTAAGGAGTTTGAGCTTGATGTAGGCCTGGATAGCCTGCACGCTGCCGCGCTTCTGGCGGCTAGTCAACGACAGGGCCTCGATGACTTCCCAGTCCTCCACGTAGCGATCACGGGGTTCTCCCTGCAGCCTGACTTCGCCCTTGAAGGGGTGGCGCTCGATAAGCCCCCACTCGATGGTCCCTATTCAGTTACCTGACTGAAGGCGCCGCTCAAGAGCATGACCTCCCGGTGGGCGGCTGCCCCTTCGCCGAGCGGGCGTCCACGTACTGGTTTTTTTCACTACAGATGTGCCAACAACCGATGACAATCCTGGGTTTTCAAGAAGGCATAATCGGAGAACATTGCCGTGCGCGGCACTGTGCATGGGGCGCACATCCGAAAGGGATGCCGAGCCGAAGGCCTCGGAGAGTGTTTTGAGTTGGCGGACCTTGACGTTGGAAAAACAGAAAGATCCTGGAAGAACCGCCGCCAAAACCTGAGCCCATCCCGTTTGGGTCCTGGCGAAGCTAACCCATTTTCGGTTCGGGTCTTCGGGGCCTTGGGGCAGGAATCACCTCGAGCGCGTAGCGCTCGAACAGATCGGCGATGGTCAGTGTCTTCTCGCCGCGTTCCATGCGTCCGGCCCATACCCGGTAGACATCCGGCAGGCTCTTGCCAAGATTGAAACCCTTTTTCCCATCCCATTGGGATTCCTGCCCGGGCGGCACGGAGTAGTGCTGCGCGCGGCAATGTCCTTCGATTAATTTGTTTATTTCCCGCTCGGCTTTGCAAATGGGTCTGGTTTTAAGAGCGCTTTACTAATGTGAATCATGCCTTGTCGGTCTGAGGCAAAGCCTCGCTAGCCAAATAGAAAACTGATGGCTTGTTGCCGGCCGTTGAGCGGATTTGTGACTTGGAATGAATAGGCCCCGTGCACGAAGCGCCATCGTTTTGGCAGGCCCCGGTTCTCCTGGTTTCGTTTCTTGCGCGCCATGGTGTTATCCCGCTGCCTCCGGATCGGGTGTCCAGGATTTTACATATCGGAAAAACAAGTACCTGAAAGAACCGGTGCCCGGAACTTAGCCCACCCCGCCTGGATCCGGGCGCGAAGCGCTGACAAATGTCCCCGGACGTCGGCGGGAGCCGGCATTTCCTGCCTCTCGGTCTTGCCGTGCTCGCGCGGCACGACAGGGCTGCCATCGGGGCTACTGCCCGCGCTTCAAATATCCCCTCGACAACTGGCAGCAATCTGTTGATCCCACAAAAGGACAATCGAGGGAATCCGCCGTCCGCGGGACCCACGTGCTCGATCCCCATCCCCCGGAGAGCCCGCGCCTGCGCGCCATGGCGTACCCGGCCCGTCAGTATCCGAACTTCGGATTCGTCCGGAAACATCGCCATGGTTCAGGTATTGGAAAACCAAAAATCCGGAAAACCGATGCGCATGCCAAGACCCACCCCCTTTCAGTTTGGGCGCGAAGCGCTGACATATTCTCTCCTGTCGCTTCATCCAGTGAACTTTTCACCATATTTTTGACACATAGCGTCATCGACTCTCCGCGTGCGCGAAATCGAATACCCGGATTCTTCGGCTTCCATTGAGCTTCACGACACCTAAGGAAATACCGCCGATATCCTCGGTTGCGTAGTTGCAGCGGGCATTGATGCCGGCATCCATGACGTCGATATGGAAGGATAATGATCGGGCGCAAGGTGGTAAGTGTGAAACTTGCCCCCCCCCCCCCTGATTATGCGGTAGACTACGTTTATCCCTTTGATGACAGTACCGATAGGAGAAAATACAAAAATGAATCTAAAAAGAAATATGTTGCTGGTCGTGCCGCTCGTCGGAATCATATTGACTGGGTGCGCGAGCGCCCCGAAAAGCGAATACACCGCTTTTGCGCAAGCGGGCGCTAAATACGCGGCGGCCATAGATAAAACCCTGATTGCCGCGGGGGTGGCACAGGTCGATTCCACATCGTGGGCGTTGGTGCAGGATAAGGAAGATGGCGGTGTGAGTGACACAAACTACACGAACAGCACGAAGGCAGATAAAGCACGATTAAAGCAACTCTCCCGCTTGAAAGCCCACGCAAAATTGCTTGCTAGGTATTTCGGCCATTTGGAATCCCTGGCAAC
>CAZQHJ010000212.1:0-2849 GCA_964593225.1 uncultured Thiotrichales bacterium
AGCTTTTCTACTTCGGCATGTAAACAAACTCCAGTATCCTAAATTATCAGATTGGCGAACCACTAGTTACTCAAAATCTACCGAGGAATGGATTAGTGATGTAAACGAAAGCGTAAAAAAATTTGTGGATTTTGCCAGCAAAAGAACGATGGCAGTAAGCCAAGAAGAATTTATAAGTGCATTCCCGGACAGAACGCCTTTTGTTATCGAAAAGTGCTGTGATTTCACTCCAAAGTTAAGAGCTATTTCTGAAAAAGAGGGGGTCCCGGTCATTCATCTGACGCCAGAAATATGCAGTAAGCACGATAAAAAGATCAGTATAACTAGCGAGAAAAGCCAGTATTGTCTATCTTTTAACAGCATAAGCAAATCATACGGAGAGATTGCTAAGAATTTACTAAACCTTCGTTAAAGCGCATACATGATGCGGTTCCTTACCTTCGGTATGCTAATTGATATACTCCTTGATAATATCATTTGTCACGTTGCCACTCGTGGCACTGAAATATCCACGACCCCAAAAATACCTGCCTCAAGTCTTCATTCAGCTGTGGAAATTCCTGCTGTATTTGACGCGATGACCGACCTTTGGTTCTCTTTACAAACTCGCTCACCGGTATATGCGGAGGAATCTCTCAATTCACGTACCCGCTTTTTAATTTCATGGTTTATCACACGGTAGCGATACTTCGTGATCCACACTAAGTGGTACCGGTGGTAGAAAACCGTGTGTCTGCCTCGGCTGTAATCCTTCATGCCAATGCTGCTGAAGGCACCATGCCTGCCTGTGCTTGTCAAACTGAAAGCTTATCCGTTTGAAGACGGAGGTTTGCACCATCATCGGAAGCGCGGAGGATTGAAGCGGAGTTCCTTTCTGCCCGCCTTTTGTCGGAGGTGAACCATGCCCTACGCCACCAACGGTGATATCTCTATCTACTACGAAGTCCACGGCGACGACGGACCGGGTTTGGTCTTCGCCCATGGCGCCGGCGGCAACGCCACCAGTTGGTGGCAGCAGGTGCCGGCGTTCACCCCCGACCATCGGGTGGTGGTGTTCGATCACCGCGGCTTTGCCCGTTCGGCCTGCCCCGTGGCGGCGCAGAACCCCCGTTTCTTCGAGGGGGATCTCATGGCGGTCATGGACGCCGCGGGTCTCCATGAGGCCACCATCGCGTGCCAGTCCATGGGCGGCTGGACCGGCGTGCGCGGGGCCATCCATTACCCGGACCGCATCCGCGCCGTCTTCCTGGCCAACACGCCGGGGGCGGTGCGCACCCGGGCCACCGAAGAAAATATGAAGGACCTCCAGGCCCCCCTGCAACGGATCAAACTCGCCAATGCCGCCATCAGCCGGGAATTTGCCCAAAGGGATCCCGCCGGGGCGCTCTTGTACCGTCAGATCTCGGCCCACAACGGCGCGGCGCGCCCGAACATGCAGGATCCGGCCATCTATGTCACCCCCGATGCGGTGAAGGCCAGCGGCGCGCGGTTTCAGGTGTTGGCCGGGGAGCTTGACCCGGTGTTTCCGCCGGCGCTCCTGGAGGGCGTGGCCGGGGACATCGGGGCGCCCTACGTGTGTATCCGGGGCGCGGGACACTCCGTGTACTTCGAGAAGCCGGAGGCGTTCAACGCCGCGCTTCGGGCGTTCCTGACGGGCCCATGATGGGGCCCATTCGTAACGGCATTTGTAACGAAGATCGAAGCTGCTACCATACCCGAACCTCTTTTTTATCGATATTTTTATCCAAGGAGTTATCTAATGAGTGATCTTTATCGACACAAAGCCGCCGGGTGGCGGGTGTTTATCGGCTTGGCGTGGCTGCTCGCCGGGGCGTGGGCCTCCGCCGCCACCCTGCCGGGGCCCGTGGTGGATACCGCCTGGCTGGCGGAGAACCTCGACCATGTCGTCTTGCTGGACGTCCGGAAGGATCTCAAGAGCTTCGAGAAAAAGGTCAAAGGAAAGGGCGGCCCGGTGAACCCCTGCGGACCGGGCGGCAAGAAGGCCAAGGCCCCGGTGCGGGGGGATGGCCATATCCAGGGCGCGGTGCTGGTGAATTTCAAGAAGATCCTCGGCAAGTACAAGCACGCCAATGGCAAGGAGGTCCTGGTCATGCTGCCCGAGAAGGGGAAATTCGAAAGGCTCATGCAAAAGGCCGGCGTCCATAACGACAGTCTCGTCGTCATCACCGGCAAGGGCGAAAAGCTCCCGGATGTCGCCTTCGCCACCCGTCTGTACTGGACCCTCAAGTACTTCGGTTTCGATAACGCCGCGATCCTCGACGGCGGCACCGTGCAGTGGAAGCTGGACAAACACAAGGTGGCCTACGGCAAGGCCAAGAGACCGGCCAAAGGCGACTTCACCGCCACCGCCGAGCGCAAGGAGATCCGGGCCACCCTGGAAGAGGTCGTTGCCATCACCAAGGGCGAGGGCACTGCCCAGCTCCTGGACGCGCGCTGCAGGCCTTTCTATCTGGGCCTGACCTACCACAGGAGGTGGGAGACCCCCGAAAGCCGCGGCCATATCCCCACGGCCAAGGGCTTCCCGGCCCGCTTCCTGGTGGATGACGCGGGACCGGCGGCCACCCTATACAGCGCGACGGCTATCGAAAAGGTGGCGGGGCTCGAAGGCATCGATCTCACCGACACCCCCACCGTCACCAGTTGCCACACGGGCGTCAAGGCCAGCCTGGCCTGGTTCGTCCTCTCCGAGGTCCTGGGCAACAAGGATGTGCGCGTCTACGACGGCTCCATGCACGAGTGGTCCACCACCGGACAACCGGTTACCCGTCCCCTGGACTAGTGGTTCGTCAATCTGATAATTTAGGATACTGGAGTTTGTTTACATGCCG
>CAZQHJ010000213.1:0-2764 GCA_964593225.1 uncultured Thiotrichales bacterium
TTGTATATCAATGGGTTGAACAAATCCTGAAATCAAATGTCAACAGACTCTAATCTCATCAGGCGGGCTAAAATCGGCCTGAGTGTTGAAGGAAACCGACTCAAGGCCGCTTGGGATGATTCATTCCGCTCTAACATATTCGCTCATCTATGATTATCATTCGGTGGCCCTGGCCGGGAAACCTCTCTCAGAATAGGATCCTTGAAGATGTAAGAAAAACCTCCCCGAGATCGCGAGATTCGCCTAAAGATTATCAATGAAAACCATCAACCAACGCATTGCTGAAAAACTCGATGTGCGTGAAGAGCAGGTCGCGGCCGCCGTTGGGCTCCTCGACGAGGGCGCTACCGTTCCTTTTATCGCCCGTTATCGCAAAGAAGTGACCGACGGCCTAACCGACACCCATCTTCGCCGCCTCCACGAGCAGTTGGGCCAACTGCGGGAATTGGATGAACGCCGGGAGACGGTGCTGCGCACCATTCGGGAGCAGGGCAAGCTGACCCCGGAACTGGAAAAGGCCATCATCGAGGCCTCGACCCGGACCCGTCTCGAAGACCTCTATCTGCCCTACCGCCCCAAACGCCGGACCAAGGCCTCCCTGGCCCGGGCGGCCGGACTGGAACCGCTCGCCATGGCGCTTCTGAAAGACCCCACCCAATCCCCGGAGCGGATCGCCGCAGCCTTCGTCGATCCGAAAAAGGGAATCGCCGACGCCGCCGCCGCCCTGGAAGGGGCGCGCCATATCCTCTCCGATGTCATTGCCGAGGAGGCGGACCTGGTGGGCAAACTCCGGGAGTCCCTGTGGACGGCGGGGGTGTGCCGGTCCCGCGTCGTCAAGGGCAAGGAAAAGGAAGGGGAGAAATTCTCCGACTACTTCGGCCTCGACCAACCCATCGAACAATTGCCCTCCCACCGCATTTTGGCCTTCTTGCGCGGCAAGTCCCAGGGCATCCTGCGCCTCGCCCTGGAACATGGACAAGACCTCGCCGCCGACCTCGAAAGGCCCTTTTGCGAATCCCTGATCTGCCGTCATTTCGCCATTCGGGACCAAGGCCGGCCAGGGGATCCCTGGCTCCGGGAAACCGTCCATCACGCCTGGCGCAAAAAGCTCAAACCCCACCTGGACACCGATCTCACCAAGCGCCTGGCGGAAAAGGCCGAGATCGAGGCGGTCCGGGTCTTCTCCAACAACCTGCGCGACCTCCTGCTGGCCCCCCCCGCGGGTATGGTACCGGTCATGGGGTTGGATCCCGGCCTGCGCACCGGCGTCAAGGTGGCGGTGGTGGATAAAACCGGCAAGGTGCAAGCGACCGGCGCCCTTTATCCCCATGCCCCCAACAACCGCTGGCAGGCGGCCAAAGAGGCCATCGCCGCCCTGGCGCGGGAATATGGCGTCCGGCTCATCGCCATCGGCAACGGCACCGCCTCCCGCGAGACCGTCCGGCTGGTCACCGAACTCAAAAACGACCATCCCGAGCTCGATATCACCGGCGCGCTGGTCAGCGAGGCCGGGGCCTCCGTCTATTCCGCCTCCGAGTACGCCACCCGGGAACTGCCCGAACTCGATGTCTCCCTGCGGGGGGCGGTCTCCATCGCCCGCCGCCTGCAAGACCCTCTGGCCGAACTCGTCAAGATAGACCCCAAATCCATCGGCGTGGGACAGTACCAGCACGATGTGGCCTCGGGAAACCTGGCCCAATCCCTGGATGGCGTCGTGGAAGACGCCGTCAACGGCGTCGGGGTAGACATCAACACCGCCTCCCGGCCGCTGCTGGAACGCGTCTCCGGGCTCAACGCCACCCTCGCCCAAAACATCGTCGCCTGGCGCGACAAAAACGGGGCGTTCCCCAACCGCAATACCCTCCACCAGGTCCCCCGTCTCGGCGCCAAGACCTTCGAGCTGGCCGCCGGATTCCTTCGCATCCAAAACGGCGACACGCCCCTGGACCGTTCCGCCGTCCACCCTGAATCCTATCCCCTGGTGGAGCGCATCCTGGAGAGGACGGGTCTGGCGCTCACCGAGCTCATCGGCAACCGGGCCACCCTGGACAAACTGCCGGTGTCCGACTTCGTGGACGCCCGCTTCGGGGAGCCCACCGTTCGGGACATCCTCAAAGAATTGGAAAAACCGGGGCGCGACCCCCGGCCCGCCTTTCGCACCGCCGCATTCCAAGACGGCGTGGAAGCGATCACCGATCTCCAACCCGGCATGGTCCTGGAAGGCGTCGTGAGCAACGTCACCAACTTCGGGGCCTTCGTGGACATCGGCGTCCATCAGGACGGGCTGGTCCACATCTCCGCCATGGCGGATCGCTTCATCAAGGACCCCCACGAGATCACCCACGCCGGGGCGGTGGTCCGGGTCCGGGTCATGGAAGTCGACCCCAAACGACGGCGCATCGCCCTCAGCATGCGGTTGGACGATACGCCAAAACCCGCCGGCCCGGAGAAATCCGGCGCCAAACAACCGCCCTGGCAATCCTCCCGGCAGCCCCCCGCCCGGAACGGAACGGGCCGGGGGCGAGGAACCCGAGAACCGGAAGCGAACGAAACCGCCCTGGCGGCGGCCTTCGCCAGGGCCGGGCGGCCTGAA
The DNA here is from genome assembly GCA_964593225.1 of uncultured Thiotrichales bacterium. Lineage (GTDB taxonomy): Bacteria > Pseudomonadota > Gammaproteobacteria > HK1 > HK1 > JABDQX01. The sequence continues at coordinate 2,594 of CAZQHJ010000213.1, forward strand.
AAGCGGCCTTGAACGGGATGAAGCCAGTGCCGCGCACCGCAACTTCCTTCGATTGTGGTTTCTTCGAGAATCAAATAGGTTGCTGCCGGTTGTTGAACGATGTATTTGTGACTTGGGGCACTAGTGGTCTATCAATCTAATAACTTTGGATAAAGATGTTTTAGCTTGATA
>CAZQHJ010000214.1:0-2741 GCA_964593225.1 uncultured Thiotrichales bacterium
TTCTATTAAGAAACAAGTTTAACATCCCAATTTATTTTGTGGATAGACCACTAGTTTTTTAACGCCGGAATTTTGAACAAAACGACGAAGAAATCCTCGTGGACCTCTTTGGTTCCGGCTGTGTCGGGTTGGGATATACTACCTGGCCTTACGCAAAAGTCCGGTGATATGGCCCTATGGTGTGATTTGCGATTCGGGATGGTAGGTGAACGCGCGCGCCCCTGTCTTTTCGGGCGTCTTTTCGGCGGCGCTCGCCGTCTCCAGCACCGATTGACGAACCCGCTCTCCCAATTCCCGCAGGAGGGCGTCGGCGCCAGTGGCGTTCAGGGTGTCGGAAACCGCGCGAATGGATCGACGTCCAAACATGGACGAGAAATGGGCCTCCCAGTCCATGTCGAAGGCGTCGAGGAGATTTTTGACGTACAGCCCGATCTCGGTGTCCCCTTCGATACTCAGGCAGCGGGCAAAGAACAGACTATCCGGGTCTTCGGCCCGGGTGGCAAGCAACAAGAAGTCCACCAACCTGCCCCGTATACAGACATCCCACGGTTCACCGGACAGGTCCCGGACAAGCCGGGTGCCCTTGACCTGGAACTGCCAGAAATTATCCGTGTCGGTGATGGCCAGACATATCCGTCTGTCGTTCAATTCCAATAGACGCCTACTCTCCGACGATTGGCTGGACAGGAGATGGTTTGCGATACGGCTGATGACATTGGTGTGGATGCGGTCCGGGCAGACCCGCAGGAATCGTTGTAGTGGCCACAGAGGCAAACGCATAGTTTTGTCACCCGTTGTCAATTTCCCAAACGAGGCACTAGCGGCGCGTGGGAAATGAGACATTCAGACACGTTTTTACAGAGGCGTTTTTACAAAAATTCTTCACCGCCTCTCACTTTTTGGCACCGCATGGCGGGGCCATATAATTTCGCGCGGTGAAAATCATGAGAACAACGCCTTGGCGAATTGACGAAATTCCGTGGCGGCCTTTCCGGAAGACCCCATTTCGAACACCGCGCGCCCTTCACTGAAGGAACGCCGAAACGCGGTACGCTGACAGAGGCGGTTTTTCAATACACTGGTCATGCCGGGCAGTTGTCCCAACGCCTCTTCGGTTTCATCGGTCTCGCGTACCGCGGCGTGCGTGTCGGCACGATTGATGAACCCGATGATTTCCGGTGTTTTGCCCCTCAGGGTATCACTCACAATGCTTATAAAACGCTGGGTGGACCACACATCGGCCTGGCTGGGTGTTACCGGCACCAGGATACGATCGGCCATTTTAACCGCTTCCCGCATTGCCCACAGATTCGATGCCCCCACATCGACCAGTACCTCGCCGGTATGTTTTTCGATGATGGAACCCGGGTCGCTTTCGGCGCGGAACACCTTGATCTTTGGCAGGTACCCCTCTTCTTCCCGGACATCGACGACATCCATGAGCGTTGCCTGGGGATCGAGGTCGAAGGAGATAACGTCACGTTTTCCCCTTGCCAGCCAAACGGCAAGGTTAAACGTCACGGTGCTCTTCCCGGAACCCCCTTTCAGGTTACCGACAACCGTAATCATGTGTGATGAATCTCCTCATAAGGGCCTTGTGCAAAGTCGGATCGTGCTTCATGACAAGGTGCCCATTAGATAAAAAACCCAGATGAAAAATCGGGGCAAAAAGCGACGCCGACATGGAGCGGATGGGCGGGCATTGGGGGCATATTTTCAATGCACTCACGCCATGGAAGATGACTTTTGCATACGGGTCATAATTTCGGCTCATGATTCTGTCATTTCTCTAACCGCTGTCGCGATTGATGAGAAATTACCCGTCGCCAGGCGGTCCACCGGACGAGTGCTTGGGCATTTCCACACGCAGGTAGTCCGTAGGGACCTGGAACAATGTTTCGGGCTGCGGCCCTTCCTCGATAGCACGGAGCTCGCTGAATCCCTTGAGGTCGTTGTCGATAAACCTTTCCTCGCGCACGTTCACGCCCAGTTCCCGGTCTACCCACACCAAAAAACGCATGGTTTTCGGATTCCGGTTGTCGGCTTGGATCACCCGGACAATCTGCCATTTTTCGGTTTTGCGATCATGGATTTTCTCATCCTTGCCGAGCATTTTGCATTTGAGTTGCATGGGATTGGCGCAAGGATGATGCGGGTCGCCAGGCAGAGGTTGTCTCGCGCTGAGACGAGGTCGATTGGATTTTTCGGCAGGCCACGGGACTTCTATATATTCCTTGCGTACCGGATTCAGGCGTAGGGTTTTTTTATCCGTGGCATTCAAAATGATGATCCCGCGCGTACCCCCGGTACCGGTTTCCATGCGCACCTTTCCTTTGGATACGTAGAGCTTGCCTTGAACGGGTTCTTGATTGGAGATTTTCTGAACCGTGTCGGCGGAAAATTCGCCGCAGTCCTCGCCAACAACGTCACCGGCCGCGCCCGGTACAAAAAACATCAGCATGGCGCCAAGTAGCACGGATGCCAACCCTCTTCGAGGAGGGTCTCCATGAGAATCGATAGGTTCCGGTCGGTTGTCGAGTGGTGTATTTGTAGCGTGGGGTATCAACGAAGTTATCCACAGGAAGGGTCGCAATCTTGTTCGCATCATATAACCTCTATTATCGAGCTGTAGGCATGGAAACCTTTAGGTGAGCGGGATCTTTACGAATACACCGAATTTTTGTAGCCTGGATTCAACTTGTAAGTGCAACTCATCAGTTCGGATATAGAAGGCAAGCCGC
>CAZQHJ010000215.1:0-2729 GCA_964593225.1 uncultured Thiotrichales bacterium
TTGTGTAACAAATTGAAAAATAAGGGATTCTCGCCAAATGTCAACACAGCCTAGTTGATCCATAGGGCGGTAAATTAAGTCGGCGGAATCCATCGCTGCCCTCATTGAAGCGGCCGCTTCGATAACGGAATCCATCGCTTCTAATGACGGAAGCCATGGCTCCAGCGACAAAATCGATGGCTTCCGTCATGGGAGCCATCGCTTCAGCCATCGAAGCCATGACTTCAATGATAGAAGCCGTCACGCCAATAACCGAAACCATGACGCCCATGACGAGGGCAATGGCTTGTACGCCGATTGCCCGGCGATGAAAGATGCCATCGCTTGTTCCAGGCTATTTTGCATGTTCAGGTGGACGCTATCTTTGGTTGTTGTCCATGGCGCCGGGTTCCGCCAGTCCCTGGCGGGATCCGGCGCCATGGATGGTGAAGAACGTTCACGAAAAACAAGAAATCGACGGATAGTCGCCGGAATTCATGCAAAGTCCAGCATACTCTTATCCCAGACCTCCGGGGCCTCGAAACCCAGCAGATTCACGGTGGTGGCCGCAAGGTTACTCAAGCCGAACTTCTCTTCCCCCCGCAGCGCGACGGAGCTGGCATTGGGTCGGTTATCATAGAGAATGCAGGGAACGGGATTCAGGGTATGGGCGGTCTTGGCCTTGAAGGTACCGTTGTCGTTCTGTTTCGGCTGGCCGGTCTTGCTGTCCAGTTCGAACATCTCGTCGGCATTCCCGTGGTCGGCTGTGATGAGGGCGACCCCCCCCAACTCATCAATGACCGGCAGCAATCGGCGCAGGGACAGATCCACCGACGCCACCCCCACCAGGGTCGCCGCATAGATGCCGGTATGCCCCACCATGTCGCCGTTGGCGTAGTTCACCCGCAGGAACCGGTGTTGCTTGGAACGCAGTTGCCGGATCAACTCATCGGTGATCTCCGCCGACTTCATCCAGGGCCGCTCCTCGAAGAGCACCACATCCGAGGGGATCTCCACGTAGGTTTCCAGATCGTCATTGAACTTGCCGCTGCGGTTACCGTTCCAGAAGTAGGTGACGTGTCCGTATTTCTGGGTCTCCGAAATGGCGAACTGGGTCACGCCCGCCGCCGCCAAGTACGCGCCCATGGTGTGCTCGATGGCCGGTGGGGGTACCAGGAATCGCTCCGGGATCAGGAGATCCCCGTCGTATTGGAGTATGCCCGCGTAGGTGACGTTGGGGAATCGAACGCGATCGAACTTATCGAATCCCTTTTCCGTGAAGGCCCGGGAGATCTCAATGGCGCGATCCCCCCGGAAGTTGAAGAACACCACGCTGTCGTTGTCCTTGATGGGCCCCACGGGTTCGCCGTTTTGGGTGATGACGAAGGGCGAGAGGTCCTGGTCGATGACGCCGCCGGGTTTTTCCTCGCGCAGGGCGCGGATGGCGCCGGAGGCGGATTCGAAGTGCGGTCCCTCCCCCAGCACATGGGTATGCCAGCCCTTCCTCACCATATCCCAATGGGCCTCGTAGCGGTCCATGGTGATGTTCATGCGCCCGCCGCCGCTGGCGATGCGGACATCGAAGTCGGCGCCGCCCACCTGGGTCAGGAACTGCTCGAAGGGTTCCACGTAGTCCAGGGCCGAGGTCTCCGGGACATCCCGTCCGTCCAGTAGGATGTGGATGCGCACGCGCTTTTGGCCTTCGGCCTTGGCGCGCAGGATCATAGCCTTGAGGTGATCCATGTGGGAGTGGACGTTGCCGTCGGAAAAGAGCCCCAGGAAGTGCAGGGTGGAACGGTGATCCTTGGTATTGGCGATGATCTCCTTCCAGGCGTCGCCCTTGAAGAGATCCTCCGAGGCGATGGCGTCGTTCACCAGGGACGCGCCCTGGTTGTAGACTTGGCCCGCGCCCATGGCATTGTGGCCCACCTCGGAATTGCCCATATCCTCATCGCTGGGCATCCCCACCGCCGTCCCGTGGGCCTTCAGGGCCGTGTGGGGATAATCGCTGAACAGGCGATCGAGCACGGGGGTATTGGCTTCATAAACGGCATTCCCTACCCGGTTCGGCGTGACACCGATGCCATCCATGACGATGATGACGACGGGACCTTCCACACCAGGGAATTTGGAATGTTTTTTTAGCATGTTTTTCTCCGATAATTTTGCCTTGCATCATTTCGACGCGGCAAAATTATATGGCCCCGCTTCGCGGGGCGAAGGGTTATAAAAAAGGGGAACCATAGGTTTATTGCCGCGTGGGAAAAGCCTTATTCGGGACTGCGATGTTTCTCGAATTGGAAAACCGGAATTAGGGTCGAGCGCGGCACCGTCCAAAAAGCCGACGGTCAGCAATGTATGATAGTTCCCCTTTTTTGATACTATTTGCCATGGTCTTATTGCTATGGTCTTACTTCTCATCCTATTCGAGGTTCAACAAAACTCTTGGCCCATCCGTGGCCGGTCGAGGAGAGGGAGCCGACCATTTCGGAGGTCGCACCTGGGACCGACGAGACATGATGAGCCGAAAAGCAGCCACATCCGCGAACCCAATCGTGAATCGAGGACAGCCCCCTCCCGGCATTCATTCGGAATTCAGCGCCAGGATCTCTCTTTCCGACAACTCGCTGATCGCCTGAAATAACAAATAATATAGGAAGACCGACCCGACGCGCCCTTGAAATTACCATTTTCCCAGGGCAACCGAATGAAACTGTTTTCCAATTGACATTGACGTATTTTGTTGCCGG
>CAZQHJ010000216.1:0-2674 GCA_964593225.1 uncultured Thiotrichales bacterium
GCAACAAAATACGTCAATGGCAATTGGAAAACAGTTTCATTCGGTTGCCCTGGATATAGATGCAATCCACCTGGCCGGCGTAGAGGTACTCCAGCAGTTCCAGGGCGTGGTAGTTCTCGGCCTCGATGAGGGTATGCCAGGGGGCGGTGTCCGGGCCGTTTCGGACCCGGTCCACGGGAGTGAGGGTGGGGAAGATGGGCTCGCCGAACTGGCGGACCACCACCAGGTCGTCTAGGGGAATCCGCTCTGTCCCGCCGCTTGCCATATTCCGGCAGTGGGCCTCGTTGTTATCGATGAAAGACACCCGCCGGAGATCGGTCAAGGGACCCGAGCGCCGCGCCACCGTAGCGCCTGTTTCCACCGAGGCGGCGCGGATGGGGGTCAGTTCCGGCAGGTGTTCCTCGAACACCAGGCCGAATTTTTTCCCCTCGGCGAGCCGGGCCATCTCCACCCGCAGGCGCTCGCGGAGCGCCCGGTCCTCGATCCGGTCCATGAGATCATCGATGGCCGCCATGTTTCGGTCTTCCGGTGGCGGACGCCGCAAACACCTTCCTCGTGATTTCCCGTTTCCGGGCAGGCATGGACATCCCACCACTCATGGTAAATACGCCCTAAAAGGATGGCCCGTTCCCGGTGACCCGCCGGGGATCGATTCCGGCCCTGGCGTTCAATACGATGTAAAGATGCCGGTATCCAGAAAAGGCCGCGCCCAATTTGCCGAAGGGGACGGGATTGCGCCGCCGGGTGCTCTCCCCGGCCGCTGTTTTCGTTTTGCCCGCCTGGGCGGGCGTCGGGGGGACGGACGCCACCGGGCCCAGATCCCGGAGAACGGCCTCCGCCCCATCCGCCGGTCCGGTGGGGACCGCCACGCCCAGCCAGTGTGCTTCGCCCGCCTTGCCCGTCTTGAAGTCCATGGGATGGAAAGGTTGCACCGAGAGGAGCGCGGCCCCCGGCGGCAGGACGGCCTCGATCTGGGGCCAGTCCTCGCCGCAGAGGACCCGATGTTCCAAGTAGGCGTAGCCCAGTGGGGCGAGTTCTTCCTTGATTTCTTCTACTTTGGCGAGGGCGGCGCTGGCCGCTTCCGGGTCGGACGCCGGCAGGTCCAGGATCCGGGCGAGCTCGGTAATTTCCCGGGGCGAACTCCGGGCCGGTCCCCCCGCTCGGCGCGCGCGACCGGTACGCGCGAGATGGGCGACGAGTACCGGGTTCTCCCCCGCCAATCGCCGGGAATCCGGCAACATCCCCACGGCCAGAGGCAGGGCCGCGTCGGGGTCCGCTTCCGGGCCCAATAAGGCCAGGCTGAAGACCACATTATGGAGGTGGGATTGGAGCGCGAACCACCTTTGCCGCGCCGCCACCTCCCGGGTGTTGACGAGGAGGGCGTCGATGACCGTCCCCAGGTGCGCGTCCGTCCAGTGCAGATCCGCCAACGCCAGGGCGAATTTCCGGCGGTTGATGCGGGTGACGGCAAGGTTGAGCCGGGTATCGAGGGCATCGGGATGTCCCTCGCCCAGCAGCCCCTCGTCGATCCGCAAGGCGCGTTCATAGAGGGATTCGGTCTCCTCATAGCGGCCCTGGGCGAAATAGAGCTGGGCAAGATTTTTGGCGCTGCGCCGGGTGTCGGCGTGCTCGTCCCCCAAGAGGCGGGCGCGGACGGCAAAGACGCGCACCAGGAGGGGCTCGGCCTCATGGAAGCGGCCCTGGGCGTCGTACAGGAAGGCGAGGCCGTTGAGGCTGGCCAGGGTACCGGGATGTTCTTTGCCCAGCGCCTGCTCGCCGATACGCAAGGCGCGCGCCAGGAGGGGCTCGGCCGCCTCGAAGCGGCCTTGGAGGCTGTGCAGGTTAGCCAGGTTGTTGAAGCTGGCGAGGGTCGAGGGGTGTTCCTCGCCCAGGGCCGCTTCCGCCCGTTGGAGGGCCGTGCGGGCGACCCGTTCCGCCAAGGGCGACTTGCCGTCATAGAGGAGACCGACGGTGGCGCGGTTGAGCGCGCTGACGATGGCCTCGGTTTCCGGTTGCCGACCGGTCCGCGCCAGGAGCTCTTTGGTGACGGCCTCGATGATGAGATCGGGGGGGGGAAGTGGCCTGTCGGAGGAAGGGAATGCCCCGACGTGCGGGTTTTCGCCGTCGGGGGTCGCTTCCGCCTCGGTTTCCTCCGGGTTGGTTTCCTCCGCGTTGGCAAGGGAGAGAAGACCGTGGGAACCCGGCATCGGGATGGCCGCGGGGATGGCCATGGCCACGACGAGCGCCGCGCCCGGGAGCTTTGTCCGCCACAATTTTGTTCGCCATGACTTCGCCCGCCATGCGCGCCTTGGGGAATATGGGTTCACCCTATCTCCCGAATGGTCGATTAATCACGGTGCTTTCTATAGCGAAAGTCCGTCCCGATTCGCATTTATACTTTTAACGTCAGGATTTTGAACTTTCCCTAGAACAAGCGTCGATAGTATCCATGTCTATAACACATTTAATGATAAGAGTTATCTCGGATGCAATCCGGCGTTTCGGCTGTTTCGGAAATTAAACAAACGGCCCGTGCGAAGTATATTATGCTCGGTACTTTTTATTTTCCGGGATAATATTCGAGTTCATGATGAAAAGTCAGTGATTGGCTTTTATTATAAACCGCGAATTCAAGTCGCAAGTGCAACAGTTGGATCGATGTTGAAAAATAGCT
>CAZQHJ010000217.1:0-2667 GCA_964593225.1 uncultured Thiotrichales bacterium
CTTATGTGTTATTCCTGCTTTTGTGCATACTTCCGAGATGACACAGTATTTCTAACACTCCCGACTATCCCGAAAGGGCGTCGAATGCGGGTAACCGTTCCACGCGCAGCCGGTCCCGATGCTGCTCCGCTCGCCAAAGGTCGTACTGGGACTGTTGATTGAGCCAGCTCTCGGCGGAGGTATTGAACACGATGGACAAACGGATGGCCATTTCGGGGGTGATACCGCTCTTGCCGTTGATGATGCCGGAGAGCGTTCTACGGCTGACGCCCAACGCCCGCGCCGCCTTGGTGACGCTGAGATCCAGCGGGTCGAGACAGAGCGTTTTGATCACTTCGCCGGGATGGGGTGGGTTGTGCATGAGCATCATGAGACCTCTCAATGGTAGTCTTCGTAGTCGATGATTTCGGCCCATTGGCCCTTGAAGCGAAAGGTTATTCTCCAGTTGGCGCTGACGCGCACCGACCAAATGTCGGTGCGTTCGCCCGACAGGGAGTGTAAAAAAAGCCCTGGCAAATTCATATCCTCGGGTGACACCGACGCACTGAGTCTGCCCAGGATGAGCCGAAGTCGCTTTGCATGTTTGGCTTGAATGCCGGACTTCGACCCTGTTCTGAAGAAGAGTTCCAGGCCCTTGTGGTTGAAGCTCCAGATCATGGGCCGGAGCGTAACGTGTCGCATCACAGCAAACAAGAGGATATTGCATTTTATGCCCCCCATTATACCGCCAAACAACCGGGTATCCGACATCCGTCCCCACCGAGCGCCCTCCCCATCGCCGTCGCCGTGCTCTCCAACCCCCAGGGCGAGGTGTTGATCAGCCGACGCCGCCCGGACGCCCATCAGGGAGGGCTGTGGGAGTTCCCCGGCGGGAAGGTGGAACCCGGCGAGGGGGTCTACGCGGCCCTGTGCCGGGAGCTTCAGGAGGAGATCGGTATTACCGTCGAATCCGCGCGCCCGCTGATTCGGGTCCCCCACGATTACGGCGAACGCCGGGTCCTCTTGGATGTCTGGCGGGTGACCCGCTGGTCCGGCGCACCCCAGGGCCGGGAGGGCCAAGCCATCGCCTGGGTGCCGCCCTCCTTGGAGGCCCTTCGGGCGTATCCCTTCCCCGGGGCGAACCTGCCGATTATCACCGCCGCGCACCTCCCGGAGACCTATCTGATTACGCCGGAGCCCGACTGGGGGGACACGGACCGGTTCCTGGGCGCCCTGGAGACCGCCCTCGCCCGGGGGATCCGGCTGGTGCAGTTCCGGGCCCGGCCCCCCGACGCCGACGGACCGGGCTCCGGGGCCTACCGGCGGTTGGCCGAAGCGGTCCTGGCGCTCTGCCGGGACCGGGGGGCCCGGTGCCTGCTGAACGGCGAGCCCGCCCTGGCAAGGGCGATGGGGATGGACGGGGTGCACCTCACCAGGCGACGGCTACTGAGCGCGGACGCCGCAACCCTCCGCCGCGCCGTGGAGACGCCATTCCACAACCGCCAAGGACTCACCGACGCCCAAGCCCATGGTCGAAGGACATCGCCGCGCGCAGCGCATTTCTTGATGGGGGCCTCCTGCCACGACCGGGCGGAGCTCCAGCGCGCCAGCCGCCTGGGGGTCCATTTCGCCGTGCTGGCCCCGGTGAAGGCCACCAAGACGCATCCGGGGGCCGAACCCCTGGGCTGGGGGCGGTTCGCGGAACTCACGCAGGAATCTACCCTTCCCGTCTACGCCCTGGGGGGGGTGTCGCCGGGAGAGATGGAAACAGCCTGGCGGCAAGGGGGCCAGGGGATCGCCGCCATTCGCGCCCTCTGGCCGGAGACAGTGGGGGGATAGGGAAGGATGTGAACCAAAGTGGGGTTGGTCGGTCCCGTTGGGGCCGAATTTGGGTCGGGAACAGAGATTCAAGGTGGGGTTTCACCCAGGGTTTCGAGAGGGTAAAACCTATCCGGGAGGGCGAGGCGCCTGCCGAGCCGAATGCCTGCGCGGATGATCTCCCGGAAATACGGCTCGGCAGGCGCCTCGCCCTCCCGGATAAGTCCGGCTTCGCCCTCCCGGCGGAGCCGGCGAAAAATCGCACTTTGGTTCACACCCGATAGGGAATGGGAAGCAGCGCTTGCCTGCGTTCTACGCATCGACTTCCTTCCCCGGCTGGGTGGCCGCCGAGAAGTTCGAAGTATTCGAACGTCATTTCATCCCCAATCCTGACTTCGAACTTCAAACTTCTCCCTCCAGCGTCTCCACCAACGGAAGGACCTCGGCGGCCATGGTGTATGTAGTCCAGCTCCGGGGCGTCGGCGAGCCGGGGGTCGCGGCTGCCGGCGGTAATGGCCTGGAGGGCGCGGGTAAAAGCGAGCCCTCGCCCGGCGGCTTCGGGTGCGGCGGCGAGTTGTTCGAGGAGGGATTGGGCGTCGGCGGTCTCACCGGCGAACAGGTGTTGGGTAACGGCCAGGGCCAGGCGGCCCGAACCGCTGTGGTTCTCCCCGCTGTCCCGACGGTAGGCGAGGTAGAGATCCCGGGCCTTGGCCCCGGCGCTGGCGGCGGGGTCGCCGGCGTTTTCCTCGATGTCGGCCAGGATGGCCTGGGTTTTCCACCGCTCGGCGGCGTGGCCGAAGGCCGCGTCGCAGTGGATGGCAGGGCAACCGAATGATAATTATTGCTGAGACAAAACCTTAAAGCGAAAAG
>CAZQHJ010000218.1:0-2639 GCA_964593225.1 uncultured Thiotrichales bacterium
ATTCCTTCCGCTATGACATCTTCGCCAAACAATGATTTATTATTCGGTTGCCCTGGGTTGTATGGGAACCCTCATTCGGATAAACCCTATGAAGCGTTATAGTGTGAGAGTATGGCTCATGGACGTGCGTCACCGACTTCGATGAGGTCCATCGCCCCCCGTCCGCGTATAGCCTAAGGACCGGGGGCTTTCGTTCCTCCCGGGCAGACCCGCCATCCCAGTCATTCCATCCTTCACCATCCTCATTCGGATGGCGCGCCAATCCCTTACGCCCTCATAGAACCCCAAAAACCGCCTATCAATCTTCCCCCTCATCCCGTCAGCCAGGGGATTTTCTATCCCAACCCGACAAAGCCGGAACCAAAAAGCTTCATGAGAATTTCTTCGTCATTTTGTTCAAAATTTTATCATTAAGAAACAAAAAAACCGACTGCCCCGAAACCACCCTTAAAGCAGCTATAATCCGTGGATGAATCTGGAATCCCCGTTTTCTTTCCTCATGCATCCCAAGCGAGGCGATGACCCATGCAGATAGCCAACCCAATCTATGATGTCGTCTTCAAGCATCTAATGCAGAACAACGAGATCGCCATCCTAATCCTTTCCACCATCCTGGATGAGGAGATCCTGACCCTTGAACTTCTGCCCCAGGAAACCGCCGTGGCGTTGGAAAATCACTCGTTCACCGTGTACCGGCTGGATTTCGCGGCATTGATAAAGACCGCCATCGGCGAGGAAAAACACGTCGTCATCGAGATCCAAAAGGCCAAGTTCGCCGCCGACATCATGCGATTCCGGCGTTATCTCGGAGAGCAGCACAGAAAAGGCTTTCCGGTCGAAGGCGACAAGCCCCTAAAGGCCATGCCCATTATCAGCATCTACTTTTTGGGATATCGGTTGAACCGCGTGGATGTACCGGTCATCAAGGTCCTGAGAAGCTATTATGACGCGGCTACCGGAGAAGAAATTTCCGCGCGGGAAGAATTTATCGAGAGTCTTACCCATGACAGTTTCGTGATTCAGATCCCCTACCTTGGTTCGGAACGCAAAACAGCAGCGGAGAGACTTCTGGCCGTTTTCGATCAGCACAGGAAGGTTCAGGGTGATGAGCACATCCTGGACATCGATGAGGTGGCATACCCGGAAGAATACCGGCAGGTGGCGCGCTGGCTGAACCGGGCCATCTCGGAGCCGGAAATCAGACGGACTATGGATGTGGAGGATGAAATCCTGGCCGAACTCGAAGACATGGAGCGCAGAATTGCGGGGATGAGCAAAACCCTTGAAGCGAATGCCAAGGCTATCGAGGAGAAGGCCAGGGTTATTGAGGAGAAGAACCGAGCCCTGGAAGAAAAAGACCGGCTGATTGCCGAACTGCGAAAGTCGCGATAGATTGCCCTTTTCAGGGCATATATCCGGTATCGTTGTTCTCGGGTAAGCTGCGTGTATTACTCATCAGCGCCTCTCGTTCCTGCCGGAAGACAAGGCTTTGATGCTAACGCAGCTTGCCCTCTATTCCGAACACCGTGAGTGGCACTTATAAATTGAATCCAGGGGTTTTTTCAATGAGCATCGAATTGCTTAATTTCATCGAAACCATTGTGAATGGTTTGATGACCGGTATCATGTATTCTCTCGTGGCCTTGGGATTCGTGATGATTTTCAAGGCTTCCGGGATCTTTAATTTTGCCCAGGGGGTCATGGCGCTGTTCGCGGCGCTTACCCTGGTGGGGGTTCAAACCGGGCAGGTGCCATTTTCCCATATTATCAATGCCCTGTTTAGCGCGAATGTTCACCATTGGCAACCTGTGCCTACCCTGCTCGCCATCACCGTCACCCTGGTGATAATGGTCGTGCTGGCTTGGCTCATAGAACGCTTCGTGCTCCGGTATCTGGTCAATCAAGAACCCATCATTCTTTTTATGGCTACCATTGGTCTTACCTATGTACTCGAAGGCCTGGGAGACCTCATGTGGGGTTCCGACGTAAAGATGCTCGATGTGGGGTTGCCGACCGGTGGTTCCCTCTGGCTTGAAGAAGCGACCCGCAGTTGGGGGCCCGATGGCGGCAATTACCTGGGTATGTACCTGGATAGCCTGGATATCTCGGCTGCAATTGTCGCGGTGATCCTGGTCACTATCCTTACCCTTTTTAGCCAGTACACCCGTACGGGTCGGGCGCTGCGCGCGGTGGCCGACGACCATCAGGCGGCATTGTCCGTGGGGATCTCGCTACGCAGTATCTGGGTGATAGTATGGTCCATCGCCGGATTTATCGCCCTCGTGGCCGGCATCATGTGGGGTTCCAAGTCAGGCGTGCAGTTCTCGCTCTCCCTGATTGCCCTCAAGGCCTTGCCGGTACTCATCCTTGGCGGATTTACCTCTATCCCCGGGGCGATTATTGGCGGCCTCATCATCGGCGTTGGGGAAAAGGTCGCCGAGATCTACGCGGGCCCCTTCGTGGGTGGAGCCATCGAAAACTGGTTTGCCTATATGCTCGCTCTTGTATTTCTGTTGGTTCGTCCCCAGGGCTTGTTTGGCGATAAGATCATCGAACGGGTATAAGAGCGCGCCTAAATGAAATTCTGGATTCAACTTGTAAGTGCAACTCATCAGTTCGGAATAGAGGGCAAGCCGCGT
>CAZQHJ010000219.1:0-2623 GCA_964593225.1 uncultured Thiotrichales bacterium
TTTGGAAAAACAACTTGCACGGTTCACTTCACTTTTTTCAACCACCTAACCCTAATCATCAACAGCCCCTAACCAAAAACATGGAATTTCCAAACAGCCTCTGAGAGAAAGTGGTTTTGAACGTCGAAGGAACAGGACCATGCAAACCGGAAGAATCAAACCCAAAAAGATCAAACAACATCTGCGCGGAATCATCCCCCTCTTCGCGCTTGCCCTGTTGCTACTGGTTTCACTGAGCTTCATGAGCACCGCAATTCAGGAACCCAGCCGATTCGGTAGGGCATTCGTCGTGTTGGGCGCCATCAATGGCATCGCACTGGTGCCCCTTGGCCTATTGATCGGACGCAACCTGCTCCAACTGGTCCGCCAGGTGCGAGGCCACGTCACGGGTGCCCGTCTCACCATGCGCATGATGGCCATGTTCGTCCTGTTGTCGGTCACCCCGGTATTGGTCGTTTATTACTTTTCCCTGACGTTTCTGCACCGGGGCATCGATAGCTGGTTCGAGGTACGGATCGAAGAAGCGCTGGAAGGCTCCCTGGCGCTGAGCCGTTCGGCGCTGGACATGCGCAAGGGCGAGGTCCTGAAACAAACCGGATCCATCGCCGATGATCTCAGTGATGTCTCGACGGAGCTCATCGAACACCGACTGGAAGACGCCCGCAGGCTAAGCGGCGCGTCCGAACTCACGGTGCTGACGTCCCAGGGCCAGTTTTTGGCCTCCAGCAGCATAGATCACACCTTCATCATGCCCCACCACCCGGGGAAAAGCGCCCTGCTGCAGGTGCGCCGAACCGGACTTTATATCAGCATCGACCCGATTCCCGGCGAGGGACTGCACATACGGGTCATCATCAGCTTCCCCGACGCCGAACTGAGCGCGGAGCCCCGCCTGCTCCAGGCCCTTTTCCCACTCACCCAACGCGTCAATGAATTGACCGACAGCGTGCGGGCGGCCTATACGAGTTATGGGGACCGCGCGTCATCGCGCCAAGAGCTCAAGGTCAGTTTCACCCTGACCCTATCCCTGGTGCTGCTGCTCACCTTGTTTTCAGCCGTGTGGGCCGCCTTTTTTTCCGCGCGCCGGGCGGTATCGCCCTTATATGATCTGGTCAACGGCACCCAAGCGGTCGCCCGGGGGGACTACGAAACCCGACTCCCGCCGTCCGGCAGCGGTGAGATCGCCGCCTTGGTAAGCTCATTCAACGACATGACGGAGAAACTGGCACGGGCGCGGGATGAGGCCTGGTACAGCAGGCAGCAGGTAGAAGAGCAGCGGAGGTATCTGGAGGCCGTGCTTGCCCGGTTGTCTTCAGGGGTGATCACCCTGGATCATGCGCACCGCGTCTTCAAGGCAAACGAAGCCGCCCACCAAATCCTAGGGGTCGACCTCGATGAGGCCCTGGACAATACGTTGACCCTATTCAGCGAGACCTACCCCCATCTCGGTCCCTTTGCAGAAGCGCTTTCCCTGCAACTGGACACCGACGAGGACTGGCGTCGGGAGATCGACCTGTTCGGAGCAGGCGGCCGCCAGGTCCTGCTGTGCCGTGGCACGCCCCTGGTCCTGCACACCGCCGCTTCCCATGCCGGAAAGCGCAACCCCCATCACCCTTCATCGGAAAGACCGACGTCCGTGCATCCGCAAGATCAAAGGCCCGAACATCCCGACAACCCCTTCCCCGGTCACGTCATCGTATTCGACGACATCACCGCCCTTATCCAGGCCCAGCGCAACGCCGCCTGGAGCGAGGTAGCGAGAAGACTCGCTCACGAGATCAAAAACCCGCTGACCCCCATTCAACTCTCCGCCGAGCGGCTGCGGCACAAATATTTGGACAAAATGCCACCCGAACAGACAAAGACCTTGGATAACCTGACGCGCACCATCATCCAGCAAGTCGAATCCATGAAGACCATGGCAAACGCCTTTTCCGACTACGCCCGCCCGCCGCAAATGCGCCCCCGGCTCCTGGACATCAACGAACTGATTCGGGATACCCTGGAACTCTACCGAGGTAGCGGATCCAAGGGCGCCGTCGACACCCGATTCGAGCCCGGGCTTCCAAAACTCTACGCCGATCCGGATCGCCTGCGTCAGGTGGTGCATAACCTGACAAAAAACGCCTTGGAGGCAAGCCAAACCTTGGCGGAGAACTCAAAGCCCCTCACCGTCGAGACCCATCGCGCGGGGGACCCCATGTACTCTTATGTCGAGGTGATATTCCGGGACCCCGGTAGCGGTTTCCCGCCGGAATTCATCGAACACGCCTTCGATCCCTATATAACCACAAAACCCAAGGGGACGGGCCTCGGTCTTGCCATCGTCAAAAAGATCGTCGAGGAACACGGGGGAGACATTCGGGCCAAGAACAACCCCGATGCCGGGGCCAGCATTATTATGCGTTTCCCGGTCATAACGAATCCGAGCCTCTATTCCCAACCCGATGTGGCTGAAACAAAAGTGGTTGGAAAAAATGATCCGCGGCCCAGCCGCGCCGCGGCCGAAAATAAGACCACCGATTATAGACCTGTTGCGTAATAATTTTATGAGAGAGGAATCCGGATACAGGGCAACCGAATGAAACTGTTTTCCAATTGCCATTGACGTATTTTGTTGCCG
>CAZQHJ010000220.1:0-2604 GCA_964593225.1 uncultured Thiotrichales bacterium
GCCTCCATTTGCCAGATTTGTCAATATAAAAATACTTTCATTCGGTTGCCCTGGGTTACCTGGGTAGCGCGCATCTCCCCCTTACTTTATCTTGCTATCTCCCGATATCTCTGTGGCAGGCCTCCTCCTCTGGAACATTCGTATTGCCCTCCCTAACCCGGCTGGCTTGGGAGCCAGAAACCAAAAATGATCCTGAATGATTTTCTCGATCGTTTTGTTCAAGATTTTCGCAATAGAGTTATATGGCTTGCCACATCTACAGCTAAGTTACTGATTTATTCTCACTATTTTTACAAACCCCTTATGAATCATTTTAGGTTCGCGTGTGATACGACAAAGTGGAATTAACAATTTCGCTCTGCAAAAATTATGTAATCCCTTACACGGGCAAAGCCCAATTCATTATGGACTTTGCCGCGAAGCAAAGCAAAAATCGGTAGTGGCTCAGTTTGAAATTTCTATGTTTCCATGCCCCAAGGATGGGCTTCGCTGCGCGTGCCCATCCCGCCGCCAATGATGGACGCACGGCCCATGATGGGCACGGCCTGGCGGCCTTTGCCCATCCCACGGAGGACGACCGGGAGGCCCTGCTCTGGGATCTGGCCGGGCAGGAGGACTACCGCCTCATCCATCGCCTGTTCCTGGGGGAGACGGCTCTGGCCCTCTTGCTCATCAATCCCCAGAAGGACGACCCCTTCGCCGAGGCCGGGGACTGGCTGAAGGCCCTGGAGACGGCCCGGAACCAACCGGGGGCCAACCAATCCGGGTGGCTGGGCACGTCATCCCGGCAGGGACTGCCGGGACCCAGCGCCAGGGACGGCAACAAACAGGAACGCCTCCTCATCTTCTCCCAGGTGGACGTGGGCGGGATGAAGATCAGCAATGCCAAGGTCGACCGCTGCTGCGACCAACACGGCTTCCATGGTTGGCTCGCCACCAGCGCCAAGACCGGGGAGAACTGCTCGGACGGGATCAACGGCGGCGAGCCCTCCGCCCTGAAACGGCTCATCGCCGAGAGCATCCCCTGGGAGCGGCTGTCCTGGACGGCGACGCCGAAGCTGTTGGCGGAACTGAAAAACGCCTTGATGGCCATGCGGGACGAGGCGGACATCCGGCTCCTGCGGTTCGCGGAATTGGCGCGGCGGCTGAAACAGGCGTTGCCGGCCAAGGGGATAGAAGACCGATTCGATGAATCGGATGTGCGCACGGCGGTGACGCTCCTGGCCAACCACGGCCTGGCCCTGCCCTTGCAATTCGGGGACCTGGTCCTGCTGCAACCGGAATTGCTGAACGGCTACGCCGGGGCCGTCATCCGGGCCGCCCGGGCCCACGTGGACGAGATCGGCTGCGTGGCGGAGTCAAAAATCTATGACCCCGCTTTCGACTTCACCGGCGTGGACCGCCTAAACCGCCCGGACGAGGAGCTGCTGCTCCAGGCCCTGGCCCAGACCTTTCTGGACCACAGCCCTCTGCATCGCCGAGGACACCCCTCAGGGGCGGCAACTGGTCTTCCCCTCCCAGTACCGGCGCGAAAGGGAGATCCCCTGGGCGCCGGACGTCTTCGTCTCCTACACCTTTCACGGGGAGTGGCAGACGGTCTGGACCACCCTGGTGGTGCGCCTCTGGTACAGCCACGAGTTCGACCACAAAGAGCTCTGGCGGAATGCCGCCGAGTTCCAATCCCCTGGCGGGCAGCTGCTGGGCCTGAAAGTCGACAACCGCCAGGGGGCGGGGGAGGCCAGCATCAGCCTCTTTTTCTATGTGGCGACCCCGGACGAGCTGAAGGTCATCTTCATCGAATACGTCCATCGGCATCTGGCGAAATACGCCACGGGGGTGACCCGGGACCGGCGGTATGTGTGCCCCGAGTGCGGGACGGCGGTGACGAATCTCGGCGCGGTGCGGCGGCGGCGGGAGAATGGGGAGGGTGTTCATCACTTGCCAGGAGTGCGATGAGAAGGTACCGTTCCGGGACTTCATTGAGGAGCGCCTGGAGAGCGACCCGGTGGCCCGGAAGATCCTGGCCATGGACAAGAAGGCCACCCGGGCGTTGGACAACCAGGCCCTGGAGCAGATCCTCATGGGCCACATGCAGGCGATCACCGGCGAGGCGGGGCAGATCTTCCGGGAATTGACTAAATTCGATTATGGGATTGACGGGGAGGTGGAATTCAAGGATAACGAGGGCAGGCCCAGCGGGCGGAAGATCCATGTGCGGTTGAAAAGCGGGAATTTCTATCTAAGGAGACGGAAAAAGGACGGGGGGAGGTGTTTGACGTGAAGAACGAACGGCATCTCGACTACTGGGTCACTCAGCCTTTGCCGGTCTGTCTCGTCATCCGACAAACCGACTTGGGACGCGGGGGCGATGAGGGCGGCGACCGGGGCCAGGGGACCATCCGCTGGATGAATGTGACCGACTACCTTCGTAAGGATGCCCGGCAAGGGCGCCGACAGATCGTCTTCCACGGGGAAAAACTGGACCGGCAGGCGATGGGGCGGGTGCGGGTGGGGTTGCTGGAGCGGTGATGCCTAAGAAGCTGTTTGGGAATTCGCAATCTACCGCGGCGGCGCCCGAATTGCGTCCTGCCGCGTTGCGACGGG
>CAZQHJ010000221.1:0-2577 GCA_964593225.1 uncultured Thiotrichales bacterium
TTCTTTTCGCTTTAAGGTTTTGTCTCAGCAATAATTATCATTCGGTTGCCCTGTCCCCAGCATGGGCTGGCCACCCGGCGGCAATCGGCCTTTGGCGGCATGATGTCCCTGGGGGGCGCGAAGCGGCGTGGCGGGTCATCGATGCCACCCGGATGCTCTCCATCACCGCCAACTTCGGGGATACGAAGACCACCATCACCCACCCGGCCACCACCCAGGGTCGGCCGACCCCCCGAGCGGCGCATGGAGGCCGGCATCGGAGAAGGCCTGATACGGATTGCCGTGGGCCTCGAGGATATACGAGACATCGAGGCCGATCTGGCGCGCGGGTTGAGTTAGTCTCTTGCGCTGAATAATGGCCGTGATTGTTTGTCGGACCAGTGTATCAGTTTCCCATACAGATCCGTCGTCCGGAAATCCCTCGGCCTGTAAGCCATGCGAAACGCCCTGCCGATTTCATCGGGGCTTACCCCCTTTTTGGCGTTGGAATCGGCCAGGAGGGCGAACACCTTCTGGAAGTCATGGCCGTTGCACGGATTCGGGAGGTCCGATGCGTCCTCTACCTTCGATTCCACCTCTTCTCTCGAGACCGCCTTTCTTTTGTTTCCCGACCGTTTCATGACGACCTCCAGGAACCCGGTTTCATCCAGGACGAGGGTTTCCCGATCATAGAACGCCCCCAGCCCGAGCCCATCGAAATCCAACTTCAGGTCGTCGGTATGGTTCATCCACCTGAGCGCGCCGATAAAGGCAATGGACGCCAGGATCCTTTCCCTGGAGAACGAGGCGTGTTTCCCTTCTTCGAGATATTCCCACGCCACCTGATGATACGCGTTGTCGCGGGAGAGGATCATCATCTCCGCATCATGACAGTCCGTCACGAAGATATTCCCGGCGCTCTCCTCTTTGCCTTCCGGATGCAGGAAATCGGCGTCCCGGATGCCGATGATGCGATCCATTTCCCGTAATAGCGTGGCGACGATATCCAAGACGCCCCGAAGCCCGCTGGGCGAGGTCTCGATTTCCACATGGGCGCCGTCGATGAGCTTCCGGAATAGCCTTCGATCGGTCTCCCCTTCGACGATAATCCACACCCGCTCTCTACCGGACGGGTGTCTCGATTCGATGCGTATCGAAGCGACGAGATCAGTGCCCTCGAGGGCCGTCTTGATATTACTCATGCCGGGATAGGTCCCGGAGATCGACAACCCAATCCCAATACGCGCCGATGATCCGCGGGGAGTGGGTCGCGACAATCACCCTTATCCCTTGCAGCGCGACGATCTTCGACAGGTCATCGAGAAATTCCTTCTGCCACGCCACGTGCAGGGAGATCTCGGGCTCGTCCATGAGCACCAAGGTGTCGGGACCGACCTGGAAGAGCAATTCGTACAGCAGCACGACCGCCTGCTGCTCGCCGGAGGAGAGCGCGGTCAGGGGCAATTCCTTCCCGTCTTCCATGCGGAACCGGAAACCGAAATCGGGGGAGACTTCGATCCGTTTGGCGTCGAATTGCTTTTTATCCAGGAGGGCGGAAAAGGCGTCGAGCCTTTGCAGGATACCGTCGAAAACGGCGAGCTTCCTCTCGGTATCATTCAGATACACCAGCAGGGCCTTGGCGTTTTCCGGCTTGAAAGAGGCGTGTCGCCCTGCCCGTGTGGTGGAAAGGCCGTATCGGCTCAGGGCGTTCTGTTTTTGCCTAATGGCGTCGTATCGTTCGTCGAATGCCTCTTTGTCGATGGACCCGGTCTCATCGAATAGCCGTTCCGGGAAACTGCTGTCCAATTTTTGCCCGGTCTTGGACGCCTCCGCGAGGACGCCTTTGATATGAACGGATAACGCGTTTGCGTCTTCCTCGATGGTATTGCCGAGATTGACCGGCGCCGCACCTTCCTCGAAAGACATTAGCCCGGCCAGGCCTTTGCCAGCCACAGGTCTTTTCCCGATAAGCCGTTGTTCCCGGATAAGATAAACGTGAGCAAAATCCGGCATCCATTCTTCGCGGATATTATCAGCGCCTAATCGGTCGATTAGGCTTTCTGTTGTATGAAAGGTCTCTGTTTTAGTATCGAACCAACGATTTTCACCTGCCGGCCTGTATCCAAGACCTTGAAGAGATTGCTCGATTTTTACACGCACACCCTTTTTATTCAGCGTTAATGGCTCTTTGTCTCCGTATTGAATTTCAAGCGTATCGTTTTCTTTTTTTCGAATACCGGATTCCGTCCCTTCATGAACGAACACGATCCCTGAAAACGGCAAGTGAAAAAAGAAAGGCAGAAACCCCGAGGCAAAGGCATCGATGATCCGAAGTATCGTGGTCTTCCCATAGCCATTCGGGCCGGTCAGGATTGTGATGCCCTCCGCTTTCAGTTCGATCTCGTAATCGAACCGGTCGAAAAGCCCCGTGATTCGGATTTTCTCCAGCATCATTATTGTCCTATGGGAAACACTGTCAGTGATTCCATGTGAGCCATTCTACTTTGTCGGATTCGATTTTACGGGTCCATGGCCCGCTCCGTCAGGGCAACCGAATGAAACTGTTTTCCAATTGTCATTGACGTATTTTGTTGCCGG
>CAZQHJ010000222.1:0-2545 GCA_964593225.1 uncultured Thiotrichales bacterium
TGAGGTGTTGGCTATCTAGCCTGTTACGCTGACACGGGATTCTGAATACCCTCGGATAGTCTCTTTGAAAGCCCCCCCTTTTCGGGCGCGAGCCGCTGCGGCGCTGTCCGATGATACCCTACAAGAGGCCCTGGCGAGGGCCCATGGGGGGTTCGTGCGCAAGCGTAACGCGGCCATCGAGGCCTTCCCGGAGTTCGAGGCCCTGCGCGAGGCGGGCCGCGCCATCAAGGCCCACACCCTGTCCTACCTGGATTTCTACCTGGAACGCTATGAGGCTAACGTTCTGGCCCGGGGCGGCCGCGTCCACTGGGCGCGCACGGCTCTTGAGGCCTGCGACATCATCACCGGGATATGCCAAGAGGCCGATGCCAAGCGGGTCATCAAGGGCAAATCCATGGTGGGGGAGGAAATCAGCCTCAACAGGGCCTTGGAGGCCGCCGGCCTGGCGGTGACCGAGACCGACCTTGGCGAGTACATCATTCAACTGGCCGGCGAAACGCCGAGCCACATCATCGCCCCCGCCGTCCATAAGACCCGCGACCAGGTCGCCCGGCTCTTTCGAGCCCACCACCCCCGATACGGTCTTCCCTCGGAGGAGCGGCCGACGATCCCCGACCTGGTGAACGAGGCCCGCCGGGTCCTGCGGGAGAAGTTCCTGAACGCCGACGCGGGCATCACCGGGGCGAACTTTCTGGTGGCCGAGACGGGCTCGAACATCCTGGTCACCAATGAGGGGAATGGCGATCTCACCTCCACGCTCCCCCGGGTCCACATCGTCCTTTCCGGCATCGAGAAGGTGGTCCCGACCCTGGCGGACGCCACGACCCTGCTCCGTCTTCTGGGCCGAAGCGCCACCGGCCAGGAGATGGCCAGTTACACCACCCTCTTCACCGGTCCCCGCCGCCCGGCGGATACGGATGGGCCGGAAGAATACCATGTGGTGCTCATGGATAACGGGCGCTCCGAGATACTCGGCACGCCCTACCGGGAGATACTCCACTGCATCCGCTGCGGGGCCTGCCTCAACTACTGCCCCGTCTACGGGGCCATCGGCGGTCACGCCTATGGCTGGGTCTATCCCGGCCCCATGGGCGCGGTGCTCACCCCGCTCCTCCTGGGACCCGGGAAGGCCCCGGACCTGCCCCAGGCCTGCACCCTCAACGGGCGCTGCGAGACGGTCTGCCCCCTGAAGATCCCCCTGCCGGACCTGATTCGGCGGCTGCGCGGGGACGCCTGGGAACGCAAGGAGACCCCGCGCATGGCCCGTTGGTTCGCCCGGGGGTGGGCCTTCTTTGCCAAACGCCCCCGGTACTACGCTGGCCTGACGGCGCTGGGGGCGAGGGTCTTGGGCGCGTTGGGCGGCCGGCGGGGGCGAATCCGATCCGCGCCCTTCCTTGGTCGCTGGACCGGGTCCCGGGACCTCCCGGCCCCCCCGACGGAGACGTTCCAGGCCCAGTGGCGGCGGCATGAGCAGCAGCACCGGAGAGAGGAACCATGACCGACGCCCGCGCCACGACCCTCTCCCGCATACGGGCGGCCCTGGGACGGGCGGATGGCTCGGCGGGAGCGCCTGATGAGAGAGCATTCGCCGGGCCCGTTCGACCGGCCATCCCCGAGAAAGACCCGAGGGCACGCTTTGTCGCCAAGCTGGAGGCCGTGGCGGGGGCGGTGGTCCGCGTGGCGGGGCTGGCCCGGGTGCCGGAAGTGGTTCTCCGTTACCTGGAGCGGCACGGATTACCCCACCGGTTGGTGGCGAGCCGCGATCCCATCCTGGCGGCCATCCCGTGGCCGGAGGGCATCACCCTGCGCCATGGGCCTGCCAGGGACGGAGACCGGGTGAGCATCACGGGGGCCTTCGCCGCGGTGGCCGAGACCGGGAGCCTCGTCCTGTGCGCCGGCGAGGACACGCCCACCACGCTGAACTTCTTGCCCGAAGACCACATCGTGGTCCTGGGCGCGGATCGGATCGTCCCCTATATGGAGGATGTCTGGCCGCTGATCGAAGCGGCGTTCCTCGCCTGGCCCCGCACCGTGAACTTCATCACCGGTCCGTCCCGAACGGGGGATATCGAGCAGACCATGCAACTCGGCGCCCATGGGCCGCGGCGGTTGCTGGTGATCCTGTTGAATTCATAGTGCTGCGCACCGCAATGTCCTTCGATTAGGGTCTTGATGAAGATCGGCAGGTTGTTCCTGGTTGTTGAGGGACGTATTTATGGTTGCGCCTTAGAAGCTGTTTGGAAATTCGCATCGTAGCGAGGCGGTGCCCCGATTGTGGCTCCCGCAAGGCCCGATGGGAGCGAAAATAAGGATTGTAGTGGACTACACGACGCAATTTTCGCCCCCGTCGCAACGGGGCAGGACGCAATTCGGGCGCCGCCGCGGTAGATTGCGAATTTCCAAACAGCTTCTTAGTAAGGTTCCGGCGAGGCGGAGCCTCACTGACTTTTATTACGAGAGGGTGTTCAGAATCCCGTGTCAGCGTAACAGGCTAGTGCTTTGTCATGACTTAATTTTAGGGTAAACGGATTTCAGTTTTCTCCGA
>CAZQHJ010000223.1:0-2535 GCA_964593225.1 uncultured Thiotrichales bacterium
GAGATCATACGTAACCACATGCAAATGTGGCACTTTTCATTCGGTTGCCCTGGGGGGCGAGCCGATAGCGTCGAAGTCCGTAACCTCTTCGATAGTTAGGGTGATTTCCAATGCCATCCTGCGTTTTGGCTGCGTTCGAAATAAACGCAAATAGCCCGTTCGAAGTGTAGTAACCTTCGAAGTGTAG
This sequence comes from uncultured Thiotrichales bacterium, assembly GCA_964593225.1. Lineage (GTDB taxonomy): Bacteria > Pseudomonadota > Gammaproteobacteria > HK1 > HK1 > JABDQX01. The sequence goes on from CAZQHJ010000223.1 coordinate 188, forward strand.
TAACCATGTATCGCACTGAAAAATCCGCTAACGGAAGGATCCTATTGGTGGGTCTCGGTCCTGGGGCCAGGGAGCATATGACCCTTCGCGCCCATCGGGCCATCGAAGAGGCCGATGTGGTCATCGGCTATGCCGGCTATATCAAGCTGATTGCCGATCTCCTCCCCGGTAAAGAGGTCATCCGCAAGGGCATGCGCCAGGAACTGGACCGCTGCGTGGCGGCCTGGGAGCAGGCCCGTCTGGGCAAGACGGTGGCGCTCATCTCATCGGGCGATGCCGGCATCTACGGCATCGCGAGCCCCGCCTACGAGGTCTTGTTGCAGTCGGGTTGGACGCCCGGCAGCGGGATCGAAGTGGAGGCGATACCCGGGGCCACCGCGCTCTCGGCCTGTGCCGCCCTGGTGGGCGCGCCTTTGAGTCACGATTTCTGCGCCGTTTCCCTCTCGGATCTGTTGACGCCCTGGCCGGTCATCGCCGGGCGCCTGGAGGCCGCGGCGCGTGGCGATTTCGTCATCGCCCTCTATAATCCCAAGAGTCATCGCCGCACCCGGCAGATCGTCGAGGCCCAGGCAATCCTATTACGATACCGGAAGCCCGACACCCCCGCGGCCATCGTCGGCTCCGCGTACCGGGAACGGCAGGATGTCCACATCACCACCCTGGATGGAATGACCCAATGCGCCATGGACATGTCCTCCACCGTGTTGGTGGGCAACAGCGCCACCTACCTGCGGGGGGGGCTGATGATCACCCCCCGCGGTTATGGCGACAAATATACACTTTCCGATGCCTTCGACCCGACCCAAGAACCCGAACCCCAAGGAGCCAAACCATGAACCAAGCATGCATTGCACCCTTACTCCTCGCCGGAATGTTGGCCGCCTCGGGCGCGCTTTTCGCAAAAGAGCCCATCGAACCCATCGCCCCCAAGGAAGTCGACTCGGCCCAGGCGGCATTGGGCAAGAAACTCTTTTTCGACCCGAGACTCTCCAAGTCCGGGTTCATCTCCTGCAATTCCTGCCATAATCTCGGCATGGGCGGGACGGATAACCTCAAGACCTCCATCGGTCACCAATGGCAACAGGGACCCATCAACGCGCCCACGGTCCTCAACGCCGGCATGAACATCGCCCAGTTCTGGGACGGGCGGGCCAAGGACCTCAAGGAACAAGCCGGCGGCCCCATCACCAACCCCGGCGAGATGGCCTCCAGCGGTGACCTTGCCGTGGCGGTCCTGGCCTCCATCCCCGGCTATGTCGCCGCGTTCCAACAGGCCTTCGGGGTCGATCGCATCGACATGGACCAGATCACCCAAGCCATCGCCGAATTCGAAAAGACCCTGGTGACCCCCAACGCCCGCTTCGACCAATGGCTGGGTGGCGATAAGGCCCTCACCCGGCAGGAACTGGCCGGATACGCCCTCTTCAAGGCCAGCGGATGCGCCGGCTGCCACAACGGCCCCGCCGTGGGGGGCGGCTCCTTCCAAAAGATGGGCGTCGTCCGACCCTATGAAACCGACAACCAGGCCCAAGGGCGGATGGACGTTACCGGGGAGGCGTCCGACCGGTTCGTCTTCAAGGTCCCGACCCTGCGCAATATCGAAAGGACCTACCCGTATTTCCACGATGGCGAGGCCGAAACCCTGACCGAAGCGGTGGATACCATGGGCCGGCTGCAACTGGGCAAGGCCTTCACGCCGGAGGAGAACGCCGAAATCGTCGCCTTCCTGAAGGCGCTGACGGGGGATCAGCCCGCATTTGCGCTGCCCATCCTGCCGCCCTCCATGGACAAAACGCCGCTGCCCAGGCCGTTCGAAGAATAATTCCGCGCCCTTCGCTATCGGGCGAAAACGGATAGAAAAAGCCCCAGTCGGGAAACCGGCTGGGGCTTTCTTACCTGAGTTCCGGATAGTAGCGTTTCGTGGTTGGGGGTCGGCTTTATGGTGCGGGTTATCTCTAAATCGGGCGTAAGCGGCTTTCGCCTGTTTTTGAATTTCGACAGGTAGCGGAATATGATTTCCTGAATTTCCCGGTTGTATGCGAGATCACAATATACTTGAATCCAAAGCCCCGGTTTTTCCCGTACGATGTTCCTTCAACGCCTCATCCGCAAGGTCCCCCAGGAAATCCTCCGATTCGGCAAACAGGGCGTCCCATTTCTTTTCCGCCAACAATTCATCGAGCAGCCATTTCCCCAACAGGTTCTGTTGTCGATCCGGTAGCCTGGATGCCTCTGTCAATGCGCGTTCAAGCAGTTGCGTCATTTCATTTTGGCTCTTGTTGGATTCCGGGTTGATACGCGGATTCAACTTCGAAGTGCAACGGTCAATGAAGTTTTGGTTTTAGAGA
>CAZQHJ010000224.1:0-2395 GCA_964593225.1 uncultured Thiotrichales bacterium
GGAGTCTCTACTTGAACTCTTTCTTGTCGATCAACCTGGAATTCGATAAGAGCCTTACCTCTATGCCCAAATCCGATAGTTCCGAACCCAACGCCCCTTCACCCGCCCTCCGTCCGGAAGAAATGGACCGGGTCCTTCATGAAGCGGACCTTCTATACACGCCGGAGGAGATCGACGCAGCCTACGATGGCATGGCCGCCGCCATCACCCGGACCCTGACCGAGCGGCTCGGGCGATACGGCAATCCCCTGGTTCTGGCCGTACCCATCGGCGGCCTGTTCCCGGCCACGGCCATCGTCTCCCGGTTGGACTTTCCACTGGCGGTGGATTACATCCACGCCACCCGCTACCGGGGGGGCACCACCGGCAAGGAACTCCATTTCCTGTCCTATCCCCGTACCCCCCTCCATGGGCGCGCGGTCATCGTCATGGACGACATCCTGGACGAGGGCGTCACGTTGGCGGCCATCCTGGATTACTGCCGAAAAAACGGCGCATCTCCGGTCTTCAGCGCCGTATTGGTGGAGAAACGACATAACCGCGGATCGGGCATCCGGCACGCCGATTTTACCGGTCTCCCGGTGGCGGATCGCTACGTATTCGGCGCCGGCATGGACTACAAGGGGTATCTGCGAAACGCGCCGGGTATTTATGCCGTCAGGGGGTTATAATTCCACCGTTCCGGTTCTTCCGCATCTCTCGCGCCCCGCGCCATAAACACCGCCTTCGACGGACGGCAACAATACGTCGGTTTTACAGGAGGGAATCATCGAAGAAAGTTGCCGTGCGCGGCACCCGTTTCACATGATCATGTTTTCGGAATACACCCGATAGCGACCCTCAACCCCACAGGAGACTCGCAAATGACCATGAACGCCGAAACAACCACCCTCCCTCTCCAATCCTGGCTCCAGCAAACCCGTCGCATCGCCCGGGTCGCCGGGGAGGCCATCCTCACCGTCTATCACAAAGACTTCTCCGTCCACGAAAAATCCGACGCCTCCCCCCTCACCGAGGCCGATCTTGCCGCCCACCGGATCATCATGGCCGGGCTCGGCGAACTCGAACCCATCCTGCCCATCCTCTCCGAAGAATCCGCCCACATCCCCTACAGCGAGCGCGGCCGCTGGCAGACCTACTGGCTCGTGGACCCCCTGGACGGCACCCGGGAATTCATCAAGCGCCGGACCGACTTCACCGTGAACATCGCCCTCATCCACCACGGGCGTCCCATCCTCGGGGTGGTCTACGTCCCGGTCCAGGATCGGACCTACTTCGCCGCCCAGGGGATGGGGGCGCATCGGCAGGACGGAAGCGACGACGCCCCCATCCCCATCCGGGTCCGCCCGCCCACCGAAGGCCCCCTCAAGGTCCTGGGCAGCCGTTCCCATTCCAGCCAGTTATTGGACGACTACCTCCTCGAAGCCGCCGCCGAAATCGGCGAATACGAGCTGGTCACCATCGGCAGCTCCCTCAAATTCTGCCTGGTCGCCGAGGGGAACGCCGATCTCTACCCCCGGTTCGGCCTCACCTCCGAATGGGACACCGCCGCCGCCCACGCCATCGTTCTCGCCGCCGGCGGCGAGGTCACCGACATGAACCTTGATGAACTGCGGTACAACCGCAAGGAATCCCTGCTCAATCCCTTCTTCTTCGCCTTCGGCCATCGGCGGCATGACTGGTCGGCCTATGTCCCCGAAGACGCCAAGGGGTCGTGAGTCGGAAAATCGTCGCGGGAAAACCGGCAAAGCTCCACCGATAAACCGCCCAACGGGCCGTAACCCGAAATCGTCGTAACGCACGGGGTCGCTATCGCTATCGCATTCATCTTTCTCCGCCCCCCCCCTCGATAGCCCTATCCATAGCGACCCCGAGTCCACGGACCTCCCCGCGTGTCCGGGCCCCGACCCGGGCGCGCGCCCTTCGCGCCCGCACCCCCCCAAACCCCGGCCCGACACACCCGACGATCCGAGCGCATCCTCCCAGCCTATCCACCCCCTGACCTGGCCAATCGCGCTCGTTTACCGGAAGCCATGGAAGATCCGGCGAGCAGGGGAAGCCCGGTCCGGGAACCTTCAGATCGTTTCCGGGGCAACCCATACCATCCTCAAAAGACAAATCCACGCCCCCTCTGACCCGAAAATCCCTCCAAAGCCTCATATCGATATTCGAAAGTCTCATACGGATACTATGAAGCGATTGTGAAATATTAGGCGTCTTCATAGTATGACTATGAACCATACTATCGATACAAAACTGTTTCATAGTTATGTCATATGTTCCCATAATCTAACCATGAACCATCTTACAGATATAAAAATACGTCATAGTTCTACTATGTATCGCGGATTCAACTTCGAAGTGCAACGGTCAATGAAGTTTTGGTTTTAGAGAA
>CAZQHJ010000225.1:0-2325 GCA_964593225.1 uncultured Thiotrichales bacterium
GTAGAAAAGCTGGCTTAATCCGGCATCCTAATTTATCTCATGGACAGACCACTAACCATGGGCAAGCCCAATCGCGGGCATGGCCCGCTCCTACCGGATAGGGCGTCCCTTGTAGGATGGGCAAAGGCGCCCTCGGCGCCGTGCCCATCGATTATCAGGCCCGTGATGGGCACGTCCATGATAGGCACGTCGCTGCGCTCCTTTGCCCATCCTACGAATCTGAGGCGAAGCCTCGCTAGTGATCGATTCTGGCCGGATCTCTCCGTTTCGACTTGTTGCGTGGAGCGATAGGTCTCCGAGAAGTAACCGCCCTCGCGGTGTCTCTCGAGCTTCAATGATTGGATGATGGTGTTTTTATCTTTCATGGCGTGTTCTCCGTAAAAGTCTGTCGGGTCCGGCAAGGCGGATGATTAGGCCGTAGGTTGGGGTGAGCTTGCGAACCCCAACACAGGGGTATCGGAAGGTGGTTTGTAGGGGTTTGTTCCTCACCCCAACTTACGGCCCTATGCCGTTCCAGAGCGTGTCGATTGGGTAAATCCGGCCGGCTTTCATGTCGCGCCATCCTTCCCGGAAGGACTCGGCGGCATGGGGCCAGGATTCATCTTTCTCGATTCCCTCACGAAAGGCATGCACCAATCGCAGAAGGAGGGCGTGATGGCGTTCCGGTGTTTTATCGATTTCAGAGTGGATTTGCCGGGTAACGTCGTTGCGATAAGTCATCATTGCAGGGTAATGGTTTGTACTATTTTGTTTCAGTCTCTTATCGCCAGGATTTTGAATAAAATGACGAAATCCGGCAAGGCGGATGATTAGGCAAACCCCGTGATCCGGTGGTGCTTGACCCAATAATAAAAGGCAATGCAACGAAAGAGGAACGCGGTTCGATTCTCGTCCGGCGTTTCATCACAAAGGGCCGCCAACCGAGGCACATCCAGGAACTCTTCGTAGAATTCCTCGCCGCCCCGGCGCAGGATAGCCTTCAACTCCCTTTTGTAGATACCCGATACATAGCGGGGAAACGGCGTGCCGGACTTTCTTCGCAGCCGGATCTCTTCCGGGAGGAGTCCCTTCGCACAGTGGCGCAGCCATCTTTTTACCCGATTGCCCTTGAAGGCCGCTCCCTCGTCCCTGAACGCAATGGAAGGATGGACCTGGGCGGCCCTTTCGTAGAGCCGGTGGAGCGTGGTCTCCTCTTCCAGAACCGGAATCAGCTCGTTGGCCAGCGCCGCTTCTTCGATATGCCGCGAGTCCCGAAGCCGATCCATGGGCACCGGATAATGGGGGACGCCGAATGTTCTCGCCGCGCGCGCCGCGTAGGGAACGTCATCGGCGACAAGCCATAACAAGTCCTTGTTTTCGGCAAAACGGTCCCGCCCGTGGATGTCGATGGTGTAGGCATTGCCCCTGCCCGTATGCCCATGGCCCAACCGGGTCACCAGGGCGGAATCGATGCCGCCGCTCAGCAGGTAGCCCACCGGGACATGGGATACCATGCTTCTCCGGACGGCGTTTTCCAGGAAAGGGCGCAGATCGGGGGGCGGGGTGTTGGCCACGGGGTGCGGGTTGTGATCGCCCCAGAACGCGCTCGTGACGCCCTCCCGCGAGACTTGCAGATATTGCTCCGGTTCCAGGTAATGGATGCCCGCGAACATGCTGTGGGTGACGCCACTGCAATAGGGGGCAACGAAATATTCCAGAATAGATAATCTGTCTCCCCGGACGGCGGACCCCTGGGTGATGGACGGGGTGGCGGCCCCCCGGGTGATAGCCAAAACGCGCGCTTCCGAGGCGAACCGGAAATTTCCTTTATTCGTCCACGCCACGGGTTTGATGCCCAGCAGGTCGCGGGCCAGCCAGCCCTTTTCTTCCCGCGTGTCCCAAACGAAGAAGGCGAACATGCCGTTCAGCCGAGTCAGGCATCGCTTCCCCCATTGGGCCCAGGCGGCCAGCACCACCTCCGTGTCGCAATCGGTCTCGAAATCCCAGGAGTCCCGGAGATCGCGCCGCAGTTCCCGGAAGTTATAGACCTCTCCGTTGTAGACGATCCAATAGCGCGCGTCGGGGCTGCGCATGGGTTGGGAGCCGCGCGCGGGATCGAGGAGGGACAGGCGCGTGTGGGCGAGTCCCGCATGGGGCAGCATCCGTAGGCCCTGCCCGTCCGGGCCACGGTAGCGCAGGGCGGCTTGCATCCGCTCGAGGACGCCTCGATCCAGGGGGTTTTCGTAGTCGATGATTCCGGCGATACCGCACATTTTGCTTACCTCGGATAATACTCACGGTTCGCTTACTTCATAAGTTGGTTCGACAAATTTATCTACCCGGAAC
>CAZQHJ010000226.1:0-2298 GCA_964593225.1 uncultured Thiotrichales bacterium
ATGAGGTGTTGGCTATCTAGCCTGTTACGCTGACACGGGATTCTGAATACCCTCGTCATCCGACTGTGGACACACGACGAATTCACCGCTTGAATGTCATTCCACCGGTGATTCTCCTCCCAATCAAAAGCGATCAATCCACTGTAGCAGGACGTGCAAAATCACCTTTGCATAGCGCTCCGAAAACGACCGACGAATAACCCCCATGCCCAACACCCGCCAAAGCCTCGCCATGACCCCCACCGAACGCCGCGCCGTCGCCAGCCTCTCCGGCATCTTCAGCGTGCGCATGTTCGGGCTGTTCATGATCCTCCCCGTCTTCACCCTGTACGCCCAAAACGAGTACGCGGACTACACGGCCACCCTGGCCGGACTCGCCCTCGGCATCTACGGGCTCACCCAGGCCCTCCTCCAGATCCCCTTCGGCATGCTCTCCGACCGGGTGGGGAGAGGACCCGTGATCACCGCGGGACTCCTGATCTTCATCCTAGGCAGCATCCTGGCCGCCGTTTCCGATTCCATCCTCGGCGTCATCGCCGGACGCGCGCTCCAGGGGGCGGGGGCCATCGCGGCGGCCACCATGGCGCTTCTGGCCGACCTCACCCGGGAAGAACACCGCACCAAGGCCATGGCCACCTTCGGCGTCAGCATCGGGATGGTCTTCACCATCGCCCTCATGGCCGGTCCCCTGATCGGCCACCTCACGGGCCTATCCGGGCTCTTTTGGGTCACCGCCGCCCTGGGGGTGCTGGGGATCGCGGTGTTGCACCTCTTCGTGCCCAAGCCCGACGTCACCTGCTTTCACCGAGATGCCGAGGCGCTCCCCGGCCAGTTCCGCACTGTCCTCAAGGATGCCCAACTGCTGCGGCTCGACGTAGGTATCTTCGTCCTGCATGTCACCTTGATGGCGAGCTGGATCGCCGTGCCCCTGACCCTGCGGGACGGGGGCGGCGTTGCAGCCGACCAACACGGGCTCATCTACGTCCTGGTGCTGGTCCTCTCCATCATCCTCATGGCCCCGTTCGTCATCCTGGCGGAGAAATACCGGCGCACCAAACCGGTCTTTCTGGGGGCGGTATTGGCGTTGGGGCTCTGCCAGGTCGGGTTCTTGGGGTATCACGTATTCGATGATCGGGGCGGGCTTCTTTTCATCGTCGCGATGATGGTGGCGTTCTTTACCGCCTTCAATGTCCTGGAGGCGAACCTGCCCTCCCTGGTATCGCGCCTGGCCCCCCCCGACAAGAAAGGCACCGCCCTGGGGGTCTACACCACCGCCCAGTTCTTGGGCGCGTTCACCGGCGCCCTGGCGGGGGGGTGGCTGTTCGACGGTTACGGCGCCTCCGGCGTCTTCGCCTTCTGCGCCGTCATGGCGGGGTTGTGGTTCCTGTTTGCCGCGACCATGCAAAACCCCGGAAGCGTACGCAATCACCTGCTGAAGGTCGGCGCGGTCAGCGAGGAAGAGGCATCGGAACTCGCCACGCGCCTTTCCCGGGAACCCGGCGTCATCCAGGCCGTAGTCATCGCCCAAGACGGCGTCGCCTACCTCAAGGTGGATCCCGATCTCTATACCTTCGACGACGGCATTCGAGAGACGCAATGACGAATCATCCTACGGAGAAAGACCAAAACGGATGCCACAATCCCCGGCATCGTTTCCCCATTATCGTTCTCATTTCCGGGCGCGGCAGCAACCTGCAGGCCATCATCGACGCCGCGCATCGGGATCTGCCCGTAGAAATCCGCGCCGTCATCAGCAATCAGACCGACGCCTTCGGGCTGGAGCGGGCCCGTCGCGCGGGCATCGAAACGGCGGTCCTGGATCACCGATCCTTCCCGAACCGGGGGGCCTTCGACCGGGCGCTCACGGCCCTCGTCGAGGAATACGAACCGGGGCTGGTGGTGCTGGCCGGTTTCATGCGGATACTGACACCGGCCTTCGTCACGCATTTCCAGGGGCGGCTCATCAACATCCATCCCGCGCTGCTCCCCCAGTTACCGGGCCTCGATACCCATGCGCGGGCGATTGCCCAGGGCCTCCGGGAGCATGGTGCCACCGTGCATTTCGTCACCGAAGAAGTGGACGCCGGCCCCATCATCCGTCAGGCGCGGGTGCCGGTCCTGCCCGACGATACGCCCGAAACCCTTGCCGCCCGCGTGCTGGAACAAGAGCACCGTATCTTTCCCCAGGCCATCCGCCAGTTCGTGGAAAATCAAAACGCCCGATCGTCCGCAGACCCGAAACACCCTAGTGGTCAGTCAATCTGATAATTTAGGATAAAGGCATTTCAAGTTGATACG
>CAZQHJ010000227.1:0-2290 GCA_964593225.1 uncultured Thiotrichales bacterium
ACTGAAAGTTTATCCGTCTGAAGACGGAGGTTTGTATCATCAGAAGGACTATCAAGTATTTTTCAACATCGATCCAATTGTTGCTCTTGGGAGTTGAATCCGCGTGTTGATGAAAAGCAAAATTCCCGATTTTTGCCCCGCGCGGTGGGGCCTCATCATGTTGCAAGGCAAGATGATACTATATGTCCTGCTCGGCCTGGTCATTGGCGGCTGTGGGATTATCCCGGACAGTTCGCTTTCCCTCATCGGCGATCACGAGCAGACAGCCCGAAAGCTAATGGCCGACGGTCGATTTCGGGAGGCCGCGGAAGAATATTTGCGCATGGCTTCCCGAACTTTTCCCACTCGCGCCTATGACTATCTATTGGCGGCCATGGGAAGCTATCTGGACGCCGGGGACCCTGACGCCGCCGAGACACTCCTTGCAAAGATCGATACCGCGCGATGGACAGCCGATCAGGCTGCGTACGGATATCTCCTGATGGCCCGCATCGCAGTGACCAAGCAGCGTCCTGAAAAGGCCTTTGTCTCCCTTAAGAAGATTTACGCCTCGGATTGCAACCGTGATGAGATCCACGTCCCTTCCCACCTCCCCAGTCACTGCGGCCCGGTCCTCCCGGAAGCACTTTGGCCGGATTTCTTCCGAACCCGCGCGCTGGCCTATGCCGCATTGGGTGGAAACAATGCCTTCCAGGCGGTGCGGGATCGCATCGCGCTGGATATGCTGCTCATGGAGGCGCCTGAAATTGAACCGAACCATCGAGCGATCTGGTCGCTGCTCTCATCGCTTTCCCCCGCTTTCCTCGCCCACGCGTATATCTGGTCGCCCACTTCACGGGCACCTCTCCCCTTACGGGTCAAAACGCTACAGGGTTGGTTGACGCTCGCGGGTATCATAAAGCAACGCACCTCGGGAAAGACGTCCCCCTACGCCCAAACCCTTTCCCAGGCGCTTGCATCGTGGCAGAAGCGACATCCGGGGCACCCGGCCGGACGATTCCTGCTACAGGAATTGGTCGCCATCGTACAAGCCCAACCACCCGCCCACATCGCGTTATTACTGCCCCTTGATGGTGATTTCTCGGGCGCTGCCAAGGCCATACGTAATGGCTTTCTCAGCGCGTGGTTACAGGAGGATAAAAGCTCGGAAAATGGCAAAGACAACAGACCCGTGATTACCATCCACAATACGGTGGGCGCTGATATTCCGACCCTGTACAACGAGGTCGTCAGCGCGGGCGCGGAATTCGTCGTAGGTCCCCTGGACAAACCCTCCGTCGCCCTCCTGGCAAGATTGCCCGCCTTGTCCAGGCCCACGCTCACATTGAACCATGTAGCGGAAACACCCGACAACGGGTCGAGAACAAAAACCATCGCCGAGTCCGACGCTCCCTTGTATCAATTTGCGCTGGGCCCGGAATCCGAAGCCGAACAGGTCGCCCAAAGGGCGTGGAGGGACGGGCACATCCAGGCGGCAATCCTAACGCCTAAAACCCCCTGGGGGCAGAGAATGGCGCAGGCCTTCGCGACGACCTGGGAACGGCTAAGCGGCGCTGTGGTCGACAGTCAGCGTTTTCCCGATACCTTGGAAGAGATCTCCATCAGCGTACAAAAATTGCTTGCTAACACCGGGCATCGCGAATCCGACCCGAAGCATCATGGCATAGATTGTATACTGATGGCCGCCTTTCCTAGGGAGGCGCGTCAACTTCGGCCACAGCTCAAATTCCACTATGCCGGTAAGGTGCCCATCTACGCCACCTCTCATGTATTCAGCGGCACCGTCAACCCCGTGTCGGACCAGGACACTAACGAGGTCATTTTCGGGGATATGCCATGGGTGCTGCAAAATTTGGAAGATGAGACGGCGTTGCGCAATGTTGTGACCGCGACGTGGCCGAAATTCGCACCCCGGTACCTGAGATATTACGCGCTCGGCATCGACACCTATCGAATCATCCCCCATTTGGAAGGGCTGCGTACCGGGAATTTTGAAAGTTTCGAGGGGGAAACCGGTGAACTTTCCGTGGACAGCGAAGGGCGCGTGAATCGGAAATTGCTTTGGGCGCGTATTCATCAGGGCGAACCGGTCATTTTTCGGTAACCGGCAAAAGGGTCGGGCACCTTGCGATCCGTACTATACTTTTAACTGACGGTTTACTGTCTCCCATGGGGGGAAAAGCCAGGGCAACCGAATAACAAATCATTGTTTGGCCAAGATGTCATAGCGGAAGGCATCATCCCAGGCGGGTTTAAGACGAGTTTGTTTAACGCTCATTTTGTTTTTGGC
>CAZQHJ010000228.1:0-2288 GCA_964593225.1 uncultured Thiotrichales bacterium
AGAGTGCTTTAGGTTCGGTCATTCAGGTCTTTTCATAATAGCATCGCTATATGGGGTCGTCGCACGAGGGGGCCTGAAACTCATAAAAGGACGCTTGGGAAAAGAGAGATTGATTACCAGGCCTGGGCCCGCCTTTTGGTCAGGGTTCGTCCCTGGCGGCCCGGGAACCAGGAATCGGGCCGCAGGCCGCAACTACCGTGAACCTTGGGCAACACTGTTTTCGGAGCTCATTGGATAACTACCCAAACATTTAAAACAGATGGTCATCTCTTTCAGCCGGGTCATTATCCCGGCGATCAGCGGATCTCCAATGTCGCCTTCGAAGTCGAGGAAGAAACTGTAGTTGCTGGGATCGGACCTTAGCGGCATGGAGGCAATCCGTGTCAGGTTGATGTTGGCTTCCGCGAACAGCTGCAGGACATTGAGTAGCTGGCCGGCCTCGTGGGCCGTGGCGAAGATGATTGAGGTCTTGTTGCATTTGACGGTCGCGACCTCGCGGGAGAGAAGCAGGAATCGCGTATGGTTGGCGGCGCCGTCTTCGATTCCCCGGCTGATGATATCCAGATCGTATAGCTCGGCGCACAACTCACTGGCTATGGCCGCGGCGGCCCGGGGGTTCTCGCGGGTCAGCATTTTGGCAGCACCAGCCGTATCGTAATAGGGCCGCGGTTCGATCTTGTTTTCCAGCAAAAAGCGACTGCACTGGGCCAGGGCCTGCGGATGGGAGTATACCACCCGCACCTCGCTCAATACAGTATCCTGGCACGTCAGCAGGCAATGGTTGACCGGCACCCTGGCTTCGGCGATGACATGCAGGTCGGTGGTAGTCAGCAGGTCGTTGACCTGGGTCACGGCCCCTTCAAGAGAGTTCTCTACCGGAACGACGCCCAGATCGAAAGTGCCCTGCTCGACACCCCGGAAGACATCGACAAACTCCAGGCAGGGGATATAGGCCCCGCCGGGCACGAGAAGCCTGGAAGCCACTTCTCCGTAGGCACCATGCTCCCCTTGAAAGACGACTAGCTGACGATTCTCTTGTTGAATGCGCTTACTCTCTTCGATAATCGTCGTCAGCAACTGCTGGGCAAAGGATTGCTTCACCAGGGCAAGGTTCATCCGTTCCGCCCGGGCCAGAACAATCTCCTCGCGTTTGGGATCGGCAACGTCGGGTTTAAATTTCTTGGACTGAATGGCCAGCCCCATCCGTTCTTGCAGCAACACCAGTAGCTCGCGATCAATTTTATCTATCTTGCGTCGGATATCATCCAGCTTCATACTACACTCTCTATTAAAATATGGAGGGCCCCAAAGCCAAGGCGCCGAGGACGAAACCGTAGTCTGCTACTGCGAACCTGCGTCAATGCGGGATTTGGCGTCCTCCGACTTTTGCACCCGGCTAGAATTGGATGCTAAGGTTGGCACTTACTATATCCCCCGCATCGAAGCCCCTATTGGTTTCCGTTGGTTCGAAGGCCGAGGGAGCCCCGGAGAGCTGGCGGGACTCCCCGCCATGCATTACCCGGGCAAAATCGATATCCAGCATGACACCCTCCTTAGGACGGAAGTCGAGTCCTATGGAGACGCCGATGCGTGAGTACTCCAAAGACCGGGCCAGATCACCACTATCGAAGGCTTCGGCTTCACGATCCCCGAACAACGCGGCTCGCATTGCCAAGGAGGCCATGGGAACAAAGGCCATCTCCACCGCATAGCGCAATGTGGCCTCGTCATTGGCGGTCTCGGGGTTGCCGGACTTGACCGCACTATTAGCGTCGCTCTCCTCCCGGGTCAGCTTCAGGCCGGGGACCACAACCCACTGGATGGCCTCGTCTTGAGAGGCTGTCGCGAAGATCGAAGGGGAGCCTTTAAAAATCGAGGGGCCGGCATCATGGACGTCGTAGGGGCCTTGCAGGGTGGCACCCACCACAAGGGCCAGGGCGAATTTCTTATCCTTCAGGGGTCTTATGATCGTAGCGGAGGTCAATCGGACGGCTGCGGAGACGCTCTCACTTTCGGCGGAGGTAAGATCGGTTGCAGTGATCGTCGTATCGGCCCAGGGCGGCCGGGGGTTGTCTTGATCCGGCCTGGCAGCAGTCAGGATCGAACCCGCCTCGATCCCAGAAACCCCTTCTCCCTGGGGAGCGAGAAGGATGCCTGTTGATGAATCGGCCAGGGCCGCCATCGCACCTATAGCAACAATTAAGAATACCCCCAGACCGAAGATCAGGGCCCGATATGCAATTGGGTGGCGCGGTATCATTGAGGTTATTTCCAGCCAAAAATTGTTT
>CAZQHJ010000229.1:0-2283 GCA_964593225.1 uncultured Thiotrichales bacterium
GTCAATGCGTAAGTCCTAATTTAAGCTTTTTCTAAGCATCAGTGCTTAGGAGATGGTATTGGGCTAAGTACAAAATATCAACCTGGAATCCAATAAGAGCGTTGGACTATTGAAAGTTGCCACCATGTCATCGATTGGAATTTCGATGAAGACAGAAGTCGAATCCAAACCGGATACGCACCGCAGAACATCACCCGTCTTCGACGTTTTTCCATAGGCATTATTAAATCCAAGGGCATACGTAGTGTCGCACAGAAAATGACAGACCTTACCCGTAATACTCGTGCACTTTTCGATTACCTGAGAATGTCCGGAAATTCTTGCTCAACCGCACGGATATGAGCATCAATTCACACAGAACAAATTCACACTGCCTAATAAAGTATACTAACCGTGAACCAACAACATCAGTCGGATGTATTGATTATCGGTAGCGGCGCGGCCGGCCTCAGCGCCGCGCTGTACCTGGCCCCCTACTGTAAGGTCAGCGTACTGTCCAAAACGGCGCTTACCGAGAGCAATACGCTGTACGCCCAGGGGGGCGTGTCGGTGGTGCTCCACGAAGAGGATTCCATCGATTCCCATGTGGACGATACCCTGCGGGCGGGGGGCGGCCTGTGTGATCCCGACATCGTGCGTTTCGTGGTGGAACGGGGTCGGGCCTGTATCCGCACGCTCATTGAGCTGGGCGTGGATTTCACCACGACCGAAGGCTCTGGCGGGACGTCCCGTTACCATCTGACCCGGGAGGGAGGACATAGTCACCGGCGTGTCATCCACGCCGCCGACGCTACCGGGCGGGCCATCGAAAATACCCTGGCGGCCAGGGTCCGCGCCCATCCCAATATCGCTCTGTTCGAATCCCATCTGGCCCTGGATATCATTACCGGGGAAAAACTCGGGTCGGGCGACAACCGATGCTACGGCGCCTATGTTCTCGATCGCAGGAAACGGCGCGTCGAGCCATTTGGTGCCCGCGCGGTGGTGTTGGCCACAGGGGGTGCCGGCAAGGTGTACCGCTACACCAGCAACCCGGATGTGGCCACCGGCGATGGCATCGCCATGGCCTGGCGAATCGGCTGTCGCGTCGCCAATATGGAGTTCATCCAGTTCCACCCGACCTGTTTGTATCATCCACTGACTACGTCATTCCTGATCACCGAGTCCATGCGCGGAGAGGGCGGGAAGCTGTGTTCCCCGGACGGCGAGTATTTCATGGGACGTTTCGATCCGTGCGGGGAGCTGGCCCCGCGGGATATCGTAGCCCGAGCCATCGACCACGAGATGAAGCGCCTGGGGGCCGAATGCGTTTATCTGGACATGACGACGAGATCCCCCGAGTTCATCCGGGATCACTTCCCCACCGTCTACGCCCGCTGCAAGGAACTCGGATACGACATCACCCAGGCGCCCATCCCAGTGGTGCCTGCGGCCCACTACACCTGTGGCGGCGTGGTCACCGACCGTTGGGGGCGCACCGATCTCCGGGGGCTCTATGCCGTTGGCGAGGTGGCCTCCACCGGTCTGCACGGGGCCAACCGCATGGCCAGTAATTCGTTGTTAGAGTGCCTGGTGTTCGCAAGGTCGGCAAGCGATCACATCAAGGACACCCTGGCTCATTGCCCTGTCCCCGTTTTGCTGCGTGAATGGGATGAGAGCCGGGTGACGGATTCCGACGAGGAGGTGGTAGTTTCCCACAACTGGGGGGAGCTGCGGCGCTTCATGTGGAATTACGTCGGCATCGTGCGCAGCACCAAGCGCCTGCAACGGGCCCGGCATCGCGTCGACCTGTTGCAGGACGAGATCGCCGAATACTATGGGAATTTCCGCGTGAGCGGCAATTTGATTGAACTGCGTAATCTGGTGGTGTGCGCCGACTTGATCATTCGCTCGGCTCTTGTCCGGAAGGAGAGCCGAGGACTCCATTATTCCCTGGATTATCCCGAGCCGGACGAGACCCGCCCGCCCGGCAACACGGTGCTGGTGCCGGAGAACTGGGCGCGGCGCGACATGGCTGTCGATGCCTTATACTAACCTGAGTTCCAGATAAGCAAAAACACCACTTTGGTTGTAACGCTCTGAAATAGACACTTAGTCGAAAATCTATTCGCTCGACTTAAACATCTTCGGGCCATAGCCATACGATATGACAAACTCAAACGCAATTATGAAAGTATGTTGGCATTACCCTGCGGCTTCTTGTGGCTACCTATGTGAAACATCAACAGCCCCTAGTGGTCTATCAATCTAATAACTTTGGATAAAGATGTTTTAGCTTGATAC
>CAZQHJ010000230.1:0-2242 GCA_964593225.1 uncultured Thiotrichales bacterium
CTCCCTACTTCCGGATCATTTTTAAATTAGAAATACTGAAATTCATCATACAAGGCGTCGAACAGGTTCTTGATGACCGACCCGTCGGCATCCCGGATGACGCCCCGGATGGCGCCCACCCGCTGCCACTCCCGTGTGGCGTCCAGGCTGTTCTTGATGAACTGCAGGGCATTGTTGATGATCGCGGCCTGCTGGTTGATGGGGCGCTCGCTGCCGAAGGGGGCAATGTTCTGGTATTCCGAGGGCAACAGGGTGGCGGGCAGGGGCAGGTGGGTGGTCTCGAAGGTTCGGCGTTTGCGCTGGGGCTTTTGGATGGGCGCCGGGTCGTCGTTGCGGGAGGTGTTGGGCACCAGGATGATCCGCCCGGCGCGCTCGTCCAGCACCACCGAGGTGGTGGTGATCCCCCGGCTCGTAAAGAGCCCCATGGCCCCCAGGCGGGAGGGGAACACCGGCAGTTTTTCGATGGCCTGGGTAAGGGTGGTGGTTTGAAAGAGATCGGTCAAGTTCATGGGTTAAGGCCTTTTGGTTCCGGGTTCGCTCTATTGGGTGATGGGGGGGCCTGGGTAGTCCTCGCCACGATGCCCCGGGCCTCCAGCTGATTCTAGGGCGTCGGTTTTCTGGGTCTCGGTGATGCTGTCCGGCCACACCAGGTACGCCCTATCCACCACCCCGCCCCGGGCCAGGGCGACGCCCTTTTTGTCCGCGTCGGTGGCGTCCACCCGGGCATCCAGGAGAACGGCATAGGCCCGCTCGGTCCCGTCCGTGGCCGCCGGGTCCAGGGGCGCGTACTTGCCGTCCACCCGGGAGAGCACTTGCCCCATTTCATAGACATGCCCGGCGAGACAGGGCAGCTTGTCCCGGGTCCAGCCCCGGAGGCCTTCGTAGAGGAGCAGGTGGGAAAGGTTGGTCGGTTCCGTGTAGTATCGGACATGGTTCGGGTCTCCGTTGTTTCTTACGGGCGATTCGTGGGTTGCCGGTTCCCGCGGGCCGGGGCGCGGGAAGGGAGGGATCACCCCCCCATCCGCGCCCGGGCCTCGGCGTTCTTCAGCAAGGGGTTGTCCTCATCCCCCGAGTCTTTTCGGGCGCGGGCCTTGGGGGCGCGCTCGCCGAACTCAATCGGGGGCTCGGCCCCGTCCGCAATGGCCCGTAACAGGACCCCGGGCCGCGCCGATCAGGGGGGCCCGGTTGGGGCCTTCGCCGAATTGGACCACGTTGCCGTCGGGGTCCGGGGTCTCCAAGGCATTCAGGATGGCCGTGACGGTCTCCACGTGCCTCGGGCCGAGGGTCTCGGCCATGGCCTCCGCGAATTTCGCGTTGGCCTGGTGTCGGGCCTCCCGGTCCCGCCGGTCCTGTTCGGCGACCTGTGCTTCCAGGCGCTTATTCAGGGCGGCGATCTCGGCGACCAGTTGTTATGGGGGTTTCTCCATGGGGGTCGGTTCTCCGTGTGGGGTTCGGGGGGATGGAGGTGCTTTCGGTTCGGTGTCCGCCAGGTCCAGGTCCTCGGCAAAGGTCACGCAGCCGTCCTCGCCGCCAGCGCCCTCGGCATAGCTCGGGTCCTCCAGACCCTTGATGGCGGGGGGCCGGGCGCCCAGGAATCCCACGTGCCGCAGGTACCAGACGCCGGGGACGGGGTTATTGGGGTCCGTGGGGCGATAGAAGCTGGGGGAGACCTTGGCGAAGGCCCGGCTGTCCACCTGCCGGGCGAAGGCCGGGTCCACATGGCGAGTCTCCATGCGCAGGCCGTCGGGGCCGTGGAGGAGCCGGGCCACCCAGCCATAGGCCGGATCGTCGGTCCCGGGGTGCCCCTTGACCAAGGGGCGCCTCGTGGCGAGCGGGGTCATAGGCCCCGGCGGTGGCGGCGAGATCGGCCTGGGAAAATCGAAGGGTCTCCCCCCCTCGGAGCGGTGCTCGCCGGAGCGGAAGATGTGGATGAGCCGTTTCATGCCGCCAGTATGGGCGGGGGATTTTAACGGACATTAAAAACGAGCCGCCCGGTCAGGGCCCGGACCCACAAGGGACGCGCTATCGGGTAGGCGCGGGCCATGCCCGCCATTGGTTTTGCTGCACGTATTTACCGGTTTTCTCTGGGAGTCGCCTTCCAGGCGGCTATTCCACGTTATTCGAAAGAGCCGGATCGACGCGGCGCTCCGAGCAGGGGCATGGAAACGTAGAAATTTCGAACGGGAGTATTAGGGGCTGTTGATGATTAGGGTTAGGGTTAGGTGGTTGAAAAAAGTGAAGT
>CAZQHJ010000231.1:0-2237 GCA_964593225.1 uncultured Thiotrichales bacterium
CCCGTGGGCCTGTCGAGGTCGGTACCCCTTCATGCCCCGATTTCGCCGCAATTCTGGGCTAATCGTTCCTGGATGGCAGCCAATTATGTCAGCAATCTCCCTTTGGCTCAGGGCAACCGAATGAAACTGTTTTCCAATTGCCATTGACGTATTTTGTTGCCGAAACATAGCCCTTTTGAGGAATCTGAAGACAAGTTCGAAGCTTGGTCTCCTTACTATCGATAGTCAAAACCGGGCGATTTCAACTAAAACGGGCTCTGTTGGACACCGGAAACACCTCCATTTGCCAGATTTGTCAATATAAAAATACTTTCATTCGGTTGCCCTGCCCTTTGGCTGTGGTTCCCTTTCCCAAGGGCGTAAATCCGGTATCGTTGCTGTTGGGTAAGCTGCGTGTCACTCATCCGTGCTCCTCTTACTTTGGTCGGTATGAGAAAGCCACGATGCTACCGCGGCTTGTCTCTTTACCAACACTGTAAGGTTGCACTTACGAGTTGAATCCAAGAACCCGCTTAACTGCCTGTTTTTTCGTTATAAAATCCGGCCTCATCCATTGATACCCAAAAAAATCGGGGGTATATTTGGGGGTACATCGCCAGGGGATCGCGGACGCCGAATCTGCCACTGTCGGCCCACTATCAAAAAATTCCCCGGAGGATGTCCGCCGGGCCACACGGGGTTCCTGGGGAGGGACATGGGGAAACCTGACGGATTAATCTTGAACGCCGGTCCAGGTAGCGATCAATCCAGTCGATCGATGGCACTCTTCAATATCTCTCTTGCAATCATGGGCCGCGTCGATGGTTTTTCATGCTTTTATTCCCGGAAATCCCTTCTGTCCTCGATCACCTTGCCATCATTGGCCAAGCTCCCCACCGGTTCGATACGAACCTCGCTGCGCAGGTTGAAGGTGGTCTTGATGGCCGCTTGGATCCGCCCTTCAAGGCCCTCGGCATCGCTATCATGCTCTACATGCAAGGTCATGGTGTCGCGCCCCCCCTCGCGCCCGACGACGAGGCGCGCCCGGCCCTGGAGCCCACATTGCCGGAGCGCCTGGGCCACCTGTTCGGGACGGACGAACATGCCCCGCACCTTGACGGTTTGATCCGCCCGTCCTAGCCACCCCCTGATTCGCCGGCCGGTCCGCCCGCAGGGGCTCTGACCCAGAGCGATGGCGGACAGATCGCCGATGGCAAGGCGGATCAGGGGTAATTCATGATGGGAGAGGGCCGTGACCACGACCTCGCCCACTTCACCCTCGGGCACGGGATCGCCGGTGCCGGGACGGACGATCTCGACGATAATGTCCTCGTCGATGACCATGGCCGCCAGGGCGGGGGTCTCATAGGCCACGAGGCCGAGATCGGCGATGACATAGCATTGGCGGACGGCGATGCCCCGGCGCTCGAGCCCTTCCCGCACGGAGGGGAAGAGGGGTCCGGCGGAGACGCAGGCCCGGGTGAGGGTTCGCGTGTCGATACCCAATTCATCGGCCTTTTCCAAGAGTCTCGGCAGGAAGTCCGGGACGCCGGTATAGGCGGTGGCGCCGAAGACCCCCATGGCCTGGGCCTGGAGATCGGTATTCTCCGTGCCGGCCGGGAAGACGGCGCACCCGATGTGGGTGGCGCCCCTGTCGAACATCATGCCGGCTGGGGTAAAGTGGTAGGAGAAACTGTTGTGGACGATGTCCCCCGGACGGAAACCGGCGGCGTACAGGGCGCGCCCGACCCGCCACCAGTCGGGGCCGTCGCCGCCGGGATCGTGGCTGTCATCGTGGCCATCATAGTCATTGATGGGTCCGGGGGATCGATAGAGGTGACGCATCCGGCCGGGTTCGATGAGGTTCAGCTCGGCAAAGGGCGGGGTTTGGGCCTGCATCCCGATGAGATCGGATTTGCGCAGCAGGGGCAGTTTGGCGAGATCGGCCAGGCTGGCGATATCCGCATCTCCGATCCTTTCAGCATGGATGGGGTTGGTCTTTGCGCGGGCGATGAGCGTCTGTAATCGGATAAGCTGGGCGGCCTCGCGCTCATCGGCGCCGCGGGTCTCGCGCCAGTCATAGAAGGGTTGGGGGATGGGCGTGGTCATGAATCTTGTTGCTCCTGATTTTGCGCGCCAGTCCGAATGCCGGCCTCGGGCTACCGGTGGCGATCCGTTTGTCGAGCGAGGTATTTAGGCGCAACTGTACTAGTGGTCTGTCCATGAGATAAATTAGGATGCCGGATTAAGCCAGCTTT
>CAZQHJ010000232.1:0-2229 GCA_964593225.1 uncultured Thiotrichales bacterium
CCGAACCCGTCCCGAACCCGTTGGAGGGAGAAACTGCTGTAAGGCATTTTATGTGTATTCTCTCGGACTTCCCGCCTTCGCAGCCGACATTGCATTCGGATACCCTCCAATCGGGAAATCCGAAGAGGATACCTAAAACCCGAATGGGTTTGTCCATGATATAGTATTGAACTGAAAATTCAATGGATCCTAACAGATAGAATTCGACCCCATGAACAGAACAGGCCAGGCATCATCCGAACACCCGGCATCGGTTCCGAACCCGTCCCTTCCCTTGGCCGGACAAAGCAACCCATCCGCCCTCCATCTCATCACCGGCGGCTCCCGAAGCGGCAAGAGCGAGCATGCCCGGCGTCTGGCGGAAGCGGCGGGAGAGCGGCGGTTATTCATCGCCACGGCCCTCGTCCCGGACGAAGAGATGCGCCAGCGCGTCGCTCGGCATCGGGCCGCGCGGCGCGGGGCCGGGTGGGAGACCTGGGAGGAAGAACAGGATCTCGCCGGCGCTTTTGGCAGGATCGGCGAACAAGGCCAATACGATGTCGTGGTGTGCGATTGCCTCACGCTCTGGGTCAACAACCTGCTGTATGCTGCCACTCGGAATCGCACCACCCGGCACGGTGCCGCCCTGGGAGAAGAGGCCCTGGAAGAAGATGAAATAGCCGCCCGCGCCCGCGAGCTCTGCGCCGCTGCCCGCGCCATCCCCGCTCAGGTGTTTTTCGTCACCAATGAGGTGGGACTCGGGATCGTGCCCGCCGACGCCCTCAGTCGCCGGTTTCGGGATCTGGCCGGTCGCTGCAACCAGGTGGTGGCCGCCCTGGCCGATTCCGTCACCTTCATGGTCAGCGGCATCCCTATCGTTATTTCCCGGAAACCCACCCCGCAAAGCGGAGCAAAATGATGCAAATCCTCAATGAAACCCTCTCCGCCATCACCCCCCAATCCGAACACTGGCGGACCCGCGCCCGGGAACGCCTGGACCAACTCACCATGCCCCATTGGGCCCTGGGGCGGCTCATGGATCTGGCCGTGGATCTGGCGGGCATCACCCGTTCCCTACAGCCCCCCGTCGGACACAAGGTCATCGTCGTCATGGCGGCGGACCACGGAGTCGTGGCCGAGGGAGTCAGCCAATATCCCCAGGACGTAACCCGTCAGATGGTGGCCAACTTCATGGCGGGCGGCGCCGGCATCAACGCCCTCGCGGGTCAAGCCGGGGCCGATGTGTGCGTGGTCGATATGGGGGTTGCCCAGGGAACCGAGGACCTCGCCCGCGCCGGGGCGGCCCCAGCCCAACCCACACGGCACCCAAGATGCCCGACGAAATCCCTCGATCCTTTTGCTCGAAACTCTCACATTAAAAAGCTTTCCCTGCCCGTGGCCCCCAGGGACCGCCAACATCGCCAAAGGCCCCGCCATGACCCGGGACCAGGCCGTCACCGCCCTGGAAAACGGCATCCGGGTGGCTCAACAGATGATCGAAGAAGGCTATGACCTCATCGGCGTCGGGGAGATAGGCATCGGCAACACCACATCCAGCGCCGCCCTCATCGCCGCCTTATGCGGGGAATCGGCCGCCGCCGTCACCGGCCACGGCACCGGTATCGACGACCAACAGCGCCGCCGCAAGGTCGCCGTGATCGAGGCGGCCCTGCGCGTCAACGGGCTGGCTGGCGCGTTGGCCAACAACCGGCCCACCACCACCGAAGAAGACCATCCAAGCACAGCGCCCCGCGCGGCCCCGGATGGGAAAGACGCCCTGGCGGTATTGGCCAAGGTCGGCGGCTTCGAGATCGGCGGCATCGCCGGCGTCATCCTGGGCACGGCGGCGGAAAAGAGGCCGGTGGTCATGGACGGCCTCATCTCCACCACCGGCGCCCTGGTCGCCTATCACCTCATGCCCACCGTCGCCGATTACCTCATCGCGGCCCACCGCAGCGTGGAAAAAGGGCATCTCATCGCCCTGGAACGGTTGGGAAAGGAACCGCTCCTGGATCTCAGGCTGCGTCTCGGGGAGGGTACGGGCGCCGCGCTCGCCATGAACCTGGTGGCGGCGGCGGCAAGGGTGCTGACCGAGGTGAAAACCTTTTCCGAGGCGGCGGTGTCCGATGGGTAAGTTCTTTCCAATTCAGAAATGAGCCTGAAAGAAAGTCAGTGAAAGGAGCCTTCAGGCGTCGGATTTCAGGGATTTGTTGATAGAACGAAATAGGTCATCTCTTGCCTGATTGAGGC
>CAZQHJ010000233.1:0-2207 GCA_964593225.1 uncultured Thiotrichales bacterium
CGTATCAAGCTAAAACATCTTTATCCAAAGTTATTAGATTGATAGACCACTAGTTCTGCATAACTTCTTTTACCCCACATTGTCGATGAGCCTCGCCTTCCCTAGCCAGGTCGCCCCCAAGACCCGAAGGTCCTGCCCACCTTGTTCCAGCTCATCCCGCGTCGGCAGGGCCAAGTCCGTTGCCCGCCGAATCTCGAAATAATCGGGGCGCAGCCCCGCCGCCGCCAGGGTCTCGATCCCCCTCGTCCAGATGGCTTGAACGTCTGTATCGCCGGCGGTAAGGGCGTCCCTTGCCTTGCACAGGGCCCGATACAGAACGGGCGCGCGTTGTCGCTCTTCCGCCGTCAGGTAACGGTTGCGAGAGCTCATAGCGAGCCCGTCAGCTTCCCGCGCAGTGGGGCCCGGGATGATCTTGATGGGCATCTTGAGATCCGACACCATCCGTTGAATGATGAGGAGTTGCTGGTAGTCTTTCTCCCCGAAGACCGCCAGGTCGGGTCGGACCAGGTGGAATAACATGGAAACCACCGTAGCGACGCCCCGGAAAAACGTCGGACGGGACACCCCGCAGAGTATCCCGCTGAGCTCCGGCACCTCCACCCGGGTGATGCGATCGAGCCCGTCCGGGTAGAGGTCGCCGATCTCGGGAAGGAACAAGAGATCGGCGCCGGCCTCTTCCAGTTTGGCGATGTCGGCATCCAGGGTGCGGGGATAGTCTTCGTAGTCTTCCCCTGCGGCGAATTGGAATGGGTTGACGAAGATGCTGACCACGGTGAAATCAGCAAGCGTCCGGGCACGCGTCACCAGGGCAATGTGACCCGGGTGTAGGTCCCCCATGGTGGGGACGAACCCGATAGACAGACCGCGACGGCGCGCTTGGTCGATGCGCCCGCCGATCTTGCCAATGCCTTTAAGGATATCCATCATTATTCGAATTCGTGTTCCGGCCCCGGAAATTCCCCGGCCTTGACGGCCCGGAGATAGGCGGCAATAGCGTCCGAGACGCTCTTGTTTTCGGGGAGGAAGTCCTTCACGAACTTAGGGATCCGCCCGCGCGTGATCCCAAGCATGTCGTAGAGCACCAGGATCTGCCCATCGCAGTCCCTGCCGGCGCCGATGCCGATCACGGGAACTTTTACCGAGCTGGTAATCTCACGGGCGAGGGCCGCCGGGACGCATTCCAGCAACAGAATATCCGCGCCGGCCGCCTCTAGGGCGTGGGCCTCGTCGATCATGGCCAGCGCTGCCTCATCGCCCCGGCCCTGGATCAGGTAGCCCCCCATCTTGTGAATGGACTGGGGACGAAGACCGATGTGGGCGCAGACCGGGATCCCCTGCACCGTCAGTTGACGAACCGTCTCCAACTGATGGCTCCCCCCCTCCAGCTTGACCATCTGTCCAGGCCCTTCCCGCATCAAACGGGCGGCGTTGGTCAGGGCCTCGCCCGGGGTGGCGAAACTCATGAACGGCATATCCAACATGATCAACGCCCGCCGGGCGGCGCGCCCGACGATCCGGGCGTGGTAGGCCATATCGTCCATGGTCACGGGCACCGTGGTCTCCTCGCCCTGGATGACCATCCCCAAGGAGTCCCCCACCAGGATGACCTCCACGCCGACATCGTCCATGATGCCCGCGAACGTGGCGTCGTACGCCGTCAGGCAGACGAATTTCTCGCCATTTTCCTTCATTTTGCGCAGGGAGGCGGTGGTGATGCGCGTTTTGGCGCTTTCGCTTTGTGTACTCATGGGAGGCTTTCTCTCGGACGGATGGAAATCAGTGCTGCGCACTGCGGATTCCTTCGGTGATGGTTTCTATCATCACCGATGAATGATTGCCGGTTGTCGGGCGACTCAATTTATGGCGTAGCCTCTTTGTTGGAAAATTCTTTTGGACCTTTTAGGGCTCCGGCGCTGGTCGGGTTGAGATAGGTAGTCTATAACCATGCCAATATTCGGTTGTAAAGCCGATCCTCACAGTTTGGTGCGATCCTAAAGTGTGATTTTTTGAGAAGAACCGGGCTGGCTATCGAACGCACTCGCTATCGATATCGATGGCGAACTCGGAATGAAAATTACACTTTGAATCACACTCCCCGCAGTTCGCGGAACGGAAAACATCTCTGAAAATCTCGGATACACGATCGCGGGCATAACCCAGGGCAACCGAATGAAAGTATTTTTATATTGACAAATCTGGCAAATGGA
>CAZQHJ010000234.1:0-2192 GCA_964593225.1 uncultured Thiotrichales bacterium
ACCTCCGACAAATGGCGGCAACGGGGGGAGTTCGGTTCGCTTAACAAATACCCCCTATACATCGGCAATGTGCAACGGGCTGTTGAAGGGCGGCTTATTTCATGTACCATGGCTCTTGGCTCCCAACTGCCAATAAGCATATTCTACAGAACCTGTCAATGCGTGAGTCCTAATTTATTTCCAAGGTTCAAACAAAGGGAGTCGATCGAGGTTGGTAAAGCATCAAAGTGTACGGGGGGCATGTCGGCAGCCCTGGGCAACGGGGTGAGGAAGATAAACACTGACCTCGCGAAAGTCGGGCTTTTCACCATGTAGGAAGCTCGGCTATCAGCGTGCCGATCCCGATGAAGAAACTGTCGATCTTCGATCCGTGTGCGGGAAAACCGCATGCACGGTTCGGAGGGCGGGGCGGACCGAAAGCCTGTTCCTACCCCTATCATGAAGGAACACGAAAATCTTCCGCACTAAAAAGAGCTTCATTGCGCTGCTTGTCTGCGTTGCGCTGGGAACCGTCGCGACAGACGCCACCACCACCCGACAGGAGGAAGCCGAGGCCGAGCTGACAGTCGTTCAAAAGATGATCCGGGCCTTGTCCTCTCGCCTGGGCTATGCCCGTTCGAAACGGGACGCGGCCCAGGAGAAGCTTCGGGCCACGGAGCTTGCCATTGGCCGGTTAGCGACGGAATTCCGGCGGATCGAAAACGGACTTAGGAAACAACAGAAGCAATTGGCGTCCCTGCGTCGCGAGCGCGATGAAAAAACGGCGGCGCTGGTGGCGCAACGGGAGGCCCTTGCGCGCCAGATACGCTTCTCCTACGCCATGGGTCGCCAGGACTATCTCAAAATCTTCCTGAATCAGGAAAATCCCTACGAACTGGCGCGCGTACTTACCTATTACGGGTATTTCAACCGGGCGCGGGCCGAACGTATCGAGGCGACCCGGCAGGATCTGGCACGCCTCGATGTTCTGGAGGGAGCGATCGATCAGGAAACCACGGCCCTCCAAGGACTCAAACAGGCAAAGGAAAAGGTCAGAGGCAATCTGAAGGCGCTGCTCGACCGGCGAAGGCGCGTGCTCGCCAAACTCGCCAAGGAGATCACCCGGGACGACCAGCGGTTGGCGCGCCTGAAACAAAACAAGGATCGTCTCGAAAAGCTCATCACCGGCATTCGGCGCAAGCTGAAATCCTTCGACCACCACAAATCCTTCCGGGGTCTGAAAGGCGAGCTGGAATGGCCGACCGTCGGCCCGCTCCTGAACCGCTTCGGCGCGAAGCGCGATCCGGGCGGGATGAGATGGCAAGGGGTGCGGATCGCCGCCCGGTCCGGTCGACCGGTACGGGCCATCTCCCGTGGGCGGGTGGTCTTCGCCGATTGGTTGCGCGGGTTCGGTCTGCTGTTGATCATCGACCATGGGGACGGTTACATGAGCCTCTACGGCCATAACCAAAGCCTGTACAAGCAAAGCGAGGATTGGGTCGAGTCCGGCGATATCATCGCCAGTGTCGGCAACAGCGGCGGGAATGCCGAGAATAGCCTGTATTTCGAGATTCGGCACCAGGGGCATCCCCAGGACCCGGCCATCTGGTGCAAATGATCCCGCCGCGCTATGCGCTCGAAACTACCCACCAACAACCTTGGCTATCGCCGCCCTGGCCAGAGTATCGACCCGTTCGTTTTCGGCATGACCGCTGTGGCCTTGGACCCATTCCCACGATACATCGTGATGCAGGGTCAGTGCGTCCAGGCGTTGCCAGAGGTCCTGATTTTTGACCGGCGTTTTATTCTTGGTCTGCCAGCTTCGGCGCTTCCAGTTCGGCATCCACTGGGTAACGCCGTTGCGCACATATTGGGAATCTGTGGTCAATACCACGCGGCACCGCCTTTTCAAGACTTTCAATCCTTCAATGGCGGCGGTGAGCTCCATTCGGTTATTGGTGGTCAGCGCTTCGGCCCCTTGGAGCGTCTTCTCCCGCCCCCGATAACGCAACAGCACCCCCCATCCACCGGGACCCGGATTTCCGCGACAGGCACCGTCTGTGAATATTTCGACGATGTCGGTCATATCGATAGGGCGATCCTATGGGGCGGGATCCGCTGCACTCTGTTTTCGATCATTTGGGTTTCAATCATTCCAGCCTGGATTCAACTTGTAAGTGCAACTCATCAGTTCGGAATAGAGGGCAAGCCGC
>CAZQHJ010000235.1:0-2096 GCA_964593225.1 uncultured Thiotrichales bacterium
TCGTATAACAAATTGAAAGATAAGGGATTCTCGCCAAATGTCAACAGAGCCTAGGCTTTCCGTGGGGAAAAAGGCCATCTCGGACTACTTCAAGGGGACGAAGGATAAAGCGGGCTAGCTCGAATTGATGATCCACTATCTGGAGACGGGGAACCGGTTCACGCTCGATTTCGGCGATATCGATGAGCCGTTTTATATGAGTCTGGAATCGATGTTCGCAAGGATCATCGCCGAACTGAAGAAGCGACCGGAGAAAACCCGGACGGCGTATCACCTACGCCTGAAGGAGGTGGTGGTGGCGGCCACCGGTATGGGGTGGGGATATTATGACGCTATCAGTATGTTGTTGGAGGAATACGAGGGGGAACAGGACGGATAAGTGTCGAACTTTATCCTTTCGGAATCGCCATCGCCATCGCCATCAATATCGCTATCGGGGTCGAAGTTCCTAACATCCGGATAGCGATACCCTCCCCCACCGGCGGCGGCCCCTGCCGGATGTGCGCTCTTCCTTATCCCCCCTACCCATTCAGCCTACCGAACCCATGGTATGGTCGGGAAAGTGACTGGTCACCTTCCCGCTCAATCATTGTCCATTATCGATGATGGATGATCGATTCGGAGATCACCCGGCGGCCCGTTCTTCCAGGATCGCCACGGCGGGGAGCTTCTTGCCTTCCAGGAACTCCAGGAATGCCCCGCCCCCGGTGGAAATGTAGGACACCCTGTCGGCAATACCGTATTTACCCACTGCCGCCACGGTGTCGCCGCCGCCGGCGATGGAGAACGCCTCGGATTCGGCGATGGCCATGCCCATGGCCTTGGTGCCCTCCCCGAACTGGTCGAACTCGAAGACCCCGGCAGGCCCGTTCCAGACGATGGTGCCGGCCTTTTTCAGGATCTCCACATAGCGGGCGGCCGTCTCCGGGCCCACATCGAAGATCATGTCGTCATCCGCGACATCATTGACCTTCTTTTGGCTGGCGGCGGCCGATTCGGAGAATTCCTTGCCGACCACCACATCGGTGGGCACCGGGATCTCGCCGCCCTTGGCCTTGGCGGCCTCCGAAAGGCGTTTTGCTTCGGCGACCAGGTCTTCCTCGTAGAGGGATTTGCCCACCTTGTGGCCATCGGCGGCGATGAAGGTATTGGCGATGCCGCCACCGACGATCAGCTGATCGACGATCTTGGAAAGGGCGTCCAGGACTTCGAGCTTGCCGGATACCTTGGCCCCGCCGACAATCGCCACCATGGGCCGCGCCGGGTTATCGAGGGCCTTGCCCAAGGCCTCCAGCTCCCCGGCCAACAAGGGACCGGCGCAGGCGGCGGGGGCGTATTTGGCAACGCCGTGGGTGGAGGCATGGGCCCGGTGTGAACTGCCGAAGGCGTCCATCACGTAGACATCGCACAGGGCGGCCATCTTCTTGGCAAGTGCGTCGTCGTTTTTGGTCTCGCCTTCATTGAATCGGACATTTTCGCAGACGACCACTTCTCCGGCTTCCACCTGCACGCCCTCCAGCCAGTCGGTTTCCAGGCGCACGGGCTTGCCCAGCAGGTCGGCAAGGTAGTCGGCCACCGGTTTCAGGGAAAATTGGGGATCCGGCCCGCCTTTGGGGCGGCCCAGATGGGACAGCAGCATGACCTTGGCCCCTGCATCCAGGGCATGTTTGATGGTGGGCAGGGAGGCGCGAATCCGCGTGTCGTCGGAAACCTTGCCGTCCTTGATGGGGACGTTCATGTCTTCGCGTATGAGTACGCGCTTACCCGTAAGATCGAGATCGGTCATTTTGATGACGGCCATTCGAAACTCCTTAAATTTGTTTATTTCCCGCTCAGCTTCGCAAATGAGTCCGGTTTTACAAAGCACCAATTTTGCTTTACTAAGTGCTAAATCATGCCTCATCGGTTCGAGGCGAAGCTTCGCTGGAGTCTTTTCCAGCACGACGATTGGTAGGCAATGAGATCATTATATTTTATGGATGTGAAAACAAAAGGCTCTATTCGCGTCGCGAATTCAAGTCGCAAGTGCAACAGTTGGATCGATGTTGAAAAATACCTGATTAGGGGTATCCATGCCAAGGCATTTTCTTGGTCGG
>CAZQHJ010000236.1:0-2094 GCA_964593225.1 uncultured Thiotrichales bacterium
TGGATTGGCAAATGAAACTCAGTGATGCTCGGAGAAAACTGAAATCCGTTTACCCCAAAATTAGAATGGAATGAGCCACTAGGATTAAGCGCCCCGATGTCTCCTGATCTGTATACAAAAGTCATATTGCGCCCATAACTTCGGGGAATCTGTATACCATCGGCGCTCGAAATGCTCATTTACCCCGTGTAAGCTCCGCTTTTCCGCGCTTTTTCGCCTTGTTATGGAACACAACCCGATTTTTGCATTTGCCCTCCTGTTTCGGATTGGCAGCATCGTTTCCGCCTTCGCGGGATGACGGGGTAGGGGCCGGAACGATTATAATGGAGGAAGCCCCGGATCGTTGCGAACCTTTGAATTCAAACACGTCATTTCTTATCACTGGACGCTAAGGGTGTTCAATCATAAGAAATGACAAATGACGAGGAGACAAAAAAATGACCGAACAAACCAATCCCTACGCCGACTGGATCGGCAGCAAAGAACGCCTGGAAGACCAAATCTGGCTCGGGCAGGTGGTCGGAACGGCGGCGATGTTGGATGACACCGGGAGCCAATTCAAACTGGGCGGACAACTCCCGCCCCTGTGGCACTGGATGTACTTCCTGCCTAGGGCCCCCTGGTCCAAGATCAGCACCGACGGCCACCCGGAACGGGGGGGCTTCATGCCGCCCATCGCGCTGCCGCGCCGGATGTTCGCGGGCTCGCGCATGACATTCAATAAACTCCTCACCATCGGCGAGCCCGCCGTGCGCCATGGGGAGGTCCTCAAGATCAGCGAAAAAAGCGGTGGCAGCGGCAAGCTCGCGTTCGTCACCGTCAGTTACAAGATCGAGCAAAATGGCGAGATCTGCATCGAGGAAGAGCAGGACATCGTCTACCGGGAACCGGGCGCGCCCGTGCCGGCCCCCGAACCCGTACCCT
The DNA here is from genome assembly GCA_964593225.1 of uncultured Thiotrichales bacterium. GTDB lineage: Bacteria > Pseudomonadota > Gammaproteobacteria > HK1 > HK1 > JABDQX01. The sequence continues at coordinate 925 of CAZQHJ010000236.1, forward strand.
TCCCGGAGGTCCCGGCGGGCTCCTGGACAAAGACCATCACGCCCGACCCGGTATTGTTGTTCCGCTTCTCCGCCCTGACCTTCAACGCCCATCGCATCCACATCGACCGGCGCTATGCCATGGAGGAAGAAGGCTATCCGGGGCTCATCGTGCATGGACCGCTGACGGCCATCCAACTGGCCGAGCTCATCCGCCACAATCAGGAACGGCCCATCGCTAAGTTCACTTTCCGCGGCCAGGCCCCGCTGTTCGATCTGGGGCCCTACCGCGTGGTGGCGACGCAGGGTGAGGATAACAAGGTGGAACTCTCCGCCCAGGGACCGAACGGTAAGACGACCATGGTGGCCTCGGCGGAGCTGGGATAAAAACAGGGATAAAAAAACGGGGCGAGGGCCCCGTTTTTCATTGGAAGGCAGCTTTTTCAGCCACCCAACGTTTTTTATCCTACTTGGTGGGTGCTGCCTGTACAGGAGCTGTGGGATAGTTGGGCGCGCCGTAGCCATAGAACGGGAAACCGTAGCCTCCGCCATAAGGGGCAGCAGCACCATAAGGCGCGCCGCCATAACCGCCGCCATAAGGCGCGCCGCCATAACCGCCGCCATGATAGCCGCCGCCACGATTACGATTGCTCATGCCAAACTCGCTCATGTTCCACGGACCGAAACTGCCGTATCCATCAGGGGTCATAAAGAAGGCATTGGCTGACTGCATTGGCAACGCGGAAGCACCGGCGATGAGGGCGGCAGCGATAGCTTTTGATACTAATTTCATGTTTTATTTATCTCTAAAAAATTTATATTCCTATCGTTAAGTTCGCTTGTCCCCAACGTCTTTGGTTTAAAACGCATTCCACTGCACTAACCTTCGGAAAGCGAGTATCGACTCCGGATAAGCTCGTATACCTCGTTCCAGCTTATTTTCAGGGTCCAGTGCGAAGCTTATAGGGGCCATGATGCCGGATCTACGCCAGTAAAGCTACTCCAAGCCTTGTCCAGCGAGAAATGAGCCTGAACGAGGGGCGTGATTCGAACATAAAATGAGTCTGAAGGAGGTCCGGGATTTGGGATCATCGGAGGATGATCGTGACCCTCAAGACCCAAGGGCTCCGAACTCCAGAGCCAAGTTCGCGCCTTCGTCGAAGGCAGTAAGCCTCTCCAATTCGAAATTGCC
>CAZQHJ010000237.1:0-2067 GCA_964593225.1 uncultured Thiotrichales bacterium
CGCCTGATGACCGGAGGGTGTGCTTTCGAAAGTACGCGCCTTATTGGGTTTCCCGCTTTTGCGGGCGAGAACAATCAAGGTTTTATGCCAACATCGATACCGGCAGTATTCATGCTTCTGTTCCTTTGTGCCCTTTGATGAATTACTCTAAATCCCAGGTTCCCTGACCCTGTACCCTCGCCTACCGACCTTGTTTATTCAGGTTCGACGAGCTTTTGCTCAAGACCTCGGATACTCTCCGGTATGGGCGAAGAGGGCAGGGAGCCATCTACGTGCAGGCTATGGGCCTAAGGGGCTAACGGCTTCCCTGAGACTTTCGTAGTCTATCTCTCCATGACATTTCAAGTAACTATCTTCCTTACGGAAATTACGAAATACCACTGAGATTTATCATACAAGGGGCTGTGTATTCTCGGGTTGCTTTGAGGCCGCTACCCCGGGAATCGGGCATCCCACGATACAACCCCAAGGGGGGGCGCAAACAACGACACAATCCCCTTGGGGTTCTTCCCATCGCCCCGCCCCACCCGACAAAGCCGGAACCAAAAAGGTTCATGAGAATTTCTTCGTCATTTTGTTCAAAATTCTGTCATTAAGAGACTAATGGAATGCTTCGCCTCCTCTTCGAACGGCCTCTAATGGGCTCGGCGCCACTAACAACTGCCGATATGCAAGCGGAAGAATCTCTTGAGTGAAAGGATAAAGCTTGGTTCTTATGTGAGCGGGGGCTCTGAACCTGTAAATATAGAGTGGAACGAGGCGCTAGGTGTATGGACCGAGATACCCGGTATCGGTAGAATGAGTGGCCCGATGGGGGGACTCATGACACACGATACGCTCAAGTCCGATCCACGGTGATAAATACAACGTAAGAAACAAACAATCAATTGAGATTTGGAGAAAAATTATGGCAACAGTCACTTTCCAAGGCAGCCCGGTCAGCACCAACGGCATGCTTCCGGCGATAGGTTCCACCGCCCCGGATTTTCTGCTCGTGGACAAAGACCTCAATGACATCGGTCTCGAGAACTTCGCAGGCAAAAAGAAACTGCTCAACATCGTGCCGAGTCTGGATACGCCCACCTGCGCCATCTCGACCAAGAAGTTCAACGATCACGCAAAGGCCAATCCGAACGTCGGGATCTGCACCATCTCCGCTGATCTGCCCTTTGCCCAGGGACGCTTCTGCGGCGCGGAAGGCATAGAAAATGTCGTGACCCTGTCCATGATGCGCACGCGTGATTTTGCCCGGGATTATGGAGTGTTGATTGAAGACACCATCCTGGCCGGCATCACCGCCCGGGCGGTTGTCGTGCTCGACGAAAACAACAAAGTGATTTATACGGAGCTCGTTCCCGAGATCGCCGATGAGCCCGACTACACGGCAGCGATAAACGCTCTGGGGAAATAAGCCGCGTTATTTCTCATCGGCCGCCTCGGCGGTTGTTGTGAAAGGTGCTGGGCACGGCAATGCCCCATACCGTGTGTTCTCCTTTACCCCTGTGGGGTGAGGAGGCCTCCGAACATGGCCGTTGCCGTGTAAGGTATATGAGTCGTAGGTGGAATAGGCGCGCCCCCGGATAGACTTCAATAGCGGCTGTATTTCGGACTCTCGAGGTAGACCGAAGATTTTTTCGGACACGCCGCTGAATTGCCCCACTGAATTACCCTTGGGGATTTCAACTGCTTTTCACATATCCGAACGCATAGCGTTCAGATGGATGTCTACGTGTCGGAAAGACTAAGGATCCTGGGGAACCCGGCGTCGGAATCCGAGCCCATCCCGTTTGGGTTCCGACGCAAAGCGCTGACCAATGACATATCCGAACGCGTAGCGTTCGGATGGATGTCCACGTAATCGGAAAACCATATATGGTCCGCCCCCGAACGCAAAGATAAAGTCGAACGAAGGCAAAGATGAGGTATTGCACACATATATCCGGCCTTTGGATGAGGCTTTGGCCTCTGGCCCCGATGGAATCCGCGTGTTCCAAACCTAATCAAAGTTGCGGCCCTCAGTACAGGACACGAAAACGAACTTTTACGCAAACCACACAACCAGAATAA
>CAZQHJ010000238.1:0-2054 GCA_964593225.1 uncultured Thiotrichales bacterium
CGTATCAAGCTAAAACATCTTTATCCAAAGTTATTAGATTGATAGACCACTAGCTTCTACTATAGAGCTTCTATTTTTCCAAAAGTCTGGAAATACAACCGTTAAAAATATAACCACTCGCCCCGCACACGCGGGGGCTCTATAATTTTGCGGAGCAAAATTATTCATGAACATCCGTTACATCGGCCTTATCGACCGCTACCGGGACCGCCTGCCGGTCCGCGAGGACACTCGCATCATCTGCCTCGGCGAAGGGAATACCCCACTGATTCGGTTACAAAACATCCCCCGACATCTTGAGGGTGAAAGCCTCGGCGCCAAGACACTCCATGAGAGAATCGAGATCTACGTCAAATACGAAGGGCTCAACCCCACCGGCTCCTTCAAGGATCGCGGCATGACCATGGCCGTCACCCAAGCCGTAGCCGAAGGCAGCCGGGCCATCATCTGCGCCTCCACCGGGAATACCTCCGCCTCCGCTTCAGCCTACGCGGCCCGGGCCGGGATCACTGCCTTTGTACTGATCCCCGAGGGCAAGATCGCCCTGGGCAAACTCGCCCAGGCCATGATGCATGGGGCTGTCGTGTTGCAGATTCGCGGCAACTTTGATGCCGGCATGCAACTCGTCAAGGAAGTCGCCGAGACCGCCCCCGTGACCATCGTCAACTCCATCAATCCGTATCGTATCCAGGGGCAAAAAACAGCCGCCTTCGAGATCATCGACGCCCTGGGCCGCCCCCCCGATTACCATTGCCTGCCGGTGGGCAACGCGGGCAATATCTCCGCCTATTGGCTGGGCTACACCGAGTATTACCGGGACGGCATTGTCGGCGCGAGGCCGGTGATGTGTGGCTATCAGGCCACGGACGCGGCGCCGTTCCTGCGGGGCCATCCGGTGGAAAACCCGGAGACCGTGGCCACCGCCATCCGTATCGGCAATCCTCAGTCCTGGGAGAGCGCAGCCAATGCCCAACTGGAATCCGGGGGTTGGTTCGACGAATTCACCGACCGGGAGATCCTGGTGGCCCAGCGATTGCTGGCGGAGAAAGAGGGGATATTCTGCGAACCGGCTTCGGCCATTTCCCTAGCGGGCGCTATGCGGGATATCAAAAGTGGCAAGATTCCAGGGGACAGCCGCATTGTTTGCACCCTGACCGGACATGGCCTGAAGGACCCGGATACGGCCATCGCGCAAAGTACCTCTCCCACGGTTATCGATGCGGAATTGGAATCCGTGCGCGGGGCGATTCTGGAAAATCTTGAATAATTAGTCTCTTAGCGTCAGAATTTTGAACAAAGTGACAAAAAAATCCTTCCGCACATTTTGGTTCCGGCTATGTCTGGATTGGGAATTGGGTTCGGGATCCCCGGCGGCTTTGTCATCACCGGCCGGAGCCTGCTTAGCGGGCCGCCAGGGCGCGTTGCAAGAGGACTTCGGCCTCTTGATAGCGACCTTGGACCCGATACAGCTCGGCAAGGTTGTTGAGGCTGGCGAGGGTATCGGGATGTTCCTTGCCCAGTTCCCGTTCCGCCAGTTCGAAGGCAGTGCGGGCCGCTAACTCTGCCCGCGAGTAGTTGCCTTCCTGGTAGAGTCCGGTGGTAATTCTGTTGAGCGCATCGAGAAGGATCCGACTCCCGATGGGTTTGTTCGCGGAGTCTTCCCATGATCCCGTTGACGATGGGGTTGGGTTCTTGGGCGATATGGGGCGATGGTTGCATGGTGTGGGATCTCCGAGAATAGCTGGGTTCGAATTGGATTATGGTCAACGTGTCTTCGTGGCGTTATCCGCCGTTTTCCCGTTTTGTTCCATTTTCTTTCGCGCCCCATCGCTTTATCCGCGTTGCGTAAGGCGTGGTCTATCAGTTTCGTCATCTGCCTGTCTTGTTGGGAGAATATACCTCCCGTCAGCATTCGGACTTCCGTGGCCTTCTTCTGGAGGAGGGTCAGCAATTTCTCCGAATCGCGCGCGAACTTCAGGCTGAGCCCAATGGCAAAGATCGCTAGTGGTCTGTCCATGAGATAAATTAGGATGTCGGATTAAGCCAGCTTTTCT
>CAZQHJ010000239.1:0-2054 GCA_964593225.1 uncultured Thiotrichales bacterium
CCCTAACATAAGCCACGAACTTTGAGCTTGGGCAGGTCAAAACATTATGTCTTCAACCACACGTTACGATTACGAATACGAGCGTTTGGGAACAGCCGTCAATTTCATGATAACCGAACCTTTGGCCGGTTGGCGCAAAGTCAATGTCCGAGATACAAGAACAGCGCTCGATTTGGCCGAGGAGGTAAAGGAACTCTGCTCGAGGTCGATTATCCCGATGCAAAAAAGGGGGGAATTGGTTTGGGACAATTTGAATACCTACCTTCCTGCCTCTTTGTATAAGGCCTTTGTTCACACACCCGACTGAAAGCGCTCAAGGAAAAATCAATGGCGGAAATGCCGCATACCGGTGAACACCATGGCCATGCCGTGTTCATTCGCGCTTTCGATCACCTCCTCGTCCCGCACGGAGCCGCCGGGTTGGATCACTGCGGTGACGCCATGTTTCGCCGCAGCGTCGATCCCGTCTCGGAAGGGAAAAAAGGCATCCGAGGCCATGACCGAGCCCTGAAGGGAAAGGCCCTCGTCGGCGGCCTTGATGGCGGCAATCCGCGCTGAATATACGCGGCTCATTTGTCCCGCGCCGATGCCGAGGGTTCGGCCATCCCTGCAATAGACGATGGCGTTGGATTTGACGAATTTGACGACCTTCCAGGCAAATAGCAAATCCGCCATTTCGCCATCGCTAGGCGCGCGCCGGGTAGCGATTTTGATGTCCGCTTTTCCCACGGCCCCGGCATCCCGGTCCTGAACCAGCAGGCCGCCCGTGACGCCTTTGTATTCCAGGTTCTCTCCCCGCGGATTTCCCGATGCATGACCTACTGCGTCTGTCGTTTGCAAGACCCCCAGGGCCAGGACCCGGATATTCTTTTTGGCCGCCAATACCGGCAGGGCGTCCTCTTCGATGGTGGGGGCCAAAAGGACCTCCAGAAACTGGCGCTGGAGGATTTCTTCCGCGGTCCGTTTATCCAAGGGGCGGTTGAAAGCGATGATGCCCCCGAACGCCGAGGTGGGATCGGTGGCGAAAGCGGCCCGGTAGGCATCGAGGATATTGGACGCCACGGCAACCCCACAGGGATTGGCGTGTTTGACGATGACGCAGGCCGGCGCTTCGAAAGATTCGACGCACGAGAGGGCGGCGTCGCTGTCGGCGACGTTGTTGTAGGAAAGTTCCTTGCCCTGGATCTGCCGGGCGCCGGCGACGCAGACGCCGGTAAATCCCGGCTCCCGGTAAAATGCGGCGCTCTGATGGGGATTTTCCCCATAGCGCATGTCCTGGGCCTTCTCGAATTGCAGGAACAACCTGTCGGGCAACGCTCTACTCGGCAATGGCGTCTTTTCGGACGGGTCATCCCCGCCGGAAAGATGATCGGCGAGATAACCGGCAATAGCGGCGTCGTAGGCGGTGGTGTGGGCGAAGGCCTTGGCGGCCAGGTGTTGGCGGGTCCTTTCCGTGATCGCGCCCTCATTGGCTTCGAGTTCGCTCAACACCCTGCCGTAGTCGCCCGCATCACACAAAACGGTGACCGCCGCGTGGTTCTTGGCGGCGGCCCGCAACAGGGCGGGACCGCCGATGTCGATGTTTTCGACGGCATCGGCAAATCCGCAGGCGGGATCGGCAATGGTACGGGCGAACGGATAGAGATTGACCACCAGAAGATCGATAGGCTCGATGCCCTGCTCGGCCATGATCTCATCGTCAATGCCCCGGCGGCCCAAGAGAGCGCCATGGATCCGGGGATGTAATGTCTTTACGCGGCCTGACATGATCTCCGGAAACCCCGTGTAGTCGGAGACCTGGGTAACCGGAATGCGGTGTTCGGCAAGCAGCCGGGCGGTACCGCCGGTGGAGAGGATTCGGATCGGAGATTGCCCGGAGGATTCATCCTCGAACTGGCGAAGTGAAAGATCGAGAAGGGATCGGGCAAATTCCACGATACCGGATTTATCGGAAACGCTAATAAGCGCGCGTCGTATGGACATCGATTTTGCTCCGTGAAGGGTATTCAGAATCCCGTGTCAGCGTAACAGGCTAGATAGCCAACACCTCATCT
>CAZQHJ010000240.1:0-1990 GCA_964593225.1 uncultured Thiotrichales bacterium
CGGCTTGCCTCTTTACCAACACTGTAAGGTTGCACTTACGAGTTGAATCCAAGTAGTCTCTTAATGACAGAATTTTGAACAAAATGACGAAGAAATTCTCATGAACCTTTTTGATTCCGGCTTTGTCGGGTTCGGAAGCCTCAAAAGCCCGGATTGTGCCCGAAGCCGAGGCGAAAATGGGCATTTTGAGCCTACCCGGATTCCAACGCAGCTTGGGGGTGCCGGAGGGACTTTTGCATAGGGCTCGAGGGAAAACGCCATGAACACCCCCTTTTGGCGGTCCGAATCCTTCCAACCCGTCGGCGAACCGGCGCGGATGCCGGATCCCCGAGATCCGAAACACCCAACGCCGGAAGATGCCGATTCCGCCGAATCTACCCCCCGAAAGACCTTACACCCCCCCCCCTCGCAAGAGCGCCCTATCATCGTTTTACAGCAAGGCGGCAACCTGATCTTCCAAGAAGAAAGTCATCCGGGTGACCCGCCCCGCGCAACACCGGGCAGTCCGGTGGCGACGATCGCCTCCCTGGAGGGATCCATCAGGATAGGCGCGCTCGATCCTCCGGTTCCTCGCGCGGGGGATGGCGCATCAGCTGGTGTCGGGTTAGGAGCAGGCAAAAACGAAGACCTGGCCCCCAATCGGATGGGCGAGGCCACTGAGGTCCGGATCCATCAAACCCAAAACGAAGCGCATTGCCCGATATCCGCCGGAAAAGACTTTTTCATCCAGACCGATCGGGCGCATCGCGCCTTTCGGCGCCTCGCCAAGCCCCAATGGGCCGACGCAATCGGGCGCGACCGCTTTGGCCTTTGGACCACCATTGCCTTGGAAGCGGAACCGGAAACCAACCCCGGCGACCCAAACACCGGACTGGAGGAACCCGTCACCCAACGCCTGCGCTGGATACCGCCCGGACAATTCATTATGGGATCCCCGAAATCGGAACGGGCCGGATTCCCCAAATACGAACAGGACAAATGGTGCGTGCGAGAGGCCCCGCGACATCAGGTCATTCTTACCCAAGGCTACTGGCTGTTCGACACCCCCTGTACCCAGGCGCTGTGGCAGGCCGTCATGGAGCAAAACCCGAGCCGCTTCCAAAGCCCCAACCGTCCGGTAGAGTCCGTGACCTGGAACGAGCTCGCGGGTTTCATGCAAAAAATCAACGCGCGCATCCCGGAACTCGAACTGACGCTACCGACCGAGGCTCAGTGGGAATACGCCTGTCGGGCGGGGATCGACGCGGCCACCTATGGCGGCGCGCTGGAACTCCTAGGCTCCAATCATGCCCCGGTCCTGGACGCCATCGCATGGTATGGGGGCAACAGCGGCGTCCGATTCGAATTGGAAGACGGCAGCGACAGTTCCGGTTGGCGGGAAAAACAACACGACCACACCCGGGCCGGCACCCACCCGGTGGCTAAAAAACAGGCCAATCCCTGGGGGCTTTATGACATGCTGGGCAACGTATGGGAATGGTGTCGAGATGGCCTGCGGGAATACAGCGACGGGACGGTTATCGATCCCGTAGGATCGGAGAGGCCCGACGCGGAACGCGCGGTTCGTGGGGGGTCCTGGTACTACTTCGCCCGCTATGTACGCGCCGCGTTTCGTCTCCAGTATTTGCCCGGCGTTCGTTTCGATCGGTTGGGGTTTCGGTGCGTTATCGGTTCCCAAGGCAAGGGGCCGTGAGACGGAATAGGTCGAGGCGGCTCGCACCACTGCTTTTATCGACCGTCCTGCTGCTATCGTCCGATATCATTTTCGCGGTCGGGAATCGCGCCGCGCATTCCCGACCGCGAGCCCGGGATCGTAGAGCGCTTGACGCGTTTGGAGGAAGGCCAACGCTCGATATGGCAACTCGGTACCCCGATAGCTATCCGGGTTAGACACCCTCTAAGAGGCTGTTTGGAAATTCCATGTTTTTGGTTAATATTAGGCTCTGTTGACATTTGGTGAGAATCCCTTATTTTTCAATTTGTTATACAA
>CAZQHJ010000241.1:0-1951 GCA_964593225.1 uncultured Thiotrichales bacterium
CCTCCATTTGCCAGATTTGTCAATATAAAAATACTTTCATTCGGTTGCCCTGACCTAAACTTCCATCGACCTTGCTTCTTCCCTGTCGAAGCAACCGATTCCAAAGGGCGTGTGCGAAAACGCTACCCCTACGACCGAACGCCCTATGACAAACTCGAATCTCTCCCCAACGCTACCCAGTACCTCGAATCTCACATCGCCTTCGAACAACCGGATGCAATCGCTTACGCTATCAGCGACAATGATGCCGCTCAACGCCTTAATCAGGCCAGGGCTGAACTATTCCATTACATCAACAATGCCCAAAAATCCGTCGCCTGAACTCCGTACATTGTCTACTCTCTGTTTAGGCTCATCTCCGAATTGGAAAGGACTGTGTCTTGCGGTCGTGGTGCCCGATGATCCACGGGACGTCGGTATCGACAATACTGCAGCGCCTTGGGTTTGGAGCAGATCGATGAAAGCTGCAAGATCCTTACCGAAGGCCTGCCGCCCGATACCAAAAAATATCTGAAAATCCGCGGCGGTATCTTCGTGAAATGCATCCATTCGACACTTGGCATTTCGAATCGTTCAAATCACCCCTCCACGGGCCAGGGCCTTGATGCGTTCCTCGCTGTAACCGAGTTCGGCGAGAATCCCGGTGGTATGTTCTCCCCGCCGGGGGGCAGGGCGCGCCACCGCGAATTCGAACTCGCTCATCTTCAGGGGGAAGGCAAACTGCGTCATTTCCTCCTTGGCGCCGCCGTTATCGCCATCGTTGTCGGAATAGCGGTCCGTTTTGATGAACATCCCTCGGGCCTTGAAGTGTTCGTTTTCCATGCTCTCTTCCAGACCGAGAACCGGGGAGACACAGCAATCCACCCCCGCCAGCTTCTCCAGCCACCAGGCGATGGCATGGGCCTTGAAGATCTCCGCCACCCGGCCCCGCGCCTCCTTGCCTTCGCGTCCCACGGCCATGCGCGCGGGAATGAGTTCCAGGTGCCCGATGGCCTCGCAGAAGGCCCGCCAGAATTTTTCTTCCGGGGCGGCAATGGCCATGTAGCGGCCGTCGAGGGTCTCGTAGACCCCGTAGCAAGGCAAGGCCCCGGAGAGGAGATCGGCGCCTCTTGGCGCCACGCGCCCGAAGTCCAGGTATCCAATCAAGGGGACAATGGCGTTGACCAGGGCGCAGTCCGTCATGGAGACGTCGATATACCGGCCCTCGCCGGTGCGTCCCGCATCCACCAGGGCGGCGAGGATACCCACGGCGGCGCTTAACGTGCCGCCGGCCAGATCCGCGAACTGGATGTTGGGGATGGCGGGGGGGCCGTCCTTGTGACCGATTTGATCGGTAATGCCCGCGTAGGCGCAATAATTGAGGTCGTGTCCGGCGTGGGTTCGGTAGGGTCCCGTCTGGCCGTAACCGGTGATGGAACAATAGACGATGCGGGGATTGATGGCCCGGATGGCCTCGTAACCGATGCCCAGTTTATCCACCACGCCGGGCCGAAAGCTCTCCACAACGACATCGGCCTCTTTCACCAGATCCAGGAAGACTTCCCGTCCCCCGGCAAGGCCAAGGTCGAGCTGGAATCCCCGTTTATTGCGGTTCGCGCAGAGGAAATAGGCGCTGGGCGATCGGTCGGGACCGGCGGCGGCGCGGGCGTAGTCGCCGACTTTTGGGTCCTCGACCTTGATGACATCGGCGCCCATGTCCGCCAGGTAGAGCGTGCACATAGGGCCGGGGAGCAGCCTGGTGAGGTCGATGACGCGTATATTCGCCAAGGGTTTCGGTCGCATGATATTCCTCACTATACTAATTACCAATTACCAATTGGTCATTATTGCCGTGGTTGTGTTCGATGGATAACGCACGGAATAATATACCAATGAATACCTCCTAGCGAGGCCGTGCCTCCAGGGCAACCGAATGAAACTGTTTTCCAATTGCCATTGACGTATTTTGTTG
>CAZQHJ010000242.1:0-1945 GCA_964593225.1 uncultured Thiotrichales bacterium
CTCGGAGAAAACTGAAATCCGTTTACCCTAAAATTAAGTCATGACAAAGCACTAGAAGCTGTTTGGGAATTCGCAATCTACCGCGGCGGCGCCCGAATTGCGTCCTGCCCCGTTGCGACGGGGGGCGAGGTTTGTTATGTACTTGGGCGTCGTGTAGTCCACTACAATCCTTATTTTCTCCCCCATCGCGCCTTGCAGGCGCCGCAATCGGGGCGCCACCTCGCTACGATACGAATTTCCAAACAGCTTCTTAGTCATGGTCTCCGTAACCTTGGCTGAAGTTCCAACCTCGGTAAACCTCCTTTGAATAACGACCCCTCCCTGCGCTTGGCATCCCCCCGTCTGGTGCTGGTGGCCCTCACCAGGAATGGTGCCCTCCGGGCGCGCCAGCTGGCCTCTCGCATGCCCCGAGCCACCGTGATGGTGGCGGGGAAGTTCCGCGCCACCATGGACGATCTGACCAACCGGGTGGAAGCCTACCGTGGGCCCCTGCGCGGACGAATAGCCGGCCTGTTCGCCCGTTACGACGGCATCGTGTTCTTCCTCTCCCTGGGCGCGGTGGTGCGGATGATCGCGCCGCATCTGACCTCCAAATACCGGGATCCCGCCGTTGTGGCGGTGGACGATGCCGGGCAATTCGTCATCCCGGTGGTCTCCGGGCATGTGGGCGGGGCCAATGAGTTGGCCCGGGAATTGGCCCGATGGCTGGGGGCGACGGCGGTCGTCACCACCGCCTCCGATGTCAACGAAACCCTCTCCGTGGACATCCTGGGCCGCGAGCTGGGCTGGCGGGTGGAGGCCTCCAAAACCACCCTCACCCGGGTCTCCGCCCAGGTGGTCAACGGGGAGCCCATCGCCTTCGTCCGGGAGGCCGGCAGCCGGGACTGGTGGCCCACCGACATGCCCCTGCCCGGGAACATCCGATTGTTCGAACGGATGGAGGATGTGCCCCTCGATCGCTTCGGCGCCGTGTTGTGGGTGACCCACCGGGCCGTGGACGAATCCCTGGCGCGACAGTTGTCGGGGCGGTTGGTGGTCTATCGTCCGAGTCTTACGCAGAAGTTCGGATTGTGCCCTCCGGCAAGGCAAAAATGCCCGAAAAAGCGGAGTTTACTGGAGTAAATGAGCATTTTGAGCCCATTTTTAACGCAGCCGGAGGGTGCAGGACGGACTTCCGCGATCATCCTGGGCATCGGCTGCGACCGCAGCACACCACTACACACCCTGGAGGCCGCCATCGACAAGGCATTGGCATCCGCCGGACAGACCCGCGCCGCCGTGGCGGCGTTGGCCACCATCGATAAAAAATGTGATGAGCCGGGCCTGCTGGCGCTCTCGGCGGAACACGGCTGGCCCATGCACTTCTATAGCGCGGCCCGGTTGTCGGAGGTCGCGACGCCCAATCCTTCGGAGACCGTGCGCAAGCACATGGGCACGCCCGCGGTTTCCGAGGCCGCCGCCCTGCTGGCCGCCCACGCCGGTCTGGAGGCCTTGCTCCTGGAAAAATACAAATACCGAGGGGAAGAGGGAAAGAACGTCACCGTCTCCATCGTCCGAGCCGATTTTTATACTTCGAACGGGTCATTTGTTCCTGGATTCAACTTGTAAGTGCAACTCATCAGTTCGGAATAGAGGGCAAGCCGCGTTAGCATCATCACCTTTCGTTCCGACTGGAATGAGAGGCACAAATGAGCACATACACGCAGCTTACCCGAGCGCAACGATACCGGATATCGGCCCTGATGAAAGCAGGCCATGCCCGGAGAGAGACCGCCGATACAGTAGGAGTCCACAAATCCACTATTACTCGGGAGCCGCATCGTAATCGTGGTAATAAGGGTTACCGGCCCAGGCTAAGCACATAAGCTGGCCTCCGAGCGCCAATTGACCAAGGTAGTGAGCACCCGCATTCCACGGGAAACCCGGAACCTTATCGAACGGCTGC
>CAZQHJ010000243.1:0-1941 GCA_964593225.1 uncultured Thiotrichales bacterium
CTTCATCTCCGAAAGGCCGTTCAATGCCTGGTGATAAACCATGCGCAGGCCGTCGGCAATCACGAAAAACCCAACCGACACAATCAGTGAAGACGCCAACGGGAAAAGCGATTCATCCTTCGGTGTCTCGGAACCGACGAACAAGATCACAATCCATTCCGGGAAGAACCAAAATATCCCAAGCAGCGGCGACAGAAGAACCAATAGGATCGCAATGCCACTGTTGAGCGCGCGCCACATGCCTACCTGGCTTTTCCGGGCAAGGGCGGCGCTTACCCCCACGGTTACCGTGTCCGCCACTCCCCATGTCAGTGTAAAACTAACCATAATGGCGGTTTGCCATGCGATGGTGTATGCCGCAACCGCCTGGACGCCGATCCAACCGGCCAGTAGGGCAAAAACAGAAAAGGGAGCGGTCATCGCCAATGATTCCAGGCCTTTGGGCCAGCCGAGGGAAAGAAATCGCCCCAGTATGTCCCCGTTTGGCTTCCAGGCGCGTTTGAATGCCGCAGGGCTTTGAAAAAACCGATGGAAACCGAGGATACCGAAAAAGACCATGTGCCCGGCGCCATGGACGATGATGCTGGCCAGGCCCGCGCCCGTTATCCCCATGGCCGGGAATCCGAGGTTCCCGAATATCAGCGCGTAGTTCAGAATGATATTCAGCCCCACCTCCAGCCAGATGATGAGCGCCACGCTCCGGGGTCTACCCATGGCGGTAAAGGCCATGGTGAACGCGAATGTGGTGAGTACCGGGAACAGGGTCCATAGGTAATAATCCATATACTGCCCGGCCATTTGGGCGAGGGCAGGGGCCTGCCCGGTCAGCATGAGGATATGCGTCGTGTTCCACAGGATGACGCAGCCCGGAATGAACAGGAAACCGGCTATCCACAGGCCTTGCCGAAGGACCTTCAATGCGATTCGCCTGCGTGGCTTCTCGGCGCCACAGATGTGCGAAATAAACACGATCATGGGGAACAATAGTCCCCATCCGAGCATCGCGATGATGTTGTAAAGGGAAAGCGCGAGCCCCGCAGCGCTCAGGGCCTCGGGACCGAGACGTCCGAGCATGATGCTATCCGTCAAGCCAATCAGCATCCAGCCCAGATAGCCGATGCTGAGCGGCAGGGCGGTATTCAGGGTGGCGCGAAGAATCGGATACGGTTGGGAGTTTGGATTCCGGGGATTTGTTTGTCATTTTGTTCGGATTCAGCGCGACCTATGAGAAATCACCCACACACCAACCGCTCCAAGCCGATATGGACCAGCGCGTGGGTGTGAAGAAGCGGATCGATTCGGTTGATATGCTGGTGCAAGGAGGCGGTGATGGCCTCCGTATTGCCGCTGGGGTCGACCTCGGAAAAATCGAGCCGCAGCCGGTCCGCCCGGGCCAGATCGTAGTAGCTCTCCAGGACCGAGAGCCAAAGACTCTTGCCAAAACGACGTGGACGCAGGAAGAGGAGCTGATCGCCGGCCTGCTCCCCATGGGAGCTTCGCCCTTTGGCTGCCGCATCGATAAGATCTACCGCCTCGACCCCGCTCAACTCAGTGGGTGTCAACAAACCGCACCTCATCGTAGTGGACGGCCGGATTATCTGTCCGAATCTTTGGCGCGTGCTCGCAGGACGAAGATGCGGTGACGTATTTTCTCGTTAGATTCGATTCCGATGAATGACTGTTCATCTATTACCTCGGCAACACCCGAGGCTGCCAACCGATGTACCTCGTCGATGTATTCACCGTGGGCTTTGCGTATCGAGAATACCGCCAGTCCGCTGTCCCTAGCGTCCCGGATGAACTCGCCAAGGGCCGGTTGCGCCCGGATCTGCCTGGGCGATAATCCCCCCACACACAGTACGGCATCGTACCGGGAGGAAGATATGGGGCAGGGCAACCGAATGAAAGTATTTCTATATTGACAAATCTGGCAAATGGAGG
>CAZQHJ010000244.1:0-1921 GCA_964593225.1 uncultured Thiotrichales bacterium
ATGCCTTTTTATTGTGAGTGGATAATGTGGTTTACCTTATCTGATGGGTGGCGAGGGGATGCCTGAGGGGTTCCCCAAAACGTTTTTCTCCAAATTGCGGGAAGGCTTGGAACACGGAATCATTCCCACTCGATGGTCGCCGGCGGTTTGCCGGAGATATCGTAGGTGACCCGGGAGATGCCCGGGACATCATTGATGATGCGGGTCGAGATCCTGTCCAACACCTCATAGGGCAGGCGTGCCCAGCGGGCGGTCATGAAGTCCACGGTCTCCACGGCACGCAGGGCAATCACGTACTCATATCGACGCCCATCCCCCATGACGCCCACGGACTGCACCGGCAGGAAAACGGCAAAGGCCTGACTGACCTGGTCGTAGAGCCCGTTGGCGCGCAGTTCCTCGATGAAGATAGCGTCGGCCAGACGCAGGGTATCGGCAAAGGACTTTTTCACCGCCCCCAGGATCCGCACCGCGAGACCCGGCCCCGGGAAGGGATGGCGGTAGACCATCTCGGCGGGCAAGCCCAGGGCCGTGCCGAGAGATCGGACCTCGTCCTTGAAGAGTTCCCGCAAAGGCTCAATGAGTCCCATGTTCATCCGCTCCGGGAGCCCCCCCACGTTGTGGTGGGATTTGATGACGTGGGCTTTGCCGGTGGCGGCCCCGGCCGATTCGATGACATCCGGGTAGATGGTGCCCTGGGCAAGCCAGCGCGGCACTGCCCTCGGCAGAGGGTTATCGAGCGGCGTATTTGTGGCGCGGGGGACTGGTGCCGCAGGTTTATGCAGCCTTTCCGCCGCTTCCTCGAAGAGGGTAATGAAGAGATTCCCGATGATCTTGCGTTTTCGCTCCGGGTCGGTAACCCCTTCCAGGGCACCCAGGAACCGGTCCTCGGCATCCACGCGAATCACATGGACCCCTAAGTGTTCGGCAAAGGTGGCCATCACCTGATCCCCTTCGGAGAGCCGCAGCAGGCCGTTATCCACGAAGATGCAATGGAGCCGATCGCCGATGGCCTTGTACAGCAACGCTGCTACCACCGAGGAATCCACCCCGCCCGAGAGCGCCAGCAGGACCTCGTCATCCCCCACGGTTTCCCGAACCTTATGGATGGCGTCTTCGATGATGTTGTCAGGGGTCCAGCGATTGCCGCACCCACAGATGTCCTGCACAAAACGCCGGAGGATACGGCTGCCCTGGCGGGTATGGGTGACCTCCGGGTGGAACTGAAGACCATACAGGCGGTGTTCTTCATGGGCCATGCCCGCGCAGGGGGCGTTGGCGGTCTCGGCGATGATCCGAAAGCCGGGCGGCAGGGTGGAGACCCGGTCCCCGTGGCTCATCCAGACATCCAAAAGGCCATGGCCTTCCGGACTGCTGTGGTCCTCGATCCCCTGTAAAAGGTGGGACTCCCCCCTGGCACTGACCTGGGCATAGCCGAATTCCCGGTGGGTGGCCACTTCCACATCTCCCCCCAGCTGCATGGCCATGGTATGCATGCCATAACAAATCCCCAGTATCGGTACGCCCAGCTCGAAGAGGTATTCCGGCACCCGGACGTCCGGGGAGAGGATGACCGATTCCGGGCCGCCGGACAGGATGATCCCCTTGGGAGCGAAAGCCCGGAGATCGATCTCGCTCAGATCGTAGGGTCGGATCTCGGAGTAAACCCCGGCTTCACGGACACGGCGGGCGATCAATTGAGAGTACTGGGAGCCGAAGTCCAGGATCAGGATGCGATCCTGGTGGATGTCGGGAGAATTTTGCAGAGTAAAGTCATCTGGCCCCGCGTCAAGGGGCGATGGATTGTTTGGGTGCATAAACTGAACTTCACGCCCTTGTGGCGTTGGCTCTTCTCTAAGTAGGGTGTCTCAGTACAGGACACGAAAACGAACTTTTACGCAAACCACACAACCAGAATAAT
>CAZQHJ010000245.1:0-1907 GCA_964593225.1 uncultured Thiotrichales bacterium
TCCATTTGCCAGATTTGTCAATATAAAAATACTTTCATTCGGTTGCCCTGATTTAGAACCGAGGCTGTAAAATTTTTTGTGTAAATGGTGCTGGTTCATAGTGTGAACCAGCGCCATTTACACAAAAAATTTTACAGCCTTTGACACGGGATTCTGAACACCCTCGAGCAATACCTTCACCTGTCGGTATCCCTGTCTTCCCATTCATCACGCACTCTCAACTGACACGCCAAACCGTCTCCACGATCCCATACGTTCCTCGTGCTCTCCAACAACCGATCGAAATCACCGGGCGTGTCGGGGCATCCCGGAATCATACCGATAAATTTCCAACCGATCCCGCCCACATCAAGGTTGGCGAGGAATGTATAACGGATCCCCACGCAAACTGCTCTCCCCGCCCCACCAGCAGATTGCCTCGAATCTCCCGCGAGGCCACTGCGCAGTCGATGGCGGATCCCGCGCTAACCGTCCGGCGATTGATGGTTTTCCTATTTGAAAGGCTGGGGATTTTTTCTACGGTCTATCGGGTAGAATCGGGTAGAATGAGGTTTGATTCGCCTTTATCAACGAATTCCAAGAGATTCAAGACAAAACATGACAGACAACCAACCCCCCCCCCCCGAAAAAAGCCCGGCCGTCCCCCAGCTCCTGACGCGGGAGAGCACCATCCGCTTTCGGTGTTATCCGGGGATTTCCTGTTTCAATGCCTGTTGCAGGCAGGCCGACGTGACCCTGGCCCCCTACGACATCCTCCGCCTCCAGGAATCCCTCGGCATGACCTCCACCCAATTCCTGAAGGAATACACCGTACCGTTCGAAATGGATCAGGACGGCCTGCCGGGGGTCAAGATGCGAACCACGGAGGATAAGGTTTGCCTGCTACTCAATGGCGACAACGGTTGCCGCGTGTACGCCCATCGCCCCACGGTCTGCCGCTACTATCCCATCGCCCTGCTCAATAAACGGGCGCAGGGATCCTCCCAGGCCGAGGAAGACTATTCCCTCGTTAAAGAAGACCACTGCAAGGGCCACGGGGAAGACCGGGCGATCACCATTGCCGACTATCGACAGGAACAGGGCTGCGACGAGCACGATGACGCGAATCGAGAATGGTACCAGTTGATACTCAAAAAGAAATCCGCCGGTCCCGGCATCGGGCGTCCCTCGGAAACCAGCCTGCAATTCTTCTTCATGGCCTGTTACAACATGGATATGTTTCGTCGCTTCGTAAAAAGCGATAACTTTAGAAACATCTACGCCCTGGATGAGGCCTTTTATGCCGATATCGAACACGACAATCTCACCCTGCTCCGTTTCGGTTTTCGCCTGATGCGCCAGGTATTATTCGGCGAGCAGACCATTGACGAGCGAGAGGGTGTTTGGGATGCGCGGGTTGCCCAGCGCAAGGAGGTGTGGGCGGCGCGCACCCGGGCGGAGATCGCCCGGCGCGAACAGGAGGAAGACAAGAAATACGACGCGCTATGAATTTCGGTAGCGATACTGTATAGACTTCGAACGGGCCATTTGTTCGATTTCGAAAGCCGTTCAAACGCCAGATGGAGATAATGATGTCTGTTGCAACACAAGCGCCGACCCCGGAATCGGTCTGGGCGTTCATGCAGGAAACCGCCAGCCAAATGCGAGAGACCGATCGAAAAATGCGGGAAACCGGTTTGCAGATACGGGAACTTGGCCGGGAGATCAAGGAAGCGGAAGACCTTTTCACCACCCAGTGGGGACGGCTGATAGAGTCACTGGTGGAAGGTCGCCTGATCGAGTTACTCAATCAACGCGACATACCCGTTTATGACACATCCACCCGGGTGAAAGGGAACCGCGAGGGGCGGCGTTCCTAGTGGTTCGTCAATCTGATAATTTAGGATACTGGAGTTTGTTTACATGCC
>CAZQHJ010000246.1:0-1891 GCA_964593225.1 uncultured Thiotrichales bacterium
ACGAAGGGGCGGCGTCGAGAGGCGCCCCTTATCCCTTCGACGCCCCCAGCGCGGCGTCGATGGCTTCCAGGGACGGCCTCGGGTACTCGGGATGCCCCTCTTTGATGGCCCGGGCCCGGAGGAGGTAGCCCCGGGCCTCGGCGTGTCGTCCGATCTCCCGGTACGTATCCCCCAGGTTCCAAAGGGAGAGCAGGATATCCGGATGCCCCGCCGGGAGGGCGGCCTCCCAAATCGCCAGGACGCACGCCAGGTGGGCGATGCCCTCTTGCCGCTCCCCTTGCGCCAGAAGCAACCCGCCCAGGTTGTTGAGGCTGGTGGCGATCTCGGGATGCTCGTTTCCGAACACTTTCCGGTGGATCGCCAGGGCCTCCTCGTAGAGGGGCCGGGCCTGGGCGGTGTCACCTTCGGTCTGCAACAACCCGGCCAGGTTGTTGAGGCTTTGTGCGGTGTCGGGATGCCCCTCTCCCAACACCGCCCGGCGGATGGCCAGGGCGGCTTCGAACAACGGGCTGGCCTCGGCGTAGACAGCCCGTCCCTGTAGATAAAGCCCGGCCTGGTTCAAGAGACGCGCCAGCTCGGGGCTGATGAAGTCCCGCGCCCGGGCCGCCCCCCACACGGCCTGGACATGGGGGAGGAGCTGCCCGCTGGGGGGCCAATGCGTCTTCGTCGAAGGGGAAGGCCGCGTCCAGCAAGCGAATGGCCCGGGCCAGCCAGTCCATCCGTTCCTTCTCCGGCAGGCGCTCGACCAGGACGGCCCGGACCAGCCGGTGGAAGGCGAGGCTCTTGCCGTTCGTGGTGAGCAGGGCGTGGCGGCGGAGCGCGGCGATCAACCGGTCCAAGGCCAGGGGGTCCCCCGCCACCGCCGCCAACGGGTGGCTGGGGTCTCGCGCAGCGAGCCCCCAGTCTCCCTCTTGTCCTGCTGGGGGCTCGCGCCTGCCTGCGGCAGGCGCCTCGACCCCAGCCACGCCCTGGGTGAAAAGCCAATAGGGGATCGCCTCCGGGGCCAGGAAGGCGCAGAGGTTCAGGAAGGCCGCGCTCTCCGGCATCGCCTCCGCCACCCGGTCGAAGGCGAGGGTAAAGGTCCCGGCCACCGTTCGCTTGGCCTGGCTCTCTTCGGCGGCGTGTTCCAGCAGCGCGGGGCGATGCGCCCGGAAGCGTTCCAGATACCCCCGCACCGTGGCCCCGGTCTCGGCCATGTAGCCCCGGGCCTGTTCCAGGGCCAGCGGCAGGCCGCCCAGCTCCGCCACCAATTCCGCCAGGGCGTCCGGGTCCACCGGGTCCCGGTGGTCCTTCAATAAATTCCCCGGCCTCTTCGATGGTGAACGCTTCCGGCGACAGGGCCGTCCGAACCAGGGCGGCGGCGGGATTGCGCGCGGTGATGAGCGCATGGCCCGGCCAACCGGGGGCGGGGAGGTAGTCCTCGATGTGGGCAAATCTCTCCACATTGTCGAAGACCAGCAGCACCCGGTCCGGGGCGCGGTTTCCCTGTTCCGCGAGCCGTTGTTTGACCTGGTTGATGACGAGACGGCGCTCGGCGATCGGGTCCGTTTCCAACCCCAGCAGGGGGGCGAGGCCGGCGAAGCCTTCCGCCAGTACGGTGGGGTCCTCGGCGGGGAGCCAGCCGATGAAGCCGTAGTCTCCGTGGAAGCGCCAGGCGTATTCCAGGGCAGTAGTCGTCTTGCCGATGCCCCCCATGCCCCGGAGTTCGGCCATGCGGTTGTCCAGGAGTTGTTGGCGCAGATGGGCCAGGAGCGCTTCCCGGCCCGTGAAGTAGGGGTTGGGGCGGGGCAGATTATGGGGCGTTGGGGTCGAGGCGTCTGCCCCAGGCAAACGCGAGCCCCCGGTTTCCCCTTCGCCCTTCCGGGGGCTCGCCCCTGGGGTGGCAGGCCCC
>CAZQHJ010000247.1:0-1885 GCA_964593225.1 uncultured Thiotrichales bacterium
CTGAAAGTTTATCCGTCTGAAGACGGACGGTTTGTACCATCAGAAGGACTATCAATCAAGCCATTGAAGATGCAACACCCCCTCCCCTCCCCCGATAACCCATTTCAACCTGTCGGTCAACCCGTGGGCCTCCCCCGCCGGCTCGGTGCCATTGCCTACGACGCCCTTGTGCTGTTTGCGATACTGATCTTTGCGCACCTGCCTGTTCAGGTATTGTTCGGAACAACCGTCATTTCCCCGGGGGATACCTGGCATTTGGCCTATCAGGCGTATCTCCTGGGCGTTTGCTTTTTATATTTCGGCTGGTGCTGGACCCACGGCGGGCAAACCCTTGGGATGCGCACCTGGCGCGTTTACCTGGGAAATCAGCGCGGCGGGCGTGTCTCCTGGCGGCAATCGTGGATTCGGTTTTTATGCGCGATTTTATCCTGGTCGGTATTCGGGGCGGGGTTTCTTTGGGCGCTTTTCGATGGTGAACGCATGGCCTGGCACGACCGGTTCTCGGGAACGGTATTGCTCCTCGTGCCGCGATGATCCACGTCGGCGGTGCGTGGCGGAAGGGTTCGGAATCCGGGGAAAGGGAAGCGGGAAGAAAAAACACTGGGCCGCCGAGTCGCTCGTGACCATCATTGCCGGGGTGTTCACCATTGTCGCCAGCGCATTGGCCATATGGGCCTTTTTCGTAATGGGACCCGGCGAGAACGAGCGGGAAACGGAGACAGCCGCGCCGCCGCCCACCCCCGTGGTATCCCTGGCCGATGTTGGGGCCAATGCCAGTGCCGCTGGGGGCTCGTGTCCGCCTGCGTCGGACGAAGGAAAGCAACACGCGGAGAGTTCGGATATCAAGGCCTCAAGAATGATGCTTCGACAACAAGAGCAGATTATCGAGTGGCTGGGACAGATTGGGAAACAGTGCCATACGACAGACTAATAATGATACAGACAGGCATAGAGGTACTGATCTTTACCCATGAGAGAGATTATCTTTTACCGAACAGCGGGAGGGCGTAGCCCAGTCGAGGAGTTTTTGGACTCACTGTCCCCGAAGCAGGCCCGGAAGGTTGTTTGGGTTCTCCAGTTGGTGGAAGAGATCGATCTTGTTCCAGTCCGGTATTTCAAAAAATTGGTTGGTACGGATGAGATTTGGGAGGTTCGGGTCGATGTTAGCGGCGATACCTTCAGAATCCTCGGTTTTCAGGATGGAAAAAGCTTTGTGGTTCTGAAATCACGCCTTCCAAAAGAAAGCCCGAAAGACACCGGAAAAGGAAATCCTGGTTGCGTGGAAACGAAAACACGAGTACCTCGCGAGGAAAGAATCATCATGAGTGATCTGAAGACATACATCTCCAGGCGTCGCGCGAAAGATCCGGAATTCGACGAAGGCTTCGATGACGGCTACCGGGCTTTTAGGCGCGGCGTTTTGGCAAGACAGGCACGAGGGGCATCCGGCCTGACACAGATAGAAATGGTAGAGAGACCACGGGCGCGAATTGAGCCCGACACATTGGGTGCCATTCCAAATAGGGTAAAGGGTGAAGTTTGAAAGAAGAAGCGCCCCTTTCTGTAGTAGTTCAGACTCGATCGGACAGTTACCGGTTTTGGCAGTGAAAGTGTCAGCTCGGATTCAGCCTACAAACTTCTCCTTCCAAATTTGTTTCCCGTCTTCCAACGTGACTAATGGCGTGCGGCCAGAGCACATTTTCCCTTGATGTGTCCGTTGCTCATTGTAATACATCACCCATTCATCCAGGTCCCGCTGTAAACTCTCCAAATCGGTGTAAAGGTTTTTCCCGAAGGCGATCTGATAAAACTCCTGTAGAATGGTTTTACGGAAGCGTTCGCAAATCCCATTGGTTTGGGGTGAGTTCACCTTGGTCTTGGTATG
>CAZQHJ010000248.1:0-1863 GCA_964593225.1 uncultured Thiotrichales bacterium
CCCCTCCCACACCCGCCGCCCTCCACGGCCCCGCCGCCCACCTCCAAACCCAGGTCTTGGTCCTCGGGGCCGGTCCCGGCGGTTACACCGCGGCGTTCCGCGCCGCGGATCTGGGCAAGCAAACCGTCTTGGTGGAGCGCTACCCCGCCTTGGGCGGGGTCTGTCTGAATGTGGGATGCATCCCCTCCAAGGCCTATCTCCACACCGCCGGTATTCTCAACGAGGCCCGGGCCATGGCCGCCCGGGGGGTAACCTTCGGGGAAGCGGGCATCCATCTCCCCAAACTGGTGGCCTGGAAGGACCGCCTGGTGGCCCGGTTGGCCAAGGGGATCGCGGCCCTGGCCAAGCAGCGCAAGGTGCGGGTCCTGCAAGGGGTGGGCGCCTTTCTCTCGCCGAACCTGTTGCGGGTGGAGAATGGGGAGAAGACCACCACCATCGCCTTCGAACACGCCATCGTCGCCGTGGGCTCCCGGAGCGTCGCGCTCCCCGGTTTTCCCAAGGACGACCCCCGCCTCTGGGACGCCACCCGGGCCTTGAACCCCACTGCCCTCCCCCAACGCTTGCTGGTCATGGGCGGGGGGATCATCGGTCTCGAAATGGCCACGGTGTACAGCGCCCTGGGTTCCCGGATCACGGTGGTGGAGTTGGCCGATGGCCTCATCCCCGGTTGCGATAGGGACCTGATAAAGCCCCTGCAAAAGCACATCGCCAAAAGCTATGAAAATATCTTCCTTTCCACCCGGGTCACCGGCATGGAACCCCGGGAAGCGGGCCTGGAGGTCTCCTTCGCCGCCGAAGGCGCGGCCACCGGCGCGCCGGAATCCGACACCTTCGATGCGGTATTGGTGGCGGTGGGCCGGACCCCCGCGGGCCGAGACATCGGGGCGGAGCAGGCCGGCATCCATGTGGATGAGCAGGGCTTCATCCCCGTGGACAAACAGCAACGCACCAACCGCCCCCACATCTTCGCCATCGGCGACGTGGCCGGGACGCCCATGCTGGCCCACAAGGCCATCCACCAGGGCAAGGTGGCCGCCGAGGCCCTGGCGGGGCTTCCCGCCCAATTCGACGCCCGGGCCATCCCCTCGGTGGCCTATACCGACCCGGAAGTCGCCTGGATGGGCGTCACGGAAACCGAGGCCCGGGCCCGGGGGATCGCCTACGAGAAAGGGACCTTCCCCTGGGCCGCCAGTGGTCGGGCCCTGGGCATGGGCCGGGGCGAGGGGATGACCAAACTCCTCTTCGATAAAGACACCCGGCGCCTCATGGGCGCCGGCGTCGTGGGGCCCCACGCCGGGGAGCTCATGGCCGAGGCCGTCCTGGCCCTGGAGATGGGGGCGGACGCCGAGGACATGGCCCTGACCATTCACCCCCACCCCACCCTCTCGGAGACCCTGGGGCTCTCCGCGGAGGCGGTGGCGGGGACCCTCACGGATTTGATGCCCCGCTAGCGCGGCCCCTGGAGCGGCGTCCAGGGGCAAAACACCCCCCACGGAGACCCCCCTATGTTCCAACACACCCCCCACAAGGCCCGGGGCACCTGGCTCGCCCTCACCCGCTGGGTGGACAGGCGGACCCAGGCCGAAATCAACACCTTCATCCTCATCGGGGTCCTGGCCGCCGTGGTCGTGGTGCCCCTGACCCTCTGGGGGCTTTGGAAAGATCCCCCACCCGCCAAACCGATCGCAGCCCAAAGCGCGGCGCAAACGGCAGCCCTTGTCTACGAGATCCAGCGGCGGGAGGCGAAGAAACACCAAGAAACCCGGAAGGCCCTGACGGCGGAACTGTCGGACAAGGAAGACCGGATTGCGGAACTCACCCGGGCCATCGAAAAGGTGCGCGCCGCCGGGACCGTGAGCCTGG
>CAZQHJ010000249.1:0-1855 GCA_964593225.1 uncultured Thiotrichales bacterium
AATTCGGCGATCTGCCCCGCCTTCGCGGCTTTTCCGTGGTGGCGGTGGGGTTCGAGCGGTTGGTGAGCGACCCCTCGACTCCGCTCGGGGACCACCCTTCCCGGTTGCCGAGCGAAGCCGAAACACCGTTGGTGTTCAATCGGGACGATTAGTCTCTTAATGATAGAACTTTGAACAAAATGACGAAGAAATTCTCGTGAACCTTTTTGGTTCCGGTTTTGTCGGGTTGGAAATGGCGCAAACACACGAAGCGACAGCAGGCGAACCGGTCATCGGCCTGGATGAGATCCATCTCCGAATCGGTGGAATCAGGGTGCTGACGAATATATCGTTCGATATACCCAAACGCGGCATTCTGGCCATCATCGGACCCAATGGCGCCGGCAAATCCTCCATGCTGAATATCCTGAATGGATTCTATAAACCGACGAGCGGCCGGATTACCTTCCGGAACGAGACGCGGCGGGCGATGACGCCGTCCTTCGCCGCCCGGAACGGGATTGCCCGCACCTTCCAGAATATCGCGCTTTTCAAGGGGATGAGCACCCTGGATAATCTCATGACCGGGCGGTTGCTCAAGATGAAACGGAATATGTTCATGCAGGCGTTGTATTTCGGGCCCGCCCGACGGGAGGAGATCGAACATCGGAAGATGGTGGAAGAGGTCATCGATTTTCTGGAGATCGAGGCCATTCGTCGAATCCCGGTGGGGCGTTTGCCTTATGGTCTGCAAAAACGGGTGGAGTTCGGTCGCGCGCTGGCCATGGAACCCGATATCCTGTTGCTGGACGAACCCATGGCGGGGATGAATGTGGAAGAAAAACAGGATATGTGTCGGTTCATCCTGGATGTGAACACCGAATTCGATACCACGATTGTGCTGATCGAGCACGATATGGGCGTGGTGATGGACATTTCCGATCGGGTGGTGGTCCTGGATTATGGGCGCAAGATCGCCGATGGCGAGCCCGATGAGGTCCGTAACAATCCGGAGGTCATCGACGCCTATCTCGGCGTTAGCCACGGATAGCGCGCTTGGGCTCCCCGGAAGCCCGGAAAGATGTATATATAATCTGGAAATATAAGGGGAACATATAGCCAGGCACGGATAACATGCGAAGGGATTGAATTAAAGCACGCGCGCCAAGGGCGCGCGATTTTTTATGCCGGCCAGGAGACCGGCGCTCCCAGGGCCGCTTCGATAGGGCTTATTTCCCGCGATAATTTCAACAAAGGGCGACGCTGGGAGCGCCGGTCTCCTGGCCGGCTTGACAAATACGCCGCTCGAAGAGCGGCTCCCTATATAGTCCCCAAATATAACCGCTAGTACAAGGTCAGCAAACCATGAAAATCAACCTTGCTATTGTCGTCAGTGCTTTTCACAAGGAGGAAGGGGAGGAGATGTTGGATGAGGTTCGCAACTTTGCCCGGCACAACGACTTCGACATCGTCGAAGAAACCTGGGTCCCAGGCTCCATGGAGCAGCCCCTGGCGCTGAAACGACGCCTGAGCGATGAGCGGGTGGATGCCGCCGTGGCCCTCGGGATCATAGAGAGTGGGGAAACGAAACACGGGCTCATCATGGCCAATACCGTCATCGATGCCATCATCCGCCTTCAACTGGAATACATGAAGCCCATCGGGGTCGGGATACTTGGCCCGGAGATATTACCCAGTCAGATACCATCCCGTGTCAGGCCCTACGCATTGGCGGCCATCAAGGCGGTGGGGAAGGTTTTGAGAAACGACCAAACCTGAATGGCTCTTATCGAATTCCAGGTTGTTCGATGAGAAAGAGCTCCAGCGTAGCTCACGCACAGTACCAAAACACTTGGCATCATCCATAATCGCTCTG
>CAZQHJ010000250.1:0-1838 GCA_964593225.1 uncultured Thiotrichales bacterium
TACCTCTTGCACGGGCTTGGTTCAAACCCTAATTCTTAGCCTTGATAAAGCACTACCTAATTAACGGGTGCTTTTTGAGGAATCAAGGAGTTATGCAGGGTAAGGCATCAAATGTCAACAGAGCCTAACCTTATTTCGATATGAGCATTGAATAATCCTGTGTCCGAACCGTTACTGAAAATCACCAACCTTGGGGTTCAATTCCATCAACCCGACACCCTCGTCACCGCCGTCGAAAAGGCCTCGCTCCACATCGATCCCGGCGAGGCCGTCGCCCTGGTGGGTGAAAGCGGCTCCGGCAAGTCGGTAACGGCGCTCTCGATCCTACAACTGCTACTCTCCCCCCCCGCCGCCCATACGCCCGGCAGTTCCATCCTGTTCCGGGGACGGGAACTCATCCACGCCCCAAAGGCCCAATTGCGGGCCGTGCGCGGCAACCGCATTTCCATGATTTTCCAGGAACCCCTGACCTCTCTCAACCCCTTGCACACGGTGGAGAAACAGGTCGGCGAGGTCATGATCATCCACAAGGGCCTGACGAGGACCGCCGCCCGCCGGAAGACCATCGCCCTATTGGAACAGGTGGGCATCGAGAATCCCACCCGGCGTCTGGCGGCCTATCCCCATCAGCTCTCCGGCGGTCAGCGCCAGCGGGTCATGATCGCCATGGCGCTGGCCAACGAACCGGATCTTCTCATCGCGGATGAAGCCACCACCGCCCTGGACGTCACCATCCAGGCCCAGATCCTGCAACTGCTGACCGAGTTGCAAAAGCGCTTCGGCATGGCGCTTTTGTTCATTACCCATGACCTTGGCATCGTGCGCAAGGTCGCCCGCCGTGTGTACGTGATGAACCGGGGCGAGATCGTGGAATTCGGCCTGGTCGACGAGGTCTTCTCCCGACCCCGGCGCCCCTACACGCAACAACTCCTGGCCGCCGAACCGAAAGGCCATCCGGTCCCCGCCGCCCCCGACGCCCCCATCCTGGTGGAGGCGAGGGACTTGTGCGTCCGGTTCCCCATCAAGAAAGGCGTGTTGCGGCGCACGGTGGAACACATCGAGGCCGTCGACGGCATCACCCTGCGGGTGCGGGAAGGCCACACCGTGGGCGTGGTGGGGGAAAGCGGCTCCGGCAAGACCACCCTCGGACTGGCCCTGTTACGCCTGGAAACCAGCCGCGGCCTCCTCCACTACGCCGGGCGGGATATCCAGGGTCTCAGTCAGGCGGCGCTCCGCCCCCTGCGCCGGGAGATGCAGATCGTCTTCCAGGACCCTTACAGTAGCTTGAGCCCCCGCATGTCGGTGGGGGCGATCATCGCCGAGGGTCTGCTGGTGCATCGCATCGGGCGCAACGCCAGGGAGCGGGAAGCGCGCGTCATCCGGATACTGGAAGAAGTGCGCCTGGACCCGGAAAGCCGACACCGTTACCCCCACGAATTCTCCGGGGGCCAGCGTCAGCGCATCGCCATCGCCCGGGCCATGGTGTTGAAACCGCGCTTTATCGTCCTGGACGAACCCACTTCCGCCCTGGACATGTCCGTCCAGGCCCGGATTGTGGATCTCCTCCGGGAGCTCCAGGCGCGCCACCGTCTGGCCTATCTCTTCATCAGCCACGATCTCAAGGTGGTGCGGGCCTTGAGCGACGAGGTCCTGGTCATCAAATCGGGCCGCGTCGTGGAACAGGGTCCCACCGAGGTCATCTTCCGGACGCCGAGGGCGCCCTATACGCGGGCGTTGATGGCGGCGGCGTTGTAAGAAGCTGTTTGGAAATTCGCAATCTACCGCGGCGGCGCCCGAATTGCGTCCTGCCGCGTTGCGACGGGGGCGAGGTTCGTTAT
>CAZQHJ010000251.1:0-1817 GCA_964593225.1 uncultured Thiotrichales bacterium
CTGTCTGCCCCCAGTCGGCGTTGAACTTGTCCTCCAGGGCCCGCTGGCTGATGACACGGCCTGAGCGAAGCGGAGCGGGAAATCAACAAATTCGCGAAGCGAAGCTGAGCGGAAAATAGACAAATCCGTCGCCATGGATTTCCCGGTAGACCTTCCGGACGCTGCTCTTACCGGTTCCGGCAGGCCCGTGCATGATTGAGGGCGGAGAGCATCTTCGCGCCCGGGTTCTGGAGCGGCCAGGCCATCCACTGGAGCAGCCAACGGCTGGTGAGATCTCCTTCCTGGTTCCGGTTGCGGAGAATAATGGACGGGTTCGAGCAGCAGTTCGCACTTTCCTTCAGGTATCGAAAAAACGAAAATCCTGAAAAAACCGATGCGCGCGCCAAGACCCACCCCCTTTCGTCCAGGCGCGAAGCGCTAATATATTCCGGCTCCATGGGCCAGCCGCGCCAGGTATTCAGACGCACACTGGGATCGGCGCCAGCCGGATCGAACCCCACCTCGTCGATGGTGTGCCGCGCACGGCAATGTCCTTCGATTATGGTTGGTGTAAATCGGTGGGTGGTTGCCGGTTGTTGAGAGAGGTGTTTGGATTGGGGGGTAGTGCGCCTCGGTCGATCCGGACGGGATGGCGCTTGACCCTGCCCCATCTCGCCCGCCGGCGGCACGGCGCTCATGTTCACGTATCGGAGAAACAAAGAGCTTGGAGAAACCGGTGCGTGTCTCGGAACCCACCCCCTGTCGGACTTGGCGCGAAGCGCTGACATGTTTCTGTCGGGCACCTGCATGGTCCGGGTGTCGAATGAGCCACATGCAAAAATCCGTCCTGCTCCGCAAGCGGCGTTGCCCCTCCAGCGGCGTTGGAGTCTGTTGATCATGGGGCCTCAAAATGCTCATTTACTTCGTTGCCACGAAGCTTTTTCGCCCCCAATTCATAACTGATGGCGCCTTGCTGGCGGGCACAATCCGAACTCTTGCACAGGGCTCAATCGGAATTTTCCCGAGCCGTCGTCCAGGGGCCGGAAGCGCTCTACCGCGTCGTCAAGGGGTGTCGTCGGGGGGCATGACGGATACCCGCCCGCCTTCGCTTTCCCCCTTCCCCCGGGGCGCCCAGCCACGCCTTGGGGCCGCCCCAGCTTGCTTCCTCCAGGGCGGCTCCGATTTGTTCTTTTACCGTCTCCAGGCTCGACCCTGGAAAGTTCCCCGGATCGTTGAAATCGGTCCGGGCATCGCGCCCCTCCGGGAACCTGGGGATGACGAAGGCCCCGGAAACCGCCGCCGCCACGGCCCTTGCGGCGGCGACGCCCGGATTTTTGGGGTTTTGGTAATCATCGTCGGCGCAGGCGAGGATTCGGATGTCCGGATGGCGTTTGGCCAGTATTGTTTGATAATAGCCCGTGCCGCGTGGGGCATGTTCCCGGAATCGAATGCGCAAGCCGCCGGATAGCCCGTCGCCATGTGGAGGGTGGCGGCATCGGCGTACCCCTCGGCAAGGAGCAATACGCCGCCTGCCATGGCGGAGCCGATGAGGTGAAACCGGCCCTGCTTGCGCCCGTATTCGAGAAGGATCGATCGCCGCTCGCCCGGATGATCCGGACGTTCCCCAACCCGGAAAATCCGGCCCCAAAAAGTTCGATAAGAGATATCGCTTCTTGAGTTTCTCGGATCTTTCGATCTTTTTGTTCAGGATTTTCCGGGAAAACCAACATTGTCCCGTTACCGTCCCGCGCCGGGACCAGTAGCGCGCCTTTTTTGAGAAACCGGATGGGCAGTCCGTTCTTTTTGCAGTTCTCGAAACACGCCTCGAATTTGCCCGG
>CAZQHJ010000252.1:0-1806 GCA_964593225.1 uncultured Thiotrichales bacterium
CGACGCCGCCGACGCCGCCGACGCCGCCGCCTACGCCGCCCACGCCGCCGACGACGACGCCGCCGCCTACGGCGCCGACGCCGGCGATGTGGACACGTTGGTCGAGTTCGCTTGGCACGAGTTGGACCGCCTGTCCCGGTCCCCGGATGCCGCTGCGTACCTCATGGACGTGGACGCCCCCCCTCTTCCCTTCCCGGAACGACAAAAACGATTCCTCGCCCGGCTCCGGGAGGTCCCCACCTTCGACTACTGGGCCGATTTCTTCGATGACCGTTTTCACGGCAGACCCTGGGACCGGGCCATCATGGAGAAGAGCGCGAGGCTGCCCGAGGAGATCGCCAGCCAATCCCCCCGGGCCATCAACCGGTATCTGGCGGAGCTGGCCCGGGGCGGGAAAGAGGAAAAGATCAAGCGGGTGCGGGCCATCTTCATCGGCAACGGGGAAGCGGGGAAGACCTCACTCATCCGGGCCCTGAACGGGGAGACCGTCACCGAGGGGGGCACGGACATGACCCCCGGCGTCGAGATCAGCGAGTGGCCGGTGGCGGAGACCGGGCTCACCGCCCACTTCTGGGACTTCGGGGGCCAGGTCATCGCCCACGCCACCCACCAGTTCTTCCTCCGGGCGCGTTGCGTCTATGTCCTGGTCCTGAACGCCCGGAGCGCGGACACCAATCCCAACCAACAGGCGGAATACTGGCTGGAGTTCGTCCGGGCCTTCGGTTCGGACGCCCCGGTGCTCCTGGTGGGCAACAAGTGCGATCTCACCCCGGTGCAGGTGGACACCCGCCGCCTGCAAGAATCCCACCCCAATATCCAAGGCTTTTATCCCCTCTCCTGCACCCAATACCGGGGCAGCCACGCCCGGGAATTCGGCATCTTCAAGGACGCCTTCGTGGCGCAACTCGCCCGGGCCGGGGACGCGGCCCGGCTCTATTTCTCCCGGGCCGAATTCGCGCTTATCGAAGAGTTGCGGACAAGGTCCGGCAGGGCCGCCTTCCTGGAGAAGGCGGAATTCGAGGGGCTCTGCCAGGCGCACGGCATCGAGGATGAAGAGAAACGCAAGGACTTGTTGGGGCTGCTGGACCAACTGGGGGAGGTGATCTGGTTCCCCGATCTCTACCGGCTCCAGGGCTTCCACGAGTATCTCTTGAACCCCCGGTGGCTCACCCATGGGGTCTACCGGCTCCTCTACTCCGATCTCCTCAAGGATCAACAGGGGGTGCTCAAGCGCGGCAATGTCCGGGAGCTCCTGGCGAACAAACACATCCGGGACGAACAGGGCCACGTCCTCGACTACCCGGAATCCAAGCTGGTGTTCCTCATCCGGGCCATGGAAGAGTTCCGGCTCTGCTACCCCGCGTCATTCCGGCAGGGATTGCCGGAACCCGGTGCCAGGGATGGTGAAGACACCTGGATCGTTCCCGATCTCCTGCCCAGCGACCAGCCGGCGGACCTTCGGTTCGATCGGGCCGGGGCACTGCGCTTCGACTTCGTCTTCACCAGCTTCCTGCCCCGGCATGTGCTCTCCATGTTCATGGTCGAGCATTACAAGGACATCCAAGACCATCGGGCCTGGCAACACGGGGTCTCTCTGGAGAGCCGCCACTGGGAGAACACCCGGGCCCTGGTCCGGGCCGATTACCAGTCCCGGGTCCTGGCGCTGGCGGTGGCCGGCGACCATGTGGCCGAGTACTTCCCGGTGCTGTACGAGAGTATCCTGAATATCCTGGCGCGGATGCCGAGGCTCGGATACACCAAGCGCCTGCGCCTGGACGAGGCTGCCCGGATAGGCGAGGGGCGGGC
>CAZQHJ010000253.1:0-1769 GCA_964593225.1 uncultured Thiotrichales bacterium
AATAGATTTCTAATTGTCCGCATTCCCCCTCCCCACGATGCTCTTTCATATCTAAAGTATACTCTTAAGAAGCTGTTTGGGAATTCGTCATCTACTGCCGCAGCGCCCGAATTGCGTCCTGCTGCGTTGCGACGGGGACGAGGTTCGTTATGTGCCTGGGCGTCGTGTCGTCCACTACAATCCTTGATTTTCGCCCCCATCGCGCCTTGCGGGAGTCACAATCGGAGCGCCACCTCTACGATGGGAATTCCCGAACAGCTTCTTAAACAGTTATATTCCGGGGCCCCCGGCGGGGCGAGGCGCGCCATCGAATTATCCAAGCAGCTCCGCGAACGATAGGTAAGGCACCTTGTCCCCCAATGCTATCACCGTATTAGGCGGTATCTCTACCAGTCCGTCGGCCCATACGACAGAACTGAGCACGTCCGAGCCCTGTCTTTCGAATAAAACGGCCTTCGGCGAGCCTGGGTCTCCCTCCGGTACCAAGCGGGCACGGGCATATTCCCGGCGATTGCCCGGTCTCGCCCAGATAAACCCCGCGCTAACGGACCTTGGCGGGGGAAAAGATGGAACAGCGCCCTGACGCCGGATGAGCATGGGGCGAACAAACAGGCAAAAAGTGATCAGCACCGAGACCGGATTGCCAGGTAGTCCGATAAAATCGGCATCGAAGATCCGGCCATGGGCAAGAGGCTTGCCCGGTTTGACGGCAATCCGCCACAGATCCAGGTTTCCGACATTTTCCACGGCCCGCTTAATGTAGTCTTCGTCGCCGACGGAAACCCCGCCACTGGTGATCACCACATCCGCCTGGCGGGCGGCTTCCCGCAATGCCGTCCCGGTGGCGGCAAGGTCGTCCGGTATCGTGCCGAGATCCAGGATTTCACACCCGAGGTTCGCCAACAGCCCGAAAAGGGTATGGCGGTTGGCGTCATAGCATTGCCCGGCCTGCAAGGGGGTACCCGGTTGAACCAGTTCATTGCCACTGGAAAGTATGGCAACTCGCAAACGCCGAAATACAGGGAGAGAGGATAATCCCATGGCGGCAGCAAGCCCTAGCGCCTGGGGCGTCAGGCGGGTTCGGGCTGGAAGCACCACAGCCCCTGCCCTGATATCGTTACCTTGGGGCCGAATGTTCATTCCCCGTGAGATCGGTCCTCTGATACATACCGATGCCCCTTCCAGTCGACAATGTTCTTGTATCACCACCGAATCGGCACCACTGGGAATTGGCGCGCCGGTAAGGATACGCGCCGCCTGTCCGGATTGTAGGGGAGATTCCCCTGCGCTTTCTCCCGCCGCGATTCGCCGATGGATCGTCAGACGGGTTTCCACCTCGATGACGATATCCTTGCTCCTCACGGCATATCCGTCCATGGCGCTATTATCACACCCTGGCACATCGATGGGAGAGAGGATGTCCTGTGCAAGGACTCGACCTAACCCTTGTATCGTATCGATACGCTCCGTTTCCGTGATCGGTTGGGTGCGCTCCAGTAAAAATGCTCGGGCTTCATCGACGCTCATCATAAATAATTTTGCTCCGTGCCATTTCCCGCCAACCGCCATATCAACGGTGATTGTCCGGGAATAACGAATTCTGTGGTTTTTATAAGGAATCAGGCAACTTTACCACCTCAAACTCCGTAAATTCGTATAGTGAAATTCCTCAATGCATGACAGACGCAGTGGGTGGAGAGATTGCGGAAAGCTATCCTAGTGGTCTATCAATCTAATAACTTTGGATAAAGATGTTTTAGCTTGATACG
>CAZQHJ010000254.1:0-1748 GCA_964593225.1 uncultured Thiotrichales bacterium
CATGTTATCTAACCAAACCGACTTTGATGGTGCCCGCTTCTATCGTGCTCCCGCGCGGATCGCGCCCTAACTTGTTTACACACTCGACCTATATCAGTCCACAATAGTAAACAAATTTTGACAAAAAACAGAGTATCTTCGGGGTCACCCAACACACCATCGCCATCCCCATTCTCCGTCGACACCACCGAAGTGCGCACCTACCGTCTTGATGCGGTGCCTCACGCCGAGAGCAAGCTGGGCGGGGTCCTGGTGCGCCGCTTCCACGCCCTGTGCGGGAAGGATTTCCACGACGCGCTGACCACCCATCCCACCGTCAAGGCGGCCTTCAATGGGTACGTGGAGGCCGAGGACCGCCGGGCCGGCGACAACCGAAAGGGCTTCATGTACGGCGGCATCACCTTCGAGGAATACAACGTGTCGGTCTCCGGGCAGGCCTTCATCCCGGACAACGTGGCCCAGGTCTTCCCCGTGGCCTCCACCGTCTTCCAGGTGGTCAACGCCCCAGCCAACTACAACGAGACCGTCAACACCCTGGGCCGGGATTTCTACGCCCGGGTCGAGCAGCGCAATGATGGGCAAGGGCTGGGATATCGAAGGCCAGGCCAACCCGTTCCATTACTGCGCCTTCCCGGAGGCGTTGGTGGAACTGACCGTGGCATAGCCCCCACTGGGGTATACCCAGGAGAACAGATGTACGCAAACTACGACGACCTGGTCCTCGTCATCCCGGAATCGACCCTCAGCGCGCTCACCAACGACGCCGAGCAGTCCGATGGCCCGGACATGACGGTGATCGAGCGCGCCCTGGCGGGGGCCAGCGAGGTGATCGACGGCTATCTGCGGGGGCGCTATGAGCTGCCCCTGGAGACGACGCCCACCGTGCTCCGGGATCTCGCCGTGGCCCTCGCCCGGCACGATCTGTACGCCCGGCGGCCCGAGGGGGGGATGACCTGCCCAAGGCCGTGGTGCGCACCTACGAGGGGGCGCTGAAGAGCCTCCAGGCCATCCAATCCGGCGTCGTCACCTTGGGTGTACAGGAAACCGGCGCCCCGCAGACCGCCGGGGCCACCACGATGGCCGCCGTGCGCGGGGCGAGGCTGTTCGGTGAACGCACCCTCGACGGGTACCGGAACACCTGAAGGCGCGCCCATGTCGGATATCCCCCCGAACACCCCCGAGGCCCTGGTGGCCGCCGTCCTGAAAAGGCTTAAAACCGAGTTCGACGACCTGACCGTGGCGCCCTATCCGGACCGCCCGGAGAGCTACCAGCTCAAACACCCCACGGGCGTCCTGCTGGTGCGCTATACGGATTCGCGCTACGGGCCTTCCCTGGACACCCGGGTGGTGCAGGAACGGCGCATGGCCTTGGAGGTGACGTTGTACCTGCGCGCCCTCCGGGGGGACGGCGGCGTCGATACGGTGCTGGAACGGCTCCGGCTGAATCTGACTGGTTATGCGCCGGACGGGTTCGACAAGCTCCGGCCCCTCCGGGACGGATTCGTCGACGAGAACAACGGGCTCTGGCGATACGCCATGGATTTCGAGACCGGCACCACCGTGATCGAAGGGATCGAAGCGTTCGAGGAGGACGGGACGCCCCGGGCGGTGAAGGTCACGCTCCGGGATGCGGACGGCCAGGTCCTCCGGGAGATAACCGGGGACGATGCCCAGTGATGGGGCAGGCCGCCGGTAGAGAAGAAATACATTATTCAGCTCACGGATAGTAAGCGTTGCATACCGGACAA
>CAZQHJ010000255.1:0-1747 GCA_964593225.1 uncultured Thiotrichales bacterium
CGCCTCCGCCCCCCTCCCCCCCTTCCTCCACGACGCCCCCGCGCCCTTGAAGGCGCGCTTCGTGGGACGAGAAGCGGAACTCGCCGAGCTGGACGCCGCCTGGGAGAGCGTCCTTTCCCAAGAATCCGGCGAATCCGCCCCCTCCGCTCCCCTTCCCACCCGCACCGTCGGCGTCATCGCCTGGGGGGGCTTCGGCAAGACCACCCTGGTCCGGCAATGGCTCTGGCGGCAGTTCCAGGGAGGCGACCCGCAACCCATCGCCTCTGCCACAGAGTCCCATCCAAGGACATCGCCGCGCGCGACACCGGACGCGGCAGCACCCGATGCCCTCTTCTGGCGCGGCTTCCAGGCCGGCCAAGGGGCCGACGCCTTCGCCCGGGCCCTCATCGCCTACTTCGCCCAGCGGCCCGACCTCCGGCTCGCCGACCTCCCCAAGGACGCCGGTCAGCGGCTGGCGAAACTGCGCCGGGCCATCGGGGGAACGGCGCTACGTCCTGGTCCTGGACGGGCTGGAGGTGGAACAGAACGCCACCCGGGGGGAGGGACTGGGGCGGTTGCGGTCCAACTTCCTCCGGGGGCTCCTGCGGGAACACACCGCCGGGCGGCTGGGGCGGGGACTTATCGTCGTCACCTCCCGGCTGCCCCTCACCGACATCGACCGGGAAACACGCTCGGCAACCGAAAAGACGCAGCCGGACGCCCAATCCCAGGCGGGCCCCACCCCCCTACAGGCCCCCTATCATCTCATGGACCTGGAACGCCGCCCCCTGAATGACCACCAGGTGCGCCTCCTTCTGAAGCTGGAAGGGGTCCGGCAAGTCTCCGAAACCCAGCTGGACGAGCTCATCCAACTCAGCGGCCGCCACCCCCTGGCCTTGAAGACCCTGGCCAACATCCTCGCCCGGCACAACGGCGGGCGGGCTGCGGGCTGGCGCGGGTTCGACGGGGACATCTTCCACGCCCCGCCGGGCCGAGAGGTGGAGCGCCACCTCTGGCGGGTCCTGGGCTGGACGGACCGCTTGCTCTCCGGGCCCGAACGCCGGGTCATGGCCGCTATCGCCCCCTTCCGGGAGGCCGTGGCCCCTGAATGGCTTTCCCACCTGCTGGCCCCCGGCGAGGCCACGTCATCCCGGCAGGGATTGCCGGGAACCAGCGCCAGGGATGGCCAAACAAACCGACGCGTCCCGGTCTACGAACCCGAGGCGCTAGTGGTCTGTCCATGAGATAAATTAGGATGTCGGATTAAGCCAGCTTTTCTACTTCGGCATGTAAACAAACTCCAGTATCCTAAATTATCAGATTGACGAACCACTAGCCCTGCCGGGCCCGCCCATGACGCTTCGGGCGATCCGGGACGCCCTGACGGGATTGCGGCTCCTCCGCCGGGAGAAGGAGCCGGGGGGCGGGACCCGCTACGCCGTCCACGATCTGGTCCGGGAACACTTCCGCCGCCGGCCCGGGTGGGCGTGGGGCGCGACCCCTGGGGGCTCCCTCCCCTCGACCCCAGCCACCCCACCGGAAAGCGCGATGCTGACCACCCTCCACACCCGCCTCTACCGGCTCTACGCCGCCGTCATCCAGCCCGAGTGGCGACCCGAGGGGATCAAAGGCCTCCGCCCCCTGTACGAGGCGGTCTACCACGGAACGAAGGCAGGTCTCCATCAGGAGGCGTTGGACGATGTGTACTTCAACCGCATCCTTCTATGAGGCCGCATTAGTCAACCCCCTCGTTAATCAGCTCTTCATC
>CAZQHJ010000256.1:0-1738 GCA_964593225.1 uncultured Thiotrichales bacterium
CTCTTGCACGGGCTTGGTTCAAGCCCTAATTCTTAGCCTTGATAAAGCACTAGTGCCTCATTCCACTCTATTTTGCATGTTCAGCAAAACGTATAGTGGCCAGACGATAAAGACCAGGTAGAGGGGGACCAGGATAAGGTCAAGGGTTTCCAGGCGAAAGTCCGTCATTCGTGCAACTATCCTCCGATTTCGTGTTTTTTATACGTTCCGCATAACGACAAGGGTCTGTTCACTGGGGTATCGATAGCAGTCGGGTTCGCCGACCCGGTTGATGTGATCGATCGGATCCGGATTTCGGATGCCATGGAATTTGGTAAAGATCGATGGTTGTAGTAATTCAGACCCGATCCGACAGTTATCGGCCGGGATCCGTTTCTTATTTCCCGTGTATCGATAGATAAATAAGGATCGTACCATTCTCACCACGGAAGTTTCCAAACTGCGGAAGAATCGTGCTACCGGCTTGCCCGACAGATCGACGCCTGCCCCGCAAGCGCGAACAGGCGCAACACCCCGGCCCAGACCCTCACCGGCCTCTACGGTAGTGTCTTAGTTTGAGATTTTCAGGGTTTCATGCCCCGAAAGGGCAAGGAGAACGCCAACCGAAAATTTCGAATGGAGACACCCGAATTCGAAGTTTGGAATTCGAGACGCTTGGCGTATGATAGAGACCGTCGAATCTGCGTCGACACCCCATAGGACCCGATGCCCGTTGATCGCCCTGGAAGTCCGACGGGCCGGGACCCTATCCGGTCGCGCAAATCCGAAGCTCCATGTCGGTCAATCCAAGTTCGGAGTTGGTAAATCGAAGCTCGGATCCGGTAGATCCAAGCTTGGAGTTGGTAAACCGAATCCGGTCGAGGCGTAGGGCATTTCAGGACGTGTCTTAACATTCCCGGTGGTCGAGAGGCGGTTATCCGAATTGCGGTCGGCAAGGCTCGAGGCGGATGAAATCGGGGCATGAAACCCTGAAAATTTCAAAAGGCGGTTGTGTTCGACCCGATCAGGGTATTTTCCCGCCTCCCCCCATCAAGAAACGGACGGATGATCGAAACCGACCCCCTTCTTTCCCCGCGCTCACCGCCTTCTACCTTCCCGGACCCGATGGATGCCCTGACCGACCCCAACGGGTTGCTTGCGGTGGGGGGCGATCTGCAACCCGCCCGATTGCTCCTTGCCTATCGTCACGGTATCTTTCCATGGTATAGCGAGGGGGAACCGATCTTGTGGTGGTCTCCCGACCCGCGCGCCGTGCTGTTTCCCGAGCACATCAGGATATCCCGCAGTTTGCGCAAAACGCTCCGCCAGGGACGTTTCCGGATTACCCGCGACCGATGTTTTGCCGATGTCATCCGGGGGTGCGCGGCGCCCCGCGCGAACCAGCCGGGCACCTGGATTACCGAACGGATGCAGAAGGCCTACATCCGCTTGCACGAATTGGGCCATGCCCATTCCGTGGAATGCTGGAAAGAGGGCGCGCTGGCCGGGGGGTTGTATGGCGTTGCATT
This sequence comes from uncultured Thiotrichales bacterium, assembly GCA_964593225.1. Lineage (GTDB taxonomy): Bacteria > Pseudomonadota > Gammaproteobacteria > HK1 > HK1 > JABDQX01. The sequence goes on from CAZQHJ010000256.1 coordinate 1,509, forward strand.
GGACGAGGTGTTCTTTGCCGAGTCCATGTTCAGCCGCGTCCGGGACGCCTCCAAGGTGGCCCTGGTAGCACTGTGCCAGCAAAATTACAGGCTCATCGACTGCCAGTTTCTGACCGAACATCTGGCCCGTTTGGGGGCGATGGCTATTTCACGTGAACGTTTTCTTGCCTTGTTGCCTGGATTCAACCTGTAAGTGCAACTCATCAGTTCGGATATAGAAGGCAAGCCGC
>CAZQHJ010000257.1:0-1709 GCA_964593225.1 uncultured Thiotrichales bacterium
AAAAGCTGGCTTAATCCGGCATCCTAATTTATCTCATGGACAGACCACTAGTGGGTCGCGCGCCAGGCACAACCGATGCCCGATGCCAATCCCACTCGGTTGCGCCCCCGAAGCGCCCGACAGAGGCGCCCCCTGAGTGGCCGGTCCCGTTCGCTTCCACCGCCCTCTTGTCTGCTGCCTCGGGCTGCTGGCCGGCTGCGCGACGCCCATGCCGCCCTCGGAATCGTCCTTGCCGGTCGCCATTCCCCAAGACTGGACCGCGCCGGTGGACGCGACCGACAGAATAACCCCCGAATCGAACATCCCCCCCCCCTCCCCCACCGCCGTCGACGCAACCGGTGCGCCACCAGCCGACGATATCGCAACGTCGTGGATTGCCGACTTCGACGATCCGGCGCTGCCGGCCCTGGTGGCGGAGGCCCTGGGACAAAATTTCGACCTCAAGGCCGCTGCGGCCCGGGTCAAAGCGGCCCGCGCCCGGGCCGAACAGGCGGGGGCGGCAAGACTGCCGGATGTAGCCGCCGATCTATCGGCATCCCGCGCGAAGAGCGGCGCGTCCGGGGATACCTCCAACAGCTTCGAGCTGGGCGCCAACATCGGTTGGGAAATCGACCTGTGGGATCGCCTGGGCCGTACCGCCGAGGCCACCCTTGCCGAGGTCGAGGCAAACCGTGCCGGCTACCGGGCCGCCCGGCTAGCCCTAGCCGCAAACGTCGCCCGTTTCCGGTTCGACGCCATCGAGGCCGAACAACAATTACGCCTGGCCGATGGGACCGTCGCCAGTTTCGAAGAGAGCCTGAAGACCATCGAACAACGGTATCGGTTGGGGATTGGGGCGGCCCTCGACGTGCGTCTGGCCCGGGAGAACCTGGCCACCGCGCGCAGCGGACGACAGGTCCGCGCTCGCGATCGGGATGTGGCGGCCCGCTCACTGGAGATCCTGCTGGGCCGGTATCCCGCGGGGGCCCTGGATATTCCACAGGATTTGCCGGAATTACGACAGGCCATTCCCGTGGGTTTGCCTGCGGACCTGCTGAATCGCCGCCCCGATATCGTAGAGGCCAATGAGAAACTCCTGGCCACGGAACACCGCTTGGCGGCGGCGCGCGCCAACCGCCTGCCCGATGTGCGCCTGACTGCGAGTGGTGGGACCGCCAGCGACGCGCTGCGGAGCCTCATGGATTGGGATGCCCTGGTTTGGAGCCTGGTGGGCGACTTGACCCAACCCATTTGGAAAGGGGAGGAACTCTCCGCCCAGGTCGCCCTTGCCGAGGCGAACCAACAGCAGGCGTGGGCCGACTATGCCACGGTGGTGTTACAGGCGTTTCGCGAAGTGGAATCGGCCCTGACCGCCCAGACCTCCCTGACCCATCAGGCGGCAGCGCTTCGGGTTGCCCAGGAAGAGGCCATCGCCGCAGCAGTGTTGGCCTCGGATCGATACCGGCAGGGCCTGTCCGACATCGTAACCCTGTTGTCCACGCAACGGCGGGAATTCGAGGCCAAAAGTGCCCTCCTCGCCACATTCCGGCAGCGCCTGCACGCACGCATCGATCTCTATTTGGCCTTGGGCGGGGGATTTTAGCCGGTAACGCTACGGACGCGTATGCCCTTGGAAAGGGTCGTCATGAAGATCGGCGGGTTGTCTGTCGGTTGTTATACTTTGCGCGGTTGATAATTTAATTTTTGTAAAGGGTGTAAAATTTCGCAGG
>CAZQHJ010000258.1:0-1690 GCA_964593225.1 uncultured Thiotrichales bacterium
TAACGGCGCTTGCGTTTTTTTGCTCATGGTGCTGTCTTTTCACGGAAAAGCACTAATATTAACCAAGAATTTCCAAACAGCCTCTAAGAACCTGTCGTTCCCTTGGGCTCTTTCGAAGCCGTGAGCTTGATAAGCTCTGGAGTGCGCGGATTCCATCGGGGCCGGAGACTCAGCGTAGTCTCATACAAAGGCCGGATATATGGATGCAATACCCTCTTTATGCTTCGTTTAACTTCTTCCTTGCATCCGGGGGGACGGACCATATATGGGAACAAGAAAACCAAGGGGCCTTGAGGGTTTTCTTAGATGGTTCCGCATAAAATGCGGAGTTATTCCTTCTCCGCTTTTAACCGCACAATCTCCCCCTCCGAAAGCCCGGAGATCTCGGCAACCATGCCAACATCCAATTCCCTGACCAGCGCCGCTCTGGCAACCTCGATCCGCCCCTCCTTCCGGCCTTCCTTCAACCCCCGTCTCATCCCGATTCCCTCGCCTTCCCGTTCCCCTTCCTCCCTTGCCACCCGCGCACCGCCTCCTCCCGAAGCCTTGCCTCTTCCGCCCGGATTCTTTCCTCGATCTCGTAGGGCGGCACCCATTTCAAACTCTTTCTCAATTCCTCCATGAGCCCCTGGTATTGGAAGCTCAGGAAGTCCTCGGTGGTGATGATGAGATGATCGAAAACGGGGATGTTGAGGATGCGGCCCACCTGGATGAGTCGGTCGGTGAGATCCTTGTCGGCATCGGAGGGGGTCGGATCACGGGCGGTGTGGTTGTGGACCAGGATGGCGCTGACGGCGTTCTTGAGCACCGCCACCCGGAAGACCTCCATGGGTTTGACGGTGGCGGAGGTAACGCCGCCCAGAACCACCAACTCGATGAACAGGATGCGGTTATCGGCGGCAAGCCCCACGATCCAAAGGTGTTCCTTGTCCCGGTCGATTTTTTCCTCCCGCAGGAGGACCTTTTGCATGATGGCGAAGAGGTCCTCGCCATTGAGGACCTGGATCTTTTCCTGGGCGGCGAGTTCGATGTTCATGGTGGGGCTATTCTAACTGTAATCGACCCGATGTGGCTCGTGTAAAAGGATGCGGTTTTTCTTGTTCCCACGCTGCGAGACTGTGAAAGTATTCGAGAATGCCCAAAGGCAGGTCGTTTTTGTCTCAAGAACCCGTGCGAAGGATTTTTTACATTCTCATTATTTTTGTAGAAATAGAGAAAATTTCCCTCTTTATCTAAGCGTATTGAAAAATTTTTAATGCATTTTCCAACACGCTGGACGCAATAACCCTCTATAAAATCTTTTCCAAGAATTCTCAATACACGAGAAAAGTTATAGGCCAATGTCATTAAGCTAAATTCACCGCGACATTTCTCCAGGCCGCGCATCAGAAAATGATTTATCCCAGCGCGATGCTTAAGTGTGCCAAAGGGATGTTCAACGATGGCAGCACGTTTTTTCATCATATTCGGATTTTATTCCATGCGTGCTTTGTGTCGTTCCACGACATCTTCATTTACCCAACGGCTTATCTGCCTGAATTTGGCTTTATCAGTCAGGCATTGTGATCGCAGCGTGCAACCTAGGCAATCCGAGGTTTTATTCGTGTATAGCGTATTAATTCTTTCGTAATAACCTGAATCCGCAAGCCCGGTGAGGTTTTCGGATTGCAAAATCTCCCGAGCCTTTTCC
>CAZQHJ010000259.1:0-1669 GCA_964593225.1 uncultured Thiotrichales bacterium
TGGCCGCCTTGGGTCACGAGGTCTCCGTCGAATTATCCCTATCCGAGGCGGCCATGGGGGAGGCCATCGGCCTGTTCGGACCGGACTTGATCCTTTGTCCTTTCCTGAAGGACAAGATCCCCGATGACATTTGGAAGAATCATACCTGCATCATTATCCATCCGGGCGTCAAAGGCGACAGGGGGCCTTCGTCCATGGATTGGGCCATGATGGAAGACGTGCCGGAATGGGGCGTCACGGCGCTCCAGGCAACGGACATTATGGATGCCGGCGATATCTGGGCCTTCAAGACCTTCAAGCGCCGGCCCGTCAACAAGGCCCGCATGTACCGGCATGAGATCACCGAGGCCGGCATCCAGGCGATCCTGGATGCGGTCAGGCGTTTCGAAAGCGGCATCTACTTCCCCGAGCCCCTGGACTACACCAATCCCACCGTCACCGGCAAGCCGCGCCCATCCATGAAGCAGAAAGACAGGCGGATCGACTGGGAACAGGATGATGTGAACACCATCATGAGAAAGGTCTATTCCGCCGATAATCAACCCGGTGTGTTGGACAGGCTATTCGGCGAGGAATATTTTCTCTATGGCGCTCATCGCGAGGGGAGATTATTGGGAAACCCCGGCGAGATCATCGCCAAACGTCAGGACGCCATCCGCATCGCCGCCATCGATGGCGCCGTATGGATATCCCACCTGCGAAAAAAGGATACCCCGACAGAGAAGTACTTCAAGTTGCCCGCCACGAAGGTATTGGCCGACGCCCTGGAGGAGATACCGGAACGCCCGGTGGATGTCCTGTACGAAGGAGGGTCCAAGGAGGCGTTTTTCGACGCCATCTGTCTCGGTTCGGCCAATACCTACAACGAGATCTGGTACCACGAAGAAAACGACGTGGGGTATCTCGCTTTCGACTTCTATAACGGGGCCATGGATACGAGAAAGTGCCATCGGCTTCGCGAGGCCTTCCTGGCCGCATGCCAGCGGCCCACCCGGGTCATCGTGCTCTCCTGCGGCATGGATTTCTGGTCCAACGGCATCCATCTCAATCTCATCGAGGCCGCCGAAGACCCGGCTGGGGAGGCCTGGCAAAACATCCATGCCATGAATGATCTGGTTCATGAGATCATCACCACCGACACGCATCTGGTGATCTCGGCCCTGCTGGGCAACGCGGCGGCCGGTGGCCTTGTCATGGCGCTCGCCGCCGACGAGATCTATGCCCGCCACGGTATTGTCCTGAATCCCCATTACAAAACCATGGGACTCTACGGCTCCGAATACTGGACGTATCTGCTGCCCCGGCGGGCCGGTCGGGAAGACGCCCTGGCATTGACGGAGAACTGCCTGCCCATCGATACCGAACAGGCCCATGATCTCCTGTTGATCGACGGCATCATCTACAGCGATGGTTATGACTTCTATCGCCACATCGCGCGGCTTGCCGAACGCCTGGCACACCTGCCCGATTACGAAATGAAGCTCGAATTGAAGGCCGAACAGCGACGGCTGGATGAGCAAAACAAACCCCTCCCCGCCTATCGGGAAGAAGAATTGGCCGAAATGCGGAAGTGTTTTTATGACCGCGAGCACATTTATCCGCAATGCGGCGTAAACTTCCATACGGCCAGGCGCAACTTCGTCTATGGCGTCCGTCCCGCCGCGACGCC
>CAZQHJ010000260.1:0-1626 GCA_964593225.1 uncultured Thiotrichales bacterium
TAGGCGCTGGTGAGGTCGCTCATGGCCACCGGCGAGACCCCGGTGATGAAGACCCGACCGATGCCGCCGCTGCCGGCCGCCATTTTGATGGTCTTGAACAGGGTCTTCATCACCCCTTCCCCGGACAGGATGGCCTGGTAGCGGCCCTCTTCCGGGGTTCGATGCCCCATCATGAGCTCGTTGGCGAAGTTGTCGTATTCGTCGATGAGCAGATAGAGGGGATGGCCGGCCCGGCGCGTGGCGTCCAGTAGGGATCGGAAGGAGGCCAGGGCGTCCTGGGGATCGATCCGGGGGGTAGTGGGCAGTACCTCCCGATAATCGTTGGAGAAAGCGCTTATCCGATCATTCAGGTAACGATAGAGATTGCGCTTGATCTCTTCGCCATCGCCCTGGGGGCTGACCCCGGAAAAATCCCACTTGAGCACGAAGTATCGGTTGCGTTCGGCGGTGGGATTCCGACCGATGGCGAGATGCCCGAACAGGGCCTTGAACCGGTCGGCCTTGTCGAGATCGTAGTAATGCTCCAACACCGACAGCAGTAGGCTCTTGCCGAACCGGCGCGGACGCAGGAACAACAGTTGTTTGCCCGCCGCCTCCAGCCGCGGAATATGGTCGGTGCGATCCGCGTAATGGTAGTGTTCCGTGATGAGCGTATTGAAATCGCTGATGCCGTAGGGGAATTTCATGGATTATTATTTCCAATCATTTTGCCGCGCAAGGTTATACTCTCGGCTCGAAACGAGATTATACGGAGAGCGAACCCATTGACCAAATTGGCGTTCATCGAACTGCAAGACATCAAAAAGGCCTTCAACCGCGGGAAACCCAACGAGTTTTGGGCAATTCGCGGCATTAGCCTCACCATCGAGCGCCAGCGGGTGACGGTCCTTAAGGGGGCGAGCGGTTCCGGCAAGACCACGCTGCTCTCCCTGATCGGCGCGTTGTCGCGACCCACGTCGGGCCGGGTCCTGATCGATGGCCGGAATGTATCGGGGCTACCGGAGCGATTCGCCACTAGGATTCGGCGCGAGACCTTCGGTTTCGTCTTCCAGCGGTTCAACCTGATCGACGGCCTTTCGGTGTTGGAAAACGTCATGCTCCCCGCCTACCCCCTGGGACGCAACCATCGTCAGCTCGAGGCGTCGGCGCTGGCCCTGTTGAGGCGCCTCGGTCTGGCCGATAAACGGGATAACCCGGTAGAGCGGCTGTCCGGCGGCGAGGCGCAACGCGCCGCCATCTGCCGCGCGCTGATCAATGACCCGGCGATCCTCATCGCCGACGAGCCCACCGCCAATCTGGACAGCCGCTTGTCGGAGGAATTCCTGGCCATCGTGGAGGAACTGGTGGTCGATGGCAGGACGGTGCTGCTGAGCAGCCACGATCCCTTGGTCTATGAATCGACCCGGGTACACCGGGTGGTGGAGATGCACGACGGCAGGCTGCCGGAAGGATCTTTTAACGACTGTGTTTTAGACTTTCGGCAGAATAAATGCTGATAATATAGAGACATATAACATTTTCCATGGTAAGCGTCATATCTAATACCATCCGGTGTTTCAGTTGTTTTCAAAATACTAGTGGTCTATCAATCTAATAACTTTGGATAAAGATGTTTTAGCTTGATAC
>CAZQHJ010000261.1:0-1579 GCA_964593225.1 uncultured Thiotrichales bacterium
GGAAGTGCTGGAACTGGCCATCGTGTTCGATGGCAAACGGCTGGAGGTCCGGGAGCGGATCAGGGGGGCGGATGAACCACTAGGGCCGTAGATTGGGGGGCGAGGAACAAAAACCCAGCAAACCACCTTCCGAACCTCCTGTGTTGGGGTTCGCAAGCCCGCCCCAACCTTGGGGCTTAAAATATCTTACGGAGGATAATCATGAACGCGCCAAACCAGGCGGAAACGAATTCTTTCTCGAATAGAATGATCGATATCCTGAATGGGTCCATGTCGAGCCTTATGAATTGGTATTGGATATAAACCGGCCTATTTGAAACCATGGCCGATTTACCTCCCTCCACCAGTGAAAAAATCGCGCAAGCGGCGGGGTTGAAGGCGGTGTTTCGGGAATGGCTGGCGGCGATGGTCGTCGGCCGGATTATCGACCATGACCCGACAGCCGGTCACTATCATCTTCCGTCTGAAAATGCCGCCGCGCTGACACGAGTCGCGGGAGCGGACAACATGGCGCGGCTTGCGTTGGTGGTTCCCTCTCTTGCCTCGGTCCAGGAAGATATTATTGCCGCCTTCTTCCAGGGAGGGGGCGTTTCCTATTCATCCTATCCGGGCTTCATGAAGCTGTGGGCTGAAATCAATACGGAAAGATTCGACGCAAGCATAAACCCGACCAATCTTTCCACTCTCATGCCCAACGTCATGGAAAAGATGCATGAAGGCATCGAGATTCTCGAGGTCGGTTGCGGAAATGGCCATGCGCTTTGCCTCATGGCCAAGGCCTTTCCCGATAGCCGTTTTACCGGCTACGACCTTCTGGAGGATGGCATCGAGGTTGCCAGGGATAAAAAACGCGCGCTGGGCTTGAGCAATGTGGATTTCCATGCCGGGGATGTAACAACCTTCGATGAGCCGAACAGGTATGGGCTGATTACCGCTTTCGACGTTATTCATGACATGGCGCGGCCGGATGCGGCCCTGCGGTGGATTTTCGATTCGCTGAAAGAGGGTGGGACCTTCCTGATGGTCAATTTGGCGGCATCGAGTAATCTACACGAAAACCTGGATCATCCCTTGGGATCCTGGTTATACACGACATCCTGCATGCACTGCATGCCGGTTTCCCTGGCGCTCGATGGGGCGGGGCTTGGCGCGATGTGAGGAGAACAAAAAGCGCTTGGAATGCTGAACGAGGCCGGTTTTACCGAGGTACGGGTCGGGCAAATCCCGGAAGATATATTCAACAACTACTATATTGCCGAAAAGGCCTGAAGATCAAAAACCAACCGAAGTTTATCTATGTCGATACAAGCATTTCCCATCTCGGATCATTGCCGAGTATTGTATGAGCGTGGAGAGCATGCCGTCCTGGGTATCAGTCCATACAACAGCTATTTCTCGGAACATAACATAAAAATCCTGTTGGAATGGGGGTGGGATCATTTCAGCAGCCTTTCTCTTCTCATCCCGGACGAGGCATCCCAATATACACTGATGGCTTTGGGATATGACGAAGCCAAGGCCAAAAAGAAAAGCGCGGATTCAACTTCGAAGTGCAACGGTCAATGAAGTTTTGGTTTTA
>CAZQHJ010000262.1:0-1522 GCA_964593225.1 uncultured Thiotrichales bacterium
CGCTACTTCGTGCTCCACGCCCCGCGCCAGACCGGCAAGACCACCTGCCTGTTGGCGTTGATGGCGGAGATCAATGCGGGGGAAGACTACACGGCCCTGTATGTGAACGTGGAGCCCGCTCAAGCGATGCGGGGAGATGTGGCGTCGGGCATGCGAGTCATCCTGGACGCCCTGGTCGCCAGCGCCGATCAATATCTGGGGGATGGAATTCTGTCGGAGATTGCCCGGGAGATCATCGTCACCCAAGCCCCCGGCAGCCTGCTCAGGGAATCGCTGCGTCGCTGGTGTCGACGGCTCGGAAAACCCCTGGTCCTGTTGCTGGACGAGGTGGATGCCCTGGTGGGGGACACCCTGATCTCCCTGCTCCGCCAGATCCGCGCCGGGTACCCGGACCGTCCCGAAGGCTTCCCGCAGACCGTGCTTTTATGCGGGGTGCGGGATGTGCGGGATTACCGCATCCACGTGGGCGATCATGGGGGCGATAACCGGGTTATCACCGGCGGGAGCGCCTTCAATATCAAATCGAAATCCCTTCGGCTGGGGAATTTCAACCACGGGGATGTCGCCGCCCTCTATGCCCAACACACGGAAGAGACCGGGCAGGCGTTCGAGACCGGGGTTATCGCCAATGTTATCGACTATGTCTTCGAGCAGACCAACGGCCAGCCCTGGCTGGTAAATGCTCTTGCCAATGAGGCCTGTTTCGAAATGGAAACAGGCCGCGACCGCAGTCGCCCGATTACCCTGACGACCATGATGGCGGCCCGGGAACAGCTCATCGAGCGGCGGGACACCCACATCGACCAGTTGACCGACAAATTGCGGGAGCCCCGCGTGCATAGGGTCATCGGCGAACTGTTGAGTGGCGATATTCCAACCGGCATGGCCCCGCCCAGCGAAGATGATCAGCTTTATGTGCGGGATCTCGGCCTCATCCGCACCCATCCACAGATCGGGATTTCGAATCCTATCTACCGGGAGATCATCCCGCGCGCCCTGACCTGGGTGACCCAAACCCGGATCCCACAGGAAACCGCCTGGTATGTGGATGAAAACAGGCGCCTGAATATGCCCAAGCTCCTGGATGGCTTCGGGCAGTTTTTCCGGGAGAACAGCGAGGTCCGGATCGAGCGGTTCGACTACAAGGAAGCCGGCCCGCAACTGCTGATGCAGGCGTTCCTGCAGCGGATCGTCAATGGCGGCGGGCGCATCGACCGGGAATACGGCCTGGGCCGTCGCCGCACCGATCTACTGGTCCAATGGCCCCTGGATGAAGCCCAAGGCTTCTATGGTCCCGTGCAACGGGCGGTCATCGAACTCAAGATCCTCCATAAATCCCTGGAGGCTACCCTCGAGGAAGGTCTCGCCCAGACCGCCGACTATCGGGATCGCGTTGGTGCCGACGAGGGCTATCCGGTCATTTTCGACCGCGCGCCGGATAAGCCTTGGGAGGAGAAGGTGTTCACCAGGGAAGAGCAGGGGGGGAAATACCGGATCCGTGTGTGGGGAATGTGAAGGGTGT
>CAZQHJ010000263.1:0-1509 GCA_964593225.1 uncultured Thiotrichales bacterium
CCGAAACGCAACAGCTACTTCGTGCTGCGGCTCAACTTCTCCGAGGTCGATCCCAATGGCGACACGGACGCCATCACCGCGTCGCTGCATCGGCATATCAACAGCTGTGTCCGCGGTTTCAACCGCTATTACCATCACCACCTGCCACAACCCATCGAACGGGACACGGCGGATAGTTTCGTCTCGCTGCGGGATCTCATCGACGTCGTGGCCGCCACCGGCCACAAGCTCTATCTCATCATCGACGAATACGACAACTTCGCCAACGAGGTCATGGCCAGTCAAATGCGTGGCATCGACCGTTACCAGGAACTGGTGGGGGGCGAAGGCGTCATCAAGCTCTTTTTCAAGACCGTGAAGGCGAGCGCCGAGGGGCGCGGGCTGGATCGGGTCTTCATCACCGGCGTTTCGCCGGTGGTCATGAGCGATATCACCAGCGGCTACAACGTGGTAAAAGACATCACCTGGATCGACGAGTACCACGATCTGTGCGGTTTCACCGGCAAGGAATTGGACGATATCCTGTCAAGGGTAATAGCGGAATGCCCCGATGAATGGCGCTCGCCCGAGAAGCGGGCAGAGGCGCATTCCATGCTTCGCACCTTCTACAATGGCTACCGATTTGGCGCGGAAGAACACGACTCCCTTCTGTACAACCCAACCCTGGTCCTCTATTTCTTCGACTTCTTCAGCCGCTACTGCCGCTATCCCGAGAAAATGCTCGACCAAAATCTCGCCATGGATCGCAACCGCATCCAGTTCGTTGCCGGGCTTCCCCATGGGGAGACGGTGGTCAATCAGGCGTTGAATATCGAGCAACCGTTGACCGTGCCGGAATTGGCGGACGACTTCGGTATCGATGCGTTGCTGAAAAACGAGCAGGGCCCGGGGTTTCTCGTCTCGCTGCTCCATTATCTGGGCGTGCTCACCCGCATGGGCCGGGACCCCTTCGGCAAGCTGCAATTCACTATTCCCAATCTGGTGGTGCGCAAGCTCTATGTGGAGCGAATGCGCGATTCTTTTCTGTGCACCTTCGAGCACATCAAGCTTCGGGATGAGGTGAGCGAGATCTTTTACACCACTGGCGAGCCGGGACCGCTTTGCGACTTCATCGAGGCGCGATTGCTCAAGGTATTCGACAACCGGGATCTCCGCTGGAGCAATGAACTGGTGGTCAAAACCCTATTCCTGGTGGCCCTCTTCAACGATGCCGCCTACATCATGGATTCCGAGACCAGCATCGACCGGGGTTACGGCGATCTGAGCTTGATCATTCGTCCCGACATGCGCAAGTACCAACTCCTGGATCACCTCTTGGAATTCAAGCACCTGCGCTGGGAGGAACTGGGCGCGAAGAATGCCGGGATGCGGGAGTTGTCGAGGGAGGAACTGCGGGAACTGCCGCCCGTGGCGGGGAAACTGGCCCAGGCGGAGGCGAAACTGGCCGGTTATCGCGAAACCCTGGAACGGGTCCATGGCGAGAAGCTGCGCCTGCATACCCACCCGGTG
>CAZQHJ010000264.1:0-1504 GCA_964593225.1 uncultured Thiotrichales bacterium
CCAAACTTACCAATCGTGCCTCACCTTCGCCGTCAAGTACCCGCGAGCGCTCGCGTTCTTCCGCGGATAAACGTACAACATAGCGTTTCTTCATCACCTTGCTCCTCAATAGGTTGCCAAATTCTATTGAGAAACGAGGTTAGTATCCTAATTTATTTTATGGACAGACTACTAGGGGGCTGTTCACTCGGTTTCGCGCCGCTTCCCCCCGGTTCCAGCCCGGCTCGTGCCGGGCCGTTCGCCGATATCAGGTGTTTCCGCGGGCAGGATTCTCACGCCATCAAGGCGACGATCTTCTCCCGGTTGGGTTTTTCGATCACCCCCCGTTCGGTGACCAGGAAGTCCACCAACGCCGCCGGCGTCACATCGAAGACCGGATTCCAGGCGCCGACCCCCTCGGGGGCGATAGGGGCCCCGGCAAAGGAGAGCACTTCCCGCTCCGGGCGGACCTCGATGGGGATGGCCGAGCCGTCGGGGATGTCCCTGTCGATGGTGGAAGTCGGGGCGACGACCATGAAGCGCACCCCGTGGTAGCGGGCGTTGATGGCCACGGAATAGGTCCCGATCTTGTTGGCCACATCCCCATTGGCGGCGATGCGGTCCGAGCCCACGATGGCCCAGCGGATCTTATGCCGGATCGGACCGGTGACGGCCGGACTCATGGCGAGGGCTGCCGCGTTGTCCGCGATGAGGCGGACGGGTATCCCATCCTGGGCTAATTCCCAGGCCGTGAGGCGCGTTCCCTGGAGCCACGGGCGCGTCTCGTCGGCATAGACCATCTCGATCTTCCCCGCCAGGAACGCCGAGCGGATGACCCCCAGGGACGTGCCATAGCCCCCGGTGGCCAGGGCCCCGGCGTTGCAGTGGGTGAGCACGGAGCACCGCGCTTCGATCAACTCAGCCCCCAGACGCCCCATCTCCCTGTTGGCCCGAATATCCTCTTCGTGAATGCGCTCGGCCTCCGCCAGCAGGACGGGCTCCGGGTCTCCGTCCTCCTCGATGGACCGGAGAAGGAGCGACATCCGCTCCAAGGCCCAGGCCAGGTTCACCGCCGTGGGCCGGGCATCGCCCAGCTCGGCCAGGTTTTTCCAAATGTCGGTCTTCCAACGCGCCGGGTCCGCCCGATAGCGTCCCCGCGCCGCCAGCACGACGCCATAGGCCGCCGTGATCCCGATGGCGGGGGCCCCGCGCACCACCATATCCCGAATTGCCGTCGCCACTTCCGTGGAAGTGGCGCACACGACCGTCTCCACACGGGCAGGCAATACCCGTTGATCCCGTAAATGAAGGCCGGCATCGGTCCAGCATATCGTCCGCGTCGCATCGTTCTCCGGATTGTATGTAAGAGCCATTGTTGTGCTCCTCCAGGTTGCGTTGGATAAGGACTACGTTCTTATTGGAAGTATAAGGGTTTCGGGATGTCCAACGCTCGCATCCCGTAGAGAAGTGTGAAGACATAATGTTTTGACCTGCCCAAGCTCAAAGTTCGTGGCTTATGTTAGGG